>DASZHY010000027.1:0-33798 GCA_035949675.1 Thermoanaerobaculia bacterium
CTTCGCCTACCTGAACCTGTTCATGGCGGCGATGCTGACGCTGGTCCTCGGCAACAACTACCTGGTGATGTTCGTCGGCTGGGAGGGCGTCGGGCTCTGCTCGTACCTGCTGATCGGTTTCTACTACGACCAGGAGTTCCCTCCCTACGCCGGAAAAAAGGCTTTCATCGTCAACCGCATCGGCGACTTCGCCTTCCTGATCGGCATGTTCGCGCTGATCGCGCGTTTCGGCACGCTCGATTTCAGCCCCATCTTCCACCGGCTCGCCTCGCAGCCCGCCCTGGGCACCGGCGCCTACGCCGGCGGCCTGTCGTTCGCGGCCTTCGTCGGACTGTGCTTCTTCATCGGCGCCATGGGCAAGAGCGCGCAGATCCCGCTCTACGTCTGGCTGCCCGATGCGATGGCGGGCCCGACGCCGGTGTCGGCGCTGATCCATGCCGCCACCATGGTGACGGCCGGCGTTTACATGGCGGTGCGCTCGAACGTGATCTATCAGCTGACGCCGGGGGTGTCGCTCTTCGTGGCCATCATCGGCACCGCCACCGCGCTGCTCGCCGCCACCATCGGCATGGCGCAGAACGACATCAAGAAGGTGCTCGCCTACTCGACCGTGTCGCAGCTCGGCTACATGTTCATGGCGGTCGGCGTCGGCGCCTTCAGCGCCGCGCTGTTCCACGTGCTGACCCACGCTTTCTTCAAGGCGCTGCTGTTCCTCGGCTCCGGTGCGGTCATCCATGCCATGGGCGGCGAGCAGGACATGCAGAAGATGGGGGGCCTCAAGCAGCGGCTGCCGGTCACCTACCGCACCTTCGTCATCGGCGCGCTGGCGCTCGCCGGCATCCCTGTCTTTGCCGGCTTCTTCAGCAAGGACGAGATCCTCGCCGCCGCCGCGGCCTCGGGGATGCCGCTCCACTGGCTGTTCTGGGGGGTCGGCTGGATCACCGCCGGCCTCACCGCGTTCTACATGTTCCGCGCCGTGCACCTGACGTTCGACGGCAAGTTCCGCGGCAGCCACGAGCAGGAGCACCACCTGCACGAGGCGCCGCCGGTGATGACGGTGCCGCTGGTGCTGCTGGCGATCGGCGCCGTGATCGCCGGCTGGGTGGAGATCCCGCTGGTCCACGGCGCCAACTGGTTCCACCGCTTCCTCGAGCCGGTGCTGGCGGTCATCCCCGGCACCGCCGCCGGCACCCCTGCGGCGGCGGCGGGCCCCGCGCTGACTACGGCCAGCGCGGGCAGCGCGCTGGCGGCGGCCGGCGAGCACGAGCTCGGCTTAGGCGCCGAGGCCGTCCTCATCCTGCTTTCCGTCGGCATCGCGGTCGCCGGGATCTGGCTGGCGCGGTCGATCTACGGCGGGCCCGACGGCGCCGAGCGCGGCCTGGCGTTCGAGGAGAGATACCCGACGCTGCACCGCCTGCTCGCCAACAAGTGGTACGTGGACGAGATCTACGACGCCCTGGTGGTGCGCCCGCTGCACGGGCTGTCCTGGGTGTTCTACCGCGTCGTCGACGCGCTGGTCATCGACGGCTCGGTGCGCGCCGGCGCCGCCGTCACCCGCGCCACCGGCGACCTCGGCAGCCTGACCACCACCGGCAACGTCCGCAACTACGCCCTTTACTTCTTCCTCGGAGTGATCGTTTTCTTCTGGTGGATCGCGCACTGACATGCAAGCCTTCCTCGAGCTGCTCACCGGCAACACCCTCACCCGGCTGGTGTTCTTCCCCGCCGTGGCCTGCCTGCCGCTGCCGTTCTTCCCGCGCGGCTCGGCGCGCGCGGTGAAGGTCTACGCGCTGGCCGTCTCGCTGCTCGAGCTGGCCATGGCGCTCGTTCTGGCCGGCGGCAACCTGACGGCCGGCGGCGGCTTCCCGGTGGTGCGCGATCCGCGCCTGTCGTGGATCTCGGGTTACGGCATCCGCTACGACTTGCGCCTGGACGGCATTTCGCTGCCGCTCTCGGTGCTGGCGATCCTGCTGCTGCCGATCGTCGTGCTCGGCTCGTGGCGCGGCATCGAGCGCCACTGGCGGTCCTACGCCGCCGCCCTGCTGCTGATGACCACCGGCGTGCTCGGCGCGCTCATGGCGTTCGACCTCTTCGTGTTCTACGTCTTCTGGGAAGTCATGCTGGTGCCGATGTACTTGCTGATCGGCATCTGGGGCGGCGAGCGGCGGATCTATGCCGCGATCAAGTTCTTCCTCTTCACCATGGCCGGCAGCCTGCTGATGCTGGTGGCCATCCTATGGCTGGCCTGGACCTACAAGGAGGTGAGCGGCGGCGTCTGGAGCTTCGCCTACCAGGACCTGCTCCGCCTCGACCTGCCGCCGCAGGCGCAGCTGTGGCTGTTCGTGGCGTTTGCCGCGGCTTTCCTGATCAAGGTGCCGATGTTCCCATTCCACACCTGGCTGCCGGACGCCCACGTCGAGGCGCCCACCGGCGGCTCGGTGCTGCTCGCCGGCATCCTGCTGAAGCTCGGCACCTACGGCTATCTGCGCTTCGCCATGCCGCTGTTCCCCAAGGCCAGCCACGCGGCGCTGCCGGTCCTCATCGCCCTGGCGCTGGTCGGCATCCTTTACGGCGCCATGGTGTCGTGGGTGCAGGCGGACGCCAAGAAGCTGGTGGCCTACTCCTCGATCGCCCACCTCGGCTACGTGATGCTGGGGCTGCTGGCGGCCGACATGGTCGCCTGGCAGGGGGCGCTGCTGCAGATGGTCAACCACGGCCTCTCGACCGGCGCCCTGTTCCTGCTCGTCGGCATGCTCTACGACCGGCGCCACACCAAGCAGTTCGACGAGTTCGGCGGCCTTGCCAAGGTGATGCCGGTCTTCGCCTTCTTCCTGGTGTTCTCGTCGCTGGCCTCGGTGGGCCTGCCGGCGCTCAACGGCTTCGCCGGCGAGTTCCTGATCCTGGCCGGCAGCTTCCGCGCCCTCGGCTGGCCGGCGGCGGTCGCCACCTTCGGCGTGGTGCTGGCGGCGCTCTACCTGCTCAAGCTTGTCCAGCGCATCCTCTTCGGGCCAATCACCAAGGAAGAGAACCGCGGCCTTGCCGACCTCGGCTGGCGCGAGGTGGCGGCGCTCGTGCCGCTGTGCGTGCTGATGGTCTGGATCGGCGTCGTGCCCGCCCACTTCCTCAAGCCCAGCGAGCAGGCGCTCGCCGCCACGCTCGCCGACTACCGGGAGCGGCTGAGCGGCCCCGAGGTGCGGCAGGCCGCCCTGCGGGCGCTGCCGGCCCGCCTGGAAGCGCTGGCTGCGCAGCCGGTGCCAGCAACGACGCCGCGGCCGCGGCCGGCAACAACGCCGAAGCCGAAGATGGCGGGGCTGCGTCCGCCGGCAACCGCCGGCGCTGCTGGGAGACCCGGAGGCCCCCGGCCCCCGGCAGGGACTGCCGCGGCGGTCGCCCCGGCCGCGCCGCCCGTTGCCCTGGCGACGCCTGCCGCGGGGGGGCCGCGATGACCCACGCCGACCTGGTGAGCCTGTTGCCGGAGCTGATCCTCTGCGGCGGCGGCGTGCTGATCCTGCTGCTCGACGCCGTGGCCCCCGGGCTGCGGCGCGCCTGGACCGCGGTGGCGCTGGCGGTCACCGCGGCTGCCGCCTGGGGCGCGGCGGTGGCGTGGGCGGATCTCGGCGGCGGCGGCGACCCGCTCTTCCTCCTCAAGACCTGCAACGGCATGCTCGAGACCAGCCGCATCACCTTCGCCTTCTCCGCGGTGGTCCTGGTCGCCACCGCCCTCTGCGTGCTCGCCTCCGACAACTACCTCCGCCGCGAGCGCATCCTGGGCGGCGAGTACTACGCGCTGCTGTTGTGGTGCGCCACCGGCATGCTGCTGATGCTGCGCGCCACCGAGCTGCTGACCATCTTCCTGTCGCTCGAGCTGCTGTCGATCAGCCTGTACTCGCTCGCCGCCTATCACCGGCGGGTCAGCGTCGCCGTCGAGGCGGCGATCAAGTATTTCCTGATGGGCGCCTTCGTCAGCGCCTTCGTGCTGTTCGGCATCGCGCTGCTCTACGGCGCGACCGGCAGCACCCGGCTCGAGGCGATCGGACGCGCGTTCGTCGGCGGCCAGGGCACGGTGATCGCCAGCCTGGGCCTGCTGCTGGTGGTCTGCGGCTTCGGCTTCAAGATGGCGCTGGTGCCGTTCCACGCCTGGTCGCCCGACACCTACCAGGGTGCGCCTTCGCCTTTCGTCGCCTTCCTGTCGGTGGCTCCCAAGGTGGCGAGCGCGCTGGTGCTCTTCCGTCTGCTCGAGGTGGCGGCGCAGAGCCCCAACGCCACCGCGGCGCGATGGGTCGGCGTGGTGAGCGCGCTGTCGGCGCTGTCGATGGTGGCCGGCAACCTCCTGGCCCTGGCGCAGACCGACATCAAGCGCATGCTCGCCTATTCCGGTGTCGCCCACATGGGCTACCTGTTGCTGGCGCTGGTCACCTTCGACCGCGCCAGCCTCACGCCGCTGCTCGTCTACCTGCTCGCCTACGTGCTGATGAACGCCGGCGCCTTCGCGGTGGTGAGCCTGCTCTACAGCCGGCCTGGCGCCCGTCACGAGATCGACGAGCTGGCGGGCTGGGGCTATCGCTACCCGCTGCTCGCCGGGTGCCTGGCGATCTGCATGCTGTCGCTCGGCGGCATCCCGCCCACCATGGGTTTCCTCGGCAAGTACCTGGTGTTTCAGCAGGCGGTGGCGGCCGGCCACGTCCGCCTGGCGGTTCTGGGCGTGCTGGCAAGCCTGGTCGGCGTCTATTACTACCTGCGGGTCGTGTACGTGCTCTACATGCGTCCGGAGAGGCGGCAGCCGGAGGGTCTGCTGATCGACGGCTGGGGGCGGGCGGCGGCGGTGATCGCGGCGCTCGCCACGCTGGTTCTGGGCCTGTGGCCGGGTGACCTGCTGCAATGGCTCATCGCGGCAACCGGAGCGAGGTGAACGAGCAAGGCGAACACGGCGATCACAGCGAGCAGAGCGAGCACGGCGGGCTGCAGGAGATCTCCCCGCTCACCTTGAACCGCCTCTCGTTCTACCTTCGCTGTCTGCGCCAGCTGCAGGAGCTGGGCCTGGCTCGCATCTCCTCGCAGGAGATGGCGCAGCGCTATCACCTGTCGGCGACCCAGATCCGCAAGGACCTCGCCCAGTTCGGGGAGTTCGGCATCCGCGGCGTGGGCTACCAGATCGACGAGCTCGCCGAGCACCTCGACGCGCTGCTCGGGCTCGACCGCGACCACCCCATGGTCATCGTCGGCATGGGCAATCTCGGCAGCGCCCTCGCCCGCTACCTGGGCTTCAATCACGGCGCCTTCCACGTCGTCGCCGGGGTGGACAACGACCCGCGAAAGATCGGCAAGAGCGTCGCCGGCTTCACCGTCCGTGACGCCGCCGGCCTCGCGGACGTGGTGCGCGAATCCGGCGCGGTGATCGGCGTGCTGACCGTGCCCAGCGAGCTTGCGCAGCACTACTACGACACGCTCGCCGACGCCGGCATCCGCGGCGTCCTCAACTTCGCCACCGTCCGGGTCAAGCCCAGGTCGGGAGTTCCGCTCAAGAACGTCGATCTGCGCATCAACCTCGAGGAGCTGGCGTTCTTCCTCAAGTAGCGGTGCGGCACGGGCGCGCGGTTCCAAGAGATCGAAGCTCAATCGAGCTCGATGTCCGCAGTCCGCAAATCGTCGTGCCGTTTGCGTCTATGTTAACTGAGAGGTTAGCATGGCCGCGAAGGGGGAAAGGCAGATGACGACCGCCTCCCAGCAGCCGATGACCTACGACGACCTCCTGCGCCTGCCGGACGACCTCCTGCGCCACGAGCTGATCGGCGGTCAACACTACGTGAGCCCGGCACCCGCAGTGAAGCATCAGAGAATCGTGGTGAACCTCACGATTATCCTATCGAATTTCGTCCGCGCGCACCGTCTCGGCGAAGTCCTGGTAGGGCCTGTGGACGTGCTGTTCACCAAATACGACGTGGTGGAGCCCGACGTGATCTACGTCTCCAGCGCGAAGGCGGATCGGGTGCGCGAGCGCTACGTGACGGGCGCTCCCGACTTGGTGATCGAGGTCCTATCGCCTTCGAACCGTGCGTTGGACAAAACCAAGAAGTACCGACTCTACGAAGCCCAAGGGGTACCCGAGTACTGGATCGTCGACCCTGCGGCGGAGACGCTCGAGGTCTACCGCACCACCGCTCCCGGAGGCCCGCTCGCGCTCAGCGCCAAGCTCGCGCTCGCCGCCAGCGACGTCCTCGAGACCCCGCTGCTGCCCGGTCTGCGGATTCCGCTGAGCGAGGTCTTCGAGTTCACCTCCCAGCAGCCGATGACCTACGAGGATCTCCTGCGCCTGCCGGAGGACCTCCTGCGCCACGAGCTGATCGGCGGTGAGCACTACGTGAGCCCGGCACCTGCAGTGAAGCACCAGGGCATCGTGGCAAACCTTACGGCTATCCTCCTACCCTTCGTCCGTGCGCACCGGCTCGGTAAAGTCCTGGTAGGGCCGGTGGACGTGCTGTTCTCTCAGCATGACGTGGTCGAGCCCGACTTGCTCTACGTCTCCGGCGCGAAGGCGGATCGGGTGCGCGAGCGCTACGTGGCGGGCGCTCCCGATCTGGTTATCGAGGTACTTTCGCCTTCGAACCGTGTGGTGGACAGGACCAAGAAGTACCGACTCTACGAAGCCCAAGGGGTACCCGAGTACTGGATCGTCGATCCGGAGACGGAGACGCTCGAGGTTTACCGTGCCACGGGCCCAGGTGGCCGATTGGCACTCGGTGCCTCGCTGTCGCTTGCCGCGGGCGACGTTCTCGCCACTCCGCTGCTGCCGGGGCTCGAGATCCCTATGAGCGAGGTCTTCGAGTAGGCCGAGCGGGTCGTGCCTCTCCGATCGCGAGCTCGGAGACATGGCCGGTATCGATTCTCAGTATGAAGCAGCACTGCGCGCGGTCGTCTCCCGCGGCACCGCGAATTCGAACGGCCCCAGCACGAGGTGCCCCGAGACGGGAACGACGACGAGATAGAAGGTGTCGCCGAAGCGGCGCCACGGCCAGGCTGAGAGCGGGAAGCGGCTGCCGGTCGGACCCGACAGGACGATCGCGAGCTGGCTCGTACCCGGCGGCAGCTCGAGCCTCGGTCCCTCGCGAACGAACGGATGGTGTCCTTTGGTGACGAAGACGAGGTGATCTTCGGGGACCAGGTGCAGGACTTCGTAGTCGGGAAGGTACCACTGCAGATGTCGCTGCCAAGGATACAGAAAGCCCTCGGGGCCTGCCGCGCCGGTCCCTGAGAGCTCGACCGTTGCGAGGACGGTGACACCCGGAGGGAAGCTGCGCAAGGTGGCAAGGAGGCGGTCGAGGTCCTGCTCGAAAGTGGCAAGCGCGCGGCGGTTGAACTCATTGCGGACGATCGCCAGGGCGCGCGGCTGCTCGGGGCGCCGTTCGGCGCCGAAGAGGAACACCCCGGCGCCGGCAGCGGCGGCCAGAACGACGGCGGCGGCGTCCCGAGCCCGAAAGGCACCGGCGCTCATTGCCGGCGTTCCCAGCAGGCACGCGCCCACCAGCAGCGCCGGCAGGTAGACGAGGGTGTAGCCTGCCTTGGTGACGTGGAACAGGGCAAAGAACAGGATGGGCGGCACCGCCCAGGCCGCGAGCCAGAGCCAGCTCGCCGCCAGCAGACGCACCCCGGCGACGATCGGGGAAGGCCGGCGGGGCCGTCCCTGAGGCCACAGCCAGAGCGCGCCGAGCGCCGCCGCGGCCGGCGCCATGCCTTGCAGGAACCACTTGGTCATGATGGTCAAGTTGTGGGCCAGCGCCCGCCAGCCCGCACCGTAGAGGATCGAGGTGTAGGGCAGCAGGGCGCGGAAATGCTCGCTGCCGATGCGCTGGTAGCCGGCAAGGCCGCCGGCGGCCGCCAGGAGGGGCAACAGCCAGGCGAGTCCGATGGCGCCGGCGAGCACGGCGCCCGCCGCCAGCGTGCCAAGGGTCGCGCCTCGCCGCCAGGCACGCCAGGCACCGGCCAGCAGCAGCGGCAACAACAGCAGCAGCGTCGACGGACGCACGCCGCCGGCCAGCGCGAAGGCGGCGCAGGCCAGGAGGAAATCGCCGCGTCCATCCGCCATCCGCAGCGCCGCATAGGCGAGACCCACGGTCATGCCGCCCTCGACCGCATAGACCAGCGGCAGCTCGCCGTAGAACCAGAGCAGCGGGTTGAAGACGTAGAGCGCCGCGGCCAGCGCAGCGGCTGGGACGGCGCCCATCGAAACGGCGCCGGTCGAAATGGCGCCCGCCGGATCGGCGCCGGCCGGAAGGGCGCCGCCCGCGGCCGCGCGCACCAGGCGCGCGGTGAGCGGCACGATCAGCCCCGCGCCAAGGGCCGCGGCAAGGATCGACAGCGCCACCATGCCGTGCAACGCATCCAGGCCGAGCGCCGCCAGCAGCTTGAGGACCGCGATGTAGAGCGGGTAGCCCGGCGGATGCGGGTGGTGCGCGGCAAGGTCGTACTTCTCCACCCCGAGAGCGAACTGCACCGAATCGTGGTCCCACAGGCGCCGTGCCGCGAACGGCAGCCGCGTCGCGACCGCCGAAACCGCGGCGGCGGCCGCCAGCCAGCGAAGCCGCCGCGCCTCGGAGCGGACCGGCGCCGCCGCGCCGCCGGGCTGGTCCGCTTCGTCGGTCCGAGCGCTCAAAACAGGCCGATCCTACCCCACGCTCGCGTCCCCGCCGGAACGGCCCGCTACCTCACTCCGGCCGCCGCAGACCGCCGCGGCGTCCTCGCCGGCAGCCTACTGCCCGCCGCCGCCGGGCCGGTAGGGATCCGGTGCGAAGCCGGGTTCGAAGCCGCGCGCACGCTCGCGTCGCCGTAGCGGATCGATGGTGCGGTCTCGCGGCAGCAGCCCGAGCTTCACCAACGCCGGCCGGTACTCGTAGCGAACCTCCAGGAAAGCAGCGGCCGAGCGCTCGGCGCGGAAGCGAACGCTCTCCACCTGATGGTCGACCTCGCGCCCGATACCGGTCGCGGCGTACTCGTCGACAGGCTGGGAGTACCCCTTCGGCTCCTCCCGGCTCTCGGAGCGCACGTCCGGCCGGTCGCCTTCGGCTGGCGCCGGTGCGCTCGAGGCCGCGGGCGGTGCGGCCGCTCCGGGCACAGCCCCGTCCGGCGACCCGCCCCGCCCACCCAACTCGGCCCCTGACTCCGGGCTCCGTGGCTGGCCGCGCTCACGGAAGAGCTTCGGGCGCTCGGGTTCGGGTGCGCGCTCGCGAAACACCGCCGCCGCGATCACGCCGAGGTTCGCCGTCTTCCCCAGCCACGCCCCGTAAGAGCTCTTTTCGGTCGTGAAGTAGAACCGGCGCGCCAGCGCCGCGCTGGTCTGCCAGCCCTCGAGAACGATCGACTCGTACGGCTCGAGGATCCACTTCGATCCGGCGCGTGCCGTCGTGGTCTTGGCGTCGATCGTGTTCAGCCCGTCGACGGAGACTGCCATCGCCACCCGCCGTCCGGTGTTGTTGGTCAGCCGCAGCGCGTACTCGTGGCCCGGGGAGGCCTCGACATAGCAGCGTCCGTTGCCGTGGAGCTCGCCGAGCGGCCAGCCGTCGACCAATACCTCGAGCGTGTACGGCCCCTGCGTCACCGCCATCGCCGGCACCGCGCCGGCGAGCGGCAGCGCCAGCGGCACGAGGGCGAGGGCCACTCTGAGAAGGGCTGCGCTGCGAACCGTGAGGCGTGCGTTCATTGGCGTCTCCTTTGGGTGCTGTAGAGAAAGACACCTCGGGATCGCGAAAAGCAACCTGCCGCACCGCTCGGAGCGCAGGTGAGTGAATTCGTCGACCATCCGATTGGATCATGCTGTTGAGCTTTGACAATGTTTTTCGACCGTGCGCCGCCGCTGCCAATGTAGGACAGAACCCGACTTGCGGTGACGGCACTTCTTACTCAACAATCAGGTTGGGGCCGCTGGCACCGCCAGTGGCAAAGTGCCAAGCTTGATCTCGGAGGCCGAGCGACACCGCTCAGAGTTGCAGCGCGGAGACGGAAGCCATGAGAAAACGCCCCGACACTCAGACCATCCTGCTGGTCGAGGACGACCGCGCCCTGCGCGAGCTGCTGCGGATCACCCTCGAAGCCAGCGGTTACGCGGTGCTTGCCGCCGCCGACGCCGCCGAAGCGCTGCGCTTCGCCGAGCCCAAGGGCCGCGCCATCGCCATGCTGGTGAGCGACGTGACGATGCCGGGGATGACCGGCCCCGAGCTAGCGCGGCGGCTCGCGGCGAGCCGCGCCGGACTGGCAGTGCTGCTGCTCTCCGGTTACGGGCGCGACTCCGCGATGCTGGGACCGCAGTTCGCCTTCCTGCAAAAGCCCTTCCCGCCGCGCGTGCTGACGGCCAAGGTCCATGAGCTCCTGGAACATCCGGCCGCCGCCAGCAGCCGCGCCTGACCTTGAAAGAGCCTATGGCCATGAAACCGCAACCGCCGGCGGTCGACGTCGAGCAGGAGCGCGAGCGCCTGCGCGAGGTCGGCGACCTCAACCCGGAGTGCTTCCGCCAGCTCGCTGCCAGCGTCTCCGACGTCTTCTACATTCTCGATCTGCGATCGCCGCAGATGCTCTACGTCAGCCCCGCCTACGAGCGCGTCTGGGCGAGACCGGTCACCAGCCTCTACGAGCAGCCGGGCTCCTGGCTTTCGGCGGTGCATCCGGACGACCGGCGGCGCGTCGCGGAGCTCGCCAGCCGCGAGCGCCACCTCGCCTGGGACGTCGAATACCGCGTGCTGCGGGCCGACGGCACGATCCGCTGGATCTCCGACCGCGCCTTCCCGGTGCTCAACGACGATGACGTGCCCTATCGCATCGCCGGCATCGCCCGCGACATCACCGAGCGCAAGGAGGCCGAGGCTCTGGAACTGCGCGCCAGGCAGGAAGCCCAGCGGACCAGCATGGCCAAGAGCGCCTTCCTGGCCAACATGAGCCACGAGCTGGTGACGCCGCTCAACTCGGTGATCGGCTTCTCGGAGCTGCTGGCCGAGGGCTCTGCCGGCGAGCTCAACGAGCTGCAGAGACAGTACCTCGGAAACATCATGACCAGCGGCCGGCACCTGCTCGACCTGGTCAACGACATTCGCGACCTCGCCAAGATCGAGGCTGGCAGGCTGCAGCTCGAACCGCAACCGACCGATGTCGGCGCTCTGCTCGGGGAGATCGCGCAGTGCCTGGTGGAGCGGGCATGCGAGCAGGGGATCGTCCTCGCGACCGAGCTGGAACCCAATCTGCCGCCGGTCGAGGTCGATCCGCTACGGCTGCGGCAGGTGGTCCTGCATCTCTTGGGCAACGCCTTGAAGTTCACCGCCGCGGGCGGCCGCGTCACGGTCCACGCCGGCGTCTGCCACGGCTTGCCGCTGGCGGCAGGGGCGGCGGTGTGCGTGTCGGTTGCCGACACCGGCATCGGCATCGCTCCCGGCGACCACGACCGCATCTTCGCAGCCTTCGAGCAGCTCGACAACGGCTATGGGCGCCAGCGACCGGGCAGCGGCCTCGGCCTGGCGCTGGCGCGCCGCCTCGTCGAGCTGCACGGCGGCCGTATCTGGGTCGACAGCGCCGGCCCCGGCCAGGGCAGCATGTTCTCCTTCATCGTGCCGGTGCAGGCAGGCGCGGTGGTCCAGCCGCTGTAGGACGCGGGCGGACAGCCGAACCATCCCCCGTCCGATGGACCCGGCACCGGCCACGCCGCTACGCTAGGTCGGGAGGGGGAACGAGATGCAGGCGACGCATAGGCGCGAATTCCCGGGAAGCCGGCCGCCGCAGGCCGAGCTCGAGCAGCTGAGCCTGGTCTCGCTCGAGGCGGACGTGGAGCGCGCCATGACGCGCGGCGGCGACCCCGAAGGTGACGTCCTCCATGCCTGCGTCGAGGCCATCGCCAGCTATCTGCAGGCTCCCGCCGTCCGCCTCTGGACCCTGGACGAGGCAGGTCAGGTCCTCGAGCCCCGGGCGCGCGCCGGCTCCTGCTGTCTGCCGCTCTGCGATGCGCCGGTCCCGGTCGGCCAGCGCCTGATCGGTCAGATCGCCGCGGCACGCCTGCCGCGGTTCGTCGACGAGTGGCGGGAGGATCAGCCGGACGAGGCCGAGCTGGCGCCTGGCTCCCAGACCGGCGTCGCCGCCTTCGCCGGCTATCCCCTGCTCGCGGGCGACCGCCTGCACGGAGTCCTGGCGCTCTGGGTCAGACGGCCGCTGTCGGGCGCGACCCGCGCGGCCCTCGGCACGATTGCCAACACCATCGCGCTCGGTCTGGAGGCCAGGCGCACGCAGGCCGCGCTGCGGGAGAGCGAGGCCCGCTACCGCCGTCCGGCGCGGCTGGCGCTGGTCACCGACGTCAGCGAGCGGCAGCGGCTCGAGGAGCACCTGCGCCAGACGCAGAAGATGGAGGCGATCGGGCTGCTGGCGGGCGGCATTGCGCATGATTTCAACAACCTGCTGACGGTGATCGGTGGCTACGCGTCGCTGGTCTCCCGCGAGGTCCCGGCGGCGAGCCGGATGCGCTCCCACGTCGGCGAGATCATCCGCGCCGCCGACCGCGCGGCGTCGCTCACCCAGCAGCTCCTAGCTTTCAGCCGCCAGCAGGTCATGCAGCCGCGGGTCCTCGATCTGAACGCGCTGCTCGGCGAGATGGGCGGGTTGCTGCAGCGGATCATCCGCGAGGACATCGAGCTCGTGTTCGCGCTCGACCCCGAGGCCGGCCACGTCCTGGCCGACCCCACGCAGGTCGAACAGGTGGTCATGAACCTGGTGGTGAACGCGCGCGACGCCATGCCCAGCGGCGGCAAGCTCACCCTCACCACGGCGGACGCCCGGCTCGGCGGCAGTGAAGGGGGTGGTGCGTTCAACGTCGTCACCGGCAACTACGTGCGGTTGACGGTAAGCGACACCGGCGTGGGCATGGACGCCGCGACGCGCTCGCGGGCCTTCGAGCCGTTCTTCACCACCAAGGAGAAGGGGCGTGGAACCGGCCTCGGGCTGTCCACGGTCTACGGGGTGGTCAAGCAGAGCGGCGGCTACGTCTGGCTGGAGTCCGAGCCGGACCGGGGCTGCAGCGTTCAGGTCTATCTGCCGCGCATCGACCAGCCGCAGGAAGCCAAGGCCCACACCGCGCCGCCCGAGGTCGCGGCTGCCCAGGCCGCCGGCGGGACGGTGCTCGTCGCCGAGGACGAGGAAGCGGTGCGCTCGCTGGTCGTCAAGGTCCTGGCCGACGGCGGTTACCGGGTGCTGCAAGCGGCCGGCGGCCGCGAAGCGCTCGAGCTCTGCCGCAGCCACGAGGGTGAGATCCACCTGCTGCTGACCGACGTGGTGATGCCCGGCATGAGCGGCCCGGACCTGGTGCGCCAAGTCGCGGAGCACCACCCCGAAGCCAGGGTCCTGTACATGTCAGGCTATCCCGACAAGGCCATCGCCGGTCCCGCCCTGGCCCACGACCTCGTCCTACTGGAGAAGCCCTTCATCCCCGCCAACCTGGTGCGCCGCGTGCGCGAGGTGCTGGACGCACCACGTTCCTAGTTCAAGCCATGGCGCGGTAGAAGGCGAGGGCGCTCTCGCCGTAGCGGCGGAGGCCGGTGCGTACCAGGGGGCCAGTCGCGAGCGGGAGGTCGCGCCTCGCGGAATGCTCGACGGCGATCTCCCCGTCGCGCGCGAGGAGCGGTGGCAGGGCGCACAAGAGTTCCTCGAAGGCCTCGAAACGGTAGGGCGGATCGGCAAAGACGAGGTCGAAGGAGATCGGGGCTCCTGAGCCCGCCAGCGCGGCAAGACCCGCTGGCAGGGTGAGGCGCCGGGTCTCCAGCAGGGCCTCACCCAGACGGCTGGCGTTGGCCGCGATGGCGCGCACCGCCTGGAGGTCCTGATCCACGCACAGGACGCTCAGGGCGCCGCGGCCGGCGGCCTCGAGCCCTACCACTCCGCTGCCGGCGAAGAGGTCCAGGAATCGAGCTCCCTCGAGGCGGTCTTGCCAGATCGAGAAGAGCGCCTCGCGCACCCGCCCTTCGGTCGGCCTGGCGCCCGCCGGCACCGTCAGGGCGCGGCCGCGAAAGGCGCCGCCGGTGACCCGAACGCCCTTCCCATGAACGCCGCGCCCACGTCCACCGCCACCCCCGGCCGTCATCAGCCCAGTCTTGCCTCCATGCCCGCGGCAAGGTGCGTCTGGACGCGCGCTCTCGTGCGGCAGCTCACCGCTCACCTCTCCCGCGAGACGATGGCCACGAACTCCATCCGCATCTGCTCCTTCAGCACGATCAGGTGCAGCGGCTGATCGAGGCCGTCGAGCTCGACGCCCTTGCGGTCGCTGGTGAAATTGACCACCCGGTAGCGGTTGCCGTCGGTGCGCTTGAGGACGTCGCCCAGCCGCGGCTCGTAGCGCGCGGGGAGCTGCTCGGCGTCACGCAACAACGCCACCTTGGCAGCGAGCTCCTGGGCAACGCTCTGGACGTGGTAGAGAGCGAGCGGCAGCGCGTCGTAGCGCCCATAGAAGAACTTCTGGCGCTGCCGGCCGGGGAGCTCGAGCACCAGGTCGCACTTCTCGATCCAGTCGCCGACGACTCCCGGCAGCAGGTGCGCGGCCTCGGAAAGGTCCTCGTCCCCGAGACGCCGCAAGGTGCCCTGCAGCTCCTCGGGCCCCAGCTCCGCGAGACCCATCCACTCCTTGCCGATCGGCCCGTCGCGCAGACGAATGGTGCCGTTGCCGAACAAGGTGACCTCCCGCCGGCCGAGGCGGCTGGCGCAGTCGAACCGCAACACCTCGCTCGACCGGTCGGACGGACCGGAGACGGCGGTGCCGGCGGCGCCCGTGCCGGCCGCGCCGGCGAAGGCGACTGCCAGCGCGATGAGAACCAGGCCGGCAGCCACGCGCCACCCGATCATCGGCCCGCGCCTCCCTCCTCCTCGCCTGCCTCCCGCCACCGCGCCAGCGCGAAGTCGAGCTCCTCGCCGGCGCCGATCTCGCCGTCGAGCCTCGCCGCACGCGCAGCCCGCAAGGCGCGCCCGATCCCAGGACCGCGGCGCGCGCCGGCCGCCAGCAGGTCGGCGCCGCCGATCCCGAGCGCCAGCGGACGCAGCTCCGTCAGATAGCGCCGCACCCACGACCGCGCCTGGTCGCCGGCAGCCGCGAGCAGCAGCAGCTCCTCTTCTTCGAGGCCGGCAAGCGCAGCGTCCACCTCGTGCGGCCGGGCGCCGGCGCCGAGCCGCGCCAGGGCGGCAGCCAGCCGCCTGCCGAACCCGGCCATCAGCCGCAACGCGTCGCCGGCCAGCAGCAGGCGCGCGCCCAGCTCGCCCCGCTCGGCCTCGTCGAGCCCGGCGGCGAGAGCCAGCAGGAGCAGCAGCCACAACCGCGCCTGAGATCGGTGGCGATGGCCGGCGCCCGCATCACGAGCTGAGCTGGCGTCACCAGCGGCTCCGGCCTGGCGAGCGGCGCTGCCGCCGCTGAAGGCACTGCCGGCACTGCCGGCGCTGCCTGTAATTGAGGCCTGGTACCAGGCGTATTCCTTGGCCGCGTTGATCACCCGCCGCCGTGCCGCCGTGTCGAAATCCAGCCGCGGGTGCACGGCAGCAAGCGCTCCGAGCTCCTCCAGCCGCTCGAGGCCACCCAGCGCTGCCGCCGGCACCGGCTCGGCCGCAAGAAGCAGCTCGAGCTCGTGCCGCAGGCGGGCGCCGCTCAGATGCGCGAACGCGCCAGCCCCGACCGCCTCCCGCGCCAGCTCGTCGGTCCCCGGCGTCATCCGGAATCCCAGCCGCGCCTCGAAGCGCACCCCTCGCAGCACCCGCGTCGGATCGTCGAGGAAGGAGCCCTGGTGCAGCACTCGCAGATCGGCCGCGGCGACGTCCCACAGCCCGCCGGCCGGATCCGCGAGGGCGCCGGCGGCTGCCAGGCCCGCCACGGCCGCAGCGTCGAGAGGAGCGCCGGGATCGAAGGCGCCCCAACCCCCGCCGTCCGGCGTACCCGCCCGGCCGGGGGGCGTGCGCGCCTGGCCTTCCGGCGTCCGCGCCCGGTCGCGCGGCGCGCGCGCCCGGCGGGGCGCCGTCAAGCGCAACGCGATGGCGTTGACCGCGAAGTCGCGCCGCCAGAGGTCGTCGGCGATGGCCGCCGCCGGCCGCACCTCCGGCAGCGCGGCGATCGCCGGATAGGACTCCTCCCGCGCGGTGGCGATGTCGAGGTGGATGCCCGCGGCGTCGATCACGTCCGCGGTCAGGAACTCGGGGTGGCGGAGCAGGCTCCCCCCGAGCTCCTGGTGGACCGCGGCCGCCAGCCCGAGGCCGTCGCCGACCACCACGAAATCGAGGTCAGGGCTGTCGCGCCCCAGCAGCAGGTCGCGCACCGTGCCGCCCACCAGCCAGGCCTCGACGCCCATCTCGGCCGCCAGGCGCGCCACCAGGATCACCCGCGCCGCCAGGTCCGGCCGCAGGCGCCCCGGCTCCACCTCAGGCCGCCTGTTCGGGCCGTTTGCGAACGCAGCCCGGACCGAGGATGGCCTCGATCGCGGCGGCGAGCTCGGGACCGAAATCGACCTTGCACTTGTCATGAGTGGCGATGCGCACGGTGTGGTCGTCGACCTTGATCGACAGCGAGACCGGCACCGGACCGGGGTGCTCGTAGAGCAGATCGCGCAGCCGCCGCAGGTCGGGCGCGGGCATGCCGGGGGTGACCACCAGGTCGATACCGGCCGGCGCCCGCTCGCGCCAGCGGTCCAGGGGAATGATCTCTTCGACCGTCAGCTCGAGGTCGCCGGGACCCGGCTGGCCGGCGGCTGGCTGCGGGGATTGGCCAGGCTGGCCGCCGGCTGCGGCCTGGTTCGCGCGGCCGCCGCGGTCGCGCAGCTGACCCTTGACCAGCACCACCGCCTCGTCCGCCACCACGCCGCCGAACTGCTGCAGCTGGTTGGCGAACAGGGTGACCGGCAGGCTCCCTTCGAGGTCCTCGAGCACGAAGCGGCCCATGAAGCGGCCGGCATTGGGGCCGCTCTTGATCTTGACGCGAATGAAGCCGCTCACCACGCCGCCAACCGTCACCGTGCCCTCCGCACCCTCCTTCAGGCCGGCGGTCGAGTGGGTGGTGAGACGCGACAGCGCTTCCTGGTACTCCGACAGCGGGTTGCCGGTCAGGTAGAGGCCAAGCGCCTCCTTCTCGTAACGCAGGCGCTCGCGCTCGCTCCACGCCGGCGCGGCCGGGTCGGGCCATGGCTCGCGCTCGAAGCCGCCGGCCGCGCTGCTCATCTCGCCGGCGCCGCCCATGCCGCCCATGCCGCCGACGCCGCCCATGCCGCCGACACCGCCCTGGCCGCCCGCAAACAGTGCGGCCAGGCCGAACAGGTTGGTCTGCCCCTCCTCGCGCTCGCGGCGCCGCCGCTGGCCGTACTCGAGCACGTCGTCGAGCACGCTCGCGAGCGCCGCGCGGTGCACTCCCAGGCTGTCGAAGGCGCCGGCCTTGATCAGGCACTCGAGCACCTTGTGGTTGGCGAGGCGCAGGTCGATCTCGCTCACCAGGTGGGCCAGGCTGCGGAAGCGTCCCACCCGCCGGCGCGCCGCGAGCACCGACTCGATCGCCCCCTCCCCCACTCCCTTGACGGCGCCCAGACCGAAGCGGATCGCCTTGTCCGTCCCCGGGGTCGCGGAAGCGACGGTGAAGAAGTAGTCGCTCTCGTTGATGTCGGGCGGCAGCACCTGGATGCCCATGTTGGCGCGGCACTCGACGAGATACTTGGCGATGGCGTCCGAAGACGACAGCTCGGAGTTGAGCATTGCCGCCATGAACGCCACGGGGTAATGGGCCTTGAGATAGGCGGTCTTGTAGGCCAGCATCGCATAGGCGACGCTGTGGCTCTTGTTGAAGCCGTAGCCGGCAAACGGCTCGATCTGGTTCCACAGCTCCTGAGCCTTGGCGCGCGGCACCTGCCGCGCCACCGCCCCGTCGATGAACTTCTGTTCCTGCTGCGCCATCACCTCGGCCTTCTTCTTGCCCATCGCCTTGCGCAGCACGTCGGCCTCGGCCATGGTGAAGCCGGCCACCTTCACCGCGATCAGCATCACCTGCTCCTGATAGGTGATGACGCCGTAGGTCTCCTTGAGGATGTCCTCGATCTCGGGCAGCAGGTACTTGACCCTCTTCTTGCCGAGCTTGCGCTGGATGTACTCCTCGACCATGCCCACCGACAGCGCGCCCGGCCGGTACAGGGCGTTGAACGCCGCCAGGTCGTCGAACTTCGACGGCCGCGCTCGGCGCAGCAAATCGGTCATGCCGCGCGACTCGAACTGGAAGATGCCGCTGGTGCGGCCCTCGCAGAAGAGCCGGTAGACCTCGGGGTCGTCGAGCGGCACCTCGTCGAGGTCCAGCTCGACGCCCTGGTGGCGCAGGATCTTCACCGCGTCGTCGATGACGGTCAGCGTGCGCAGCCCGAGGAAGTCCATCTTGAGCAGGCCGAGGCTCTCGACGACGTTCATGTCCCACTGGGTCATGATCTGCTCGTCGTCGCCCTTGGTCACCTTGTACAGCGGCACCAGCTCGTCGAGCGGGCGCGGCGTGATCACCACGCCGGCGGCATGCACCGAGGCGTGCCGGGTGAGCCCCTCGAGCCGGCTGCCCACGTCGACGATGGTCTTGACCTCGGGGTCGTTTGCCACCTCGGCGGCCAGGGCGTCGACCTCGCGCGCCGCCTCGGCGAGCGACTTGGTCATGTCGGGGACCAGCTTGGCGATGCGGTCGACCTTGGCGTAGGGAATGCCCATCACCCGGCCGACGTCGCGGATCAGCGCCTTGGCGGCGAGGGTCCCGAAGGTGATGATCTGGGCCACCCGGTCGCGGCCGTACTTCTCGCTGACGTAGTGGATGACCTCGCCGCGCCGCCGCATGCAGAAGTCGATGTCGATGTCCGGCATGCTGATGCGGTCGGGGTTCAAAAAGCGCTCGAACAGCAGGTCGTACTGCAGCGGGTCGATGTCGGTGATGCGCAGCGCGTAGGAGACGACCGAGCCCGCCGCGGAGCCGCGCCCCGGGCCCACCGGGATGCCCTGCTCGCGGGCGTAGCGGATGAAGTCCCAGACCACCAGGAAGTAGCCCTCGAAGCCCATCGCCTCGATGACCTTCATCTCGTACTCGAGGCGCTGGCTGTATTGCTCGTCCGGCGCCTTGACCGCCCCCGGGCCTCCCTGGGCGCGCCGGCGGCGGATCTCGGTCAGGCGCTGCTCGAGGCCCGCCCGCGCCACCTCCGCGAAGTAGGACTGCAGGGTGTAGCCCGCGGGCACCGGGAACTCGGGCAGATGGAAGCTGCCGGTGGGGATGACGACGTTGCAGCGCTCGGCGATCGCCAGGGTGTTCTCGAGCGCCGCGTGGTCGTCGGGAAAGAGGCGGTGCATCTCCTCGGCCGACTTGAGGTAGAAGTGCTCCGAGGCGTAGCGCAGGCGGTCGGTGTCGGAGAGGTTGCGCTGGGTGCCGATGCATAGCAGCACGTCGTGGGCGAAGGCATCGTCCTGGCGCAGGTAGTGGCAGTCGTTGGTCACCACCAGCGGCTGGCCGGTGCGCCGCGCGATGCGCCGCAGCACCTCGTTGGCCAGGCGCTGCTCGGGGATGCCGTGGTCCTGCATCTCGAGAAAGAAGTTGCCTTCCCCGAAAATCTCGCCGTACTCGCGCGCCGTCGCCTCGGCCTCCTTCTCCTGGCGCGCCACGATGCGCTCGTTGATCTCTCCCTTGAGACAGGCCGACAGCGCGATGATCCCTTCGCTGTGCCGGCGCAGCAGCTCCTTGTCGATCCGCGGCTTGTAGTAGAAGCCCTCGAGGTACGCCTTCGAGGTGAGCTTGATGAGGTTGCGGTAGCCGGCCTCGCTGGCGGCGAGCAGCACCAGGTGGTTGCTGCCCCCCTTGCCGGGAGTGCGGTCGAGGCGGCTGCCCTGGGCGACGTACGCCTCGATGCCGAGGATCGGCTTGACCCCGGCCTTGCGCGCCAGGTTGTAGAACTGGATGGCACCGAACATGTTGCCATGGTCGGTGAGCGCCATCGCCGGCATGCCGGCCGCGGCCGCGGCGCCGATGACGTCGTCGAGGCGGTTGGCCCCGTCCAGCAGGCTGTACTGGCTATGGAGGTGGAGGTGGACGAAGTCTGCCATCGCGCTCGGGTCTACCGCCATGGTAGCAGAAGGCGGCACCCCATCAAGCACCTCGTCAGGGCGGCAGTGATGTCTCGGTGCCCAGCTGCCGCCGCAGCCAATCCGGGAACTGGCGCCACGGAATCGCCAGGTTCTCGCCGGGCAGCTTCACCGGCTTGGGAATGTTGCAGACCAGCAAGCCGGGGCCGGCGGCCCGATTCGCGACCAGCTCCTTGAACCTGCCGAGCGCCTCGGCGTGCCTGAGCGTCGGCGTGGCCGTGAGCTTGATCTCGACCGGCACCAGGCCAGTGGGAAGCATGAGCACCAGGTCCACCTCGAGACCGCCGTGGGAGCGCCAGAAGAAGAGGTCGGGCCGCTTGCCGGCGATGGCGAAGACCTTATAGGCCTCGCTCACCACCAGTCCTTCAAAAAGGGCGCCGCCCATCGCTCCAGCCAGCGCCGCCTCGGCCGCGGGCTGGCGGGTCAGGGCGGACGCCAGCGCGGAGTCGAGGAAGTACAGCTTCGGCGACTTGACGATCCGCTTGCCGAAGTTCTCGAAATAAGGAGGGAGGAGGCGAATGACGTAGGCGGCCTCCAGCAGGTTGATCCAGATCTTCACCGTCGGCTGCGAGATGCCAGCCGACCGGGCGAGATCCGCCATGTTCAGCTCCTGGCCGTGGCGGGCGGCGCAGAGGCCGAGGACCATCTCGAAGGTGCGCAGGTCCTGGACCTTGAGGAGCTGCCTCACATCCCTCTCGACATAGGTCTGGATGTAGGAAGAAATCCACAGGTCGCGCTTGCCGGGTTGGAGCGCGGGCTCCGGATAGGAGCCGGTCCAGATCAGCGATGAGAGCGTCCGCTCGCCGGTTTCCGGAAGCTCGAGCAGGCTGAAGGGCAGAAGGTCGAGCAGGGCGATCCTGCCGGCCAGCGACTCGCCGACGTTGGCCATCAGCTGGAACTGCTGCGAGCCGGTCAGCAGCCAGTGGCCGTGGCGCTGGCGGTCGCGGTCGATGCGCAGCTTCAAATGCGGCAGGAGGTCCGGAGCATACTGAATCTCGTCGAGGATGACCCGCTGCTGCGGCTCGCGATCGAGGAAGCCGTTGGGATCGGCGGCGGCGATGCTGCGCTCGAGAGGGTCGTCGAAGCTGACGTAACGCGCCCCGGCGCCGAACTCCTGCAGCAGGAAGGTCGTTTTGCCGGACTGGCGGGGGCCCGTGACGAGGACGGATGGGAATTGCTGCAAGGCCTTAGACAGGGTCGCAGCGAGCGCTCGGGGAACGTACACCTGCCCATTCTAAGTTATGATCTTAGGTCGGTCAATTTATAACCGGCAGCTCGCCACCGCCCCGATCCCTACCGCGTGACGTGGATGCGGCGGACGAAGAGCGTCACGGTGAAGGCCGCGGTGAGGGCGGCAAGCGCCGCCGCCGCCGCGGTGCAGACGGCCAGGCTGCCGATGTGCACGCTGATCTCGACGCCCGGGGCAAGAACGACCCTGGCCCTGGGCAGGCCGACGACGAGGTCCGCGAGGACCACCAGGACCACGAACAGGATGCCAAGCGCCGCCTTCGCCCATCCGGACTCGCGGAGGACGGTGACCTCCTTGACCGCGAGCGTGAGCTGGAGCAGCAGCAGGAGGTGTGCGGCCATCAGGTCCAGCACGACGTGCCCGAGCCACAGGCTCCCCGCACCGAAGACCGCCTGGTCGATGGCAGCCGCCGCGTGCGCCAGGGGCAGGCCCAGGACAAGCATCGTCGCGGGCAAGACGAGCTGGGCGAGGGCCACCCGGGAGAGCGGCAGGGGCAGCAGGGCGTGCAGGCGCAGCCGGTGCTCGGAAAGCTCGGTGCCGATGATGATCCAGCCCACGACCGCGGAGGCATAGAGGAGGTAGACCGGCAGGGCCTGGGCGGCCCACGACAGGGCGTGCCGGCTGTCGACGATCCCGACCAGGTACAGGACGGCGAAGAGGCCGGCGACGCCCAGGACGCTGCCCGTCCAGGCGTTGGTCAGGACCGGCCGGTGGATGCGAAGCCCTGCCTTAACGAGCTGCCACATGGCTGCCTCCTTTGAGGATCGTGACCGCGATCTCGTCGATCGTCATGCGCGACTGCTCGATCGCCTCGGCGCCGAGCTCGCGCAGCTGGCCGAGCGCCGCCTCGCCCTGATCGGTCACCGCCTGGTGCTCAGCACGGACCCGGCGGTACTCGACCGCGCCGACGACCGCCACGTCCCGCTCGGCGAGACGGAAGGAGATACGCCGCCAGCCGTCGGTCAGGGCGTCCTTGCCGCTGCGCAGCAGCACCCGCCCGTCGCGCAGGAAGACGAGCTCGTCGGCCAGCCGGCTGATGTCGGAGAGGACGTGGGTGGAGTAGAACATCGCATGCTCGCCGTCCTCGAGGACCTCCCAGAGGACGTCCAGGACCTCGCTGCGCACCACCGGGTCGAGACCGGCGGTGGGCTCGTCGAGCAGCAGCAGGCGAGGGCCATGGCCAAGGGCCGCGACCAGCGCGAGCTTGGCGAGGTTGCCCTTCGACAGGTGGCGGACCTGCTTGTCGAGCGGCAGCCCGAAGCGGCCGGCCAGCTCCTTCGCGCGCCGCTCGGACCAGCCCGGCAGGAAACGCGAGAGGAAACGCAGGTTCTCCTCAACCGACTGCTTCTGGTAGAAGCCGTGCGTCTCCGCCACCACGCCGAGGTCCGACTTCCTGTGGCCTTGCCGGGGGTCGGCAGGCCGCCCGCCGACCTCGATCGCGCCGGCGTCGGGCACCACCAGGCCGGCGATGCAGTTGAGGGTCGTCGTCTTGCCGGAGCCGTTGGGGCCCACGAGCCCGAGCACGGTGCCGGCCGCCAAGGTCAGGTCGAGCGGGCCCAGGGTGAATCCCGGGTAGCGCTTCTCGACGCCTTGGAGCACGAAGGCCGGAGCGTCGCTCATCGCCCACCTTCCTGCTGAATGCTCCTGGCGCGCAGCAGCCGCTCGAACACCTCGCGGATCTGCGCCTCGTCCAATCCCTCGGCGGCGCTCTCGGCGAGAAGGCGCGCCAGGGCTGCCTCGAAACGGCGCTCGGCCATGTCCTGCTTCCTTTCCCTGGGGATCGCGGCGACGAAGAACCCCTTGCCGGGGCGGGACCTGATCAGACCCTCCCGCTCGAGGTCCTCGTACGCCCTTTGCACGGTGATCACGCTGACCCGCTGCTCGCGCGCCAGGGCCCTGATCGAGGGCAGCGCCTCGTCGCCTGCCAAATCGCGCGCCAGCAGCCGGGCGCGGATCTGGCGGGAGATCTGGGCATGCAGCGGCTCCGCCGAAAGCTCCGAGAGGTTGAGCAGCAGCTCCATCAGTCCCTCCCCTCGCGTCGGCTCTCCACGGCCACGGCGGTCCAGTCGTCGTCGAGCGCGGGTCCGGTCAGGCGCTGCGCCTCCTCGACGACACCGTCGAGCCATTCCTCGATCCCAAGCCGGGCGAGCCCGGCGGGCCGCCCGGTGCCGCCGCTCGAGCGCGACAGCAGGCCTGCCAGGCCCTCGTAACCGAGCGGCTCTCCGGACGGGCGCCGCGCCTCCGGCAGGCCGTCGGAGAAGAGCAGCAGCCGGGCGTCCCGACCGAGAGGGCAGGTGACGGAGGTATAGGGCACATCGGCGCGGATGCCCAGCGGCAGGCGCGCGCCGGGCACCTCCAAGGGCACGGCGGCGCCGCCGCCCGCCGGCACCACGAACGGGTCGGGCATGCCGGCGCTGGCGAGCTCGACCGTCGCGGCGTCGGGGCTGACGCGAGCGTAGGCCAGCGCCACGAACTGCCCCCTGCCGAGCTCGCCGCACAGCCGCCGGTTGAGCTCGCGCAGGGTGTCTGCCACGCCCTGCTCGGCGGCGATGAACGGCGTCATCGCCTTGACCGAGGCCATGATCACACTGGCGCCGAAGCCCTTGCCGGCGACGTCGGCCACCACCACGCCGGCGCTGCCGTCGGGGTGGCGCAGCACGTCGTAGAAGTCGCCGGCGACGAAGCGCGCCGGATACCAGCGCGAGACCACCGTGACGTTCCGGCATTCCACCCGCGCCGGCGGCAACAGGCGCCGCTGGATGTCGCGGGCCAGCTCGAGCTCGCGCAAGGACAGCTCCTGCTGGCGAAGGTCGTCGAGGAGTCGGCGCTGCGCCAGCGCGCGGCGCTGCTCCGCCGTCACCGCCGCGACCTGGAATTCCTCGCCGTCGTGCGTCAGGAGCCCTTCGGACGCCAGCTCCTCGAGGGCCCGCTGGACCTCGCGCGGGCTGACGCGGTGCTCGCGCCCGAGGCGGTGCGCAGGCGGGAGCTCGGAGCCCTCCGGCAGGTCGCCGCTGAGGATCCGATTGCGCAGCTGCCGGGCGATCTGGCTGTGCAGCGGTTCCGGCGAGCTCTCGGTCAGATGCAGGAGGATGGCCGTCATGCTGTCTATATACGCTATAGACAGTTGAAGGTTGCGTCAAGAGCCGCCAACCAGCTTCCACTTCCCAGCCAGGCGCCTGGACGAGGTCCGAAGCTGGCTCAGGCGGTGGCGGTCGGGCTGGCTGCGGGCGGTGCCGGGGGGGCCGGCGGCCCTGGGGGGTGCCGGTCGAAGAGGCGGTTGGAGCGCCAGACGTAGTCGAGGCCGGAGCCGAGGGTCAGGAAGGCGACGGCGTAGACCAGGACGAGAGCCGTCGTGTCGAGCCCCGGCCAGATGCCGGTCAGGAGCACGATGACCACCGCAGCGACCTGGAAGACGGTGGTGATCTTGCTCAGCAGCGACGGCGGGAACTGCCTTACGCCGGCGGCCAGGTAGAGACCCACCGCCACCACCACCAGCAGCACGTCGCGGGCGATCACCACCACGGTCACCCACGACGGGATCTGGAACGCGCCGTGACGCAGGCCCGGCACGGCCAGGATGATGTAGGCGGCGGTGACCAGCAGCTTGTCGGCCAGCGGATCGAGGTAGGTGCCGAGCAGAGACTGCTGGTTGAAGAAGCGGGCGATGAACCCGTCAAGGACGTCCGAGATCCCCGCCAGCAGAACCACCAGCAGCGCCCTCTTCACGTGGCCGTTGATGAGCGCGATGATGAACGGCGGCACGAGCGCCATGCGCAGCAGTGACAGCAGGTTCGGGATGGTGAAGCTCATCCGCGCTCCGCGCCTGCTCGACATGGCCGGAAACAGCCTCCTCACGCGCCGCCCAGCAGCACCAGGCTGCGGCGGATCCACTCGACGGCGTCGGGGCCCGACAGCGGCTCCGCCGCGCGGCAGCGGTTGTCGCCGTCGTCTCCTTCGTCGCCCTCGCCGCCCTCGAGCAGGCCGCACCTCGCCGCCAGCTCGCAGGGCTGGGCCACCGCCCCTCCCGCCGCCTCGGCACATTCCGGCGGCTTGCCGAAGCCGGAGAGCAGGCGGCCCAGGGTGCGCAGGGCGGCACCGCGCCGCACCGTCGCCTCCGGTGAGAAGCGGTGCAGGTTGGCGTCGACGTCCATCAGGCCGAGATTCACGACGTGCGCGATCTCCTCGCGATGCGGGTGATCGAGGATGTCGGTGGCGATCCGGCCGGCCGTCGCCTTGGCGTACCGCACCTCGGGCACGAGCCAGTAGAGAAGGACCGTGAGGTCGGCGCGGCAGAGCTCCTGCTTCTCCGCCAGGGCGCGCACGTCCGCGGGCAGCAGCGACAGGCGCCAGCGGTACTTGGCGACGCGCAGCTTCTCCTGCAGCTCGAGATCGCCGGGGAGGCGGTCGGCCAGGCCCTGGACGATCTTCAGGCCGGCCCCCGGATCGCCCACCTCCATCTCGAGCGCGGCGCGGCGCTCGAGCAGCGCGCGATCGCCCGGCTGCCGGGCGGACAGCCCCTTGACCGCCTCGAGCTCCGCCTTGGCATCGCCGCGCGCCACCGCCAGCGCCCGCGCCCCTTCGAGGGTGGGCAGCTCGCCAGGCCCCCAGGCATTGAGCAGCGCGAGATCCCGCGCGGCCTCGGCCAGGCTGTCCGGATGCGCCGCCCGGTCGGCACGCAAGGCCTGCTGCAACCGCTCGCCGACGATGCCGAGGGCGCGCGCATGGAGGTCGCCGGTGCGCTCGAAGGCCTTGGCGCTGCGGGCGGCGATGACGCGATAGGCCGAGTAGGCCAGCGGCACGTCGCCGGCCAGCTCCGCGGCGCGGCCCAGGACGAGCTGGCTGGCGGTGTAGTTGGGCTGGGCGTCCCCGACCGGGAGCAGGCGCACCACCACGGCCTGGTTGTCGCCTTCGGCGAAATCGACCTGCGCCGCCAGCACCTTGGCAGGGGCGAGGCTGGGCTCGACCGCCAGCAGCTCGCCTGCCGTCTGGCGCGCCGCGATCACGCTGCCGGTCGTGACCATCGTGTCGAAGGCGCGCGCCAGGCGCTCGCGGCGGGCGGGGTCGATCGACTGGGCGTAGCCCTCGAGCGGGCTCAGCAGGTAGGCGCGCTCGCGGCGGATGGTGGCGGCGGCAGCGCTCTCGGGCGCCGGCGCGGGCCGCGCCGGGGGCCGGCGCTCGACGCAGGCCGAGACGGCGAGCGGCAGCAGCGCGAAAAGGACGACGAGTCCACGTCGGGTGCGGCGCAAGGAAGGGGTCCTCCTTAGACCCGGGGGAGGGTGCCGGGTCCATAGACCCAGGGCCCGGTTGCCGGGTGCCGGTCAGGCCGGCGGCGAGGGCGGTGCCAGCGCGATGGTCGCGATCGCGTGTTTGTAGATCAGGACCTCCTTGCCTTCGCTTTCGAGGACGACGGCGAACCGATCGAAGCGCTTGAGGCGTCCGAGCAGATGACTGCCCGTCACCAGCTCGAGCAACATGACCTGGCCTTCCTTCAGGCTCTGAAACAGGTATCCGTCCTGGATATTGATGTTGTGCTTCGTCACTCTCGGCCCTCCCCTAAAGCGCGCTGAACGTGTTCAAGGATCAGAGGTATCCGGCGATCCAGATCCTCGGCCGAGAACCAGGTCACATCGGGCTCGCTGCGAAACCAGGTCTCCTGCCTCTTGGCGAACCGGCGGGTCGCCCGCACCGTCTCGTCCACCACTCTCGCGAGCGGCCATTCGCCCCGCACGTGGTGGACCATTTGGCGATACCCGATGGCCTGAAACGCCGGCAGGCCGGGGTCCAGCCCACGCTCGATCAAACCCCGCACCTCCTCCAGCCAGCCGCTCTCCACCATGCGGTCCACCCGGCCCGCGATGCGATCGTATAGGATGCTTCGAGGAAGCGTCAATCCGACACGGATTGCTGCAATGCTTTGAGTCCCAAAGGGTTGGCTCGCGATCCACCCCGACAGCGGACGCCCCGAGACCAGCGCCACCTCGAGCGCCCGCAGCACCCGCTGGCGGTCGCCGGGCGCCAGGCGCGCCGCCGTCACCGGGTCCAGACCGGCGAGCTCCGCGGCGAGCGCCGGCAGCCCCTCCTCGGCGGCGCGGCGGCGCAGGCGCTCGCGTACCTCCGGATCGCCGGCCGGGATCGGGCTGATCCCGGCGAGCAGCGCGCGCAGGTACAAGCCGCTGCCGCCGACCACGATCGGCCATCGCCCGCGCCCGCGGATGGCGGCGATGGCCAGGCGCGCCCGGCGCGCAAACTCGCCGGCCGACCAGCGCTCGTGCGGATCCAGGACGTCGATCAGGTGATGGGGCACCCGCAGGCGAAGGGAGGCGCCGGGCTTCGCCGTCCCGAGGTCGAAGCCGCGATAGACCTGCAGCGCGTCGGCGTTGACGATCTCGCCGCCGCCCGGCAGCAGCTCGGCGAGCGCCATCCCGAGAGCGCTCTTGCCGGTCGCCGTGGCGCCCACGACGGCGACCACCAGCGGCGGCGGCGGCGCGTCGAGCCCGGCCGCCTCTTGGATCATGGCTGGATCATGGCTGCGGCTCGGGCGGTCGCTCGGCGGGCAGGGCTTCCGGCGAGAACAACGACAGCATCGGCAGCCCCAGGCGGTCGCGCAGCACCTGGCGCGCCAGGCGGCCGCGGGCCTGTTCGATCTCCGTGTCGGCCAGCCGTCCGGCAAAGGCGCCGATGGCCTTCTCCACCGTGGCGTCGAGCGCCGTGCGCTCCGCCGCCGCGAGCGCCTGAAGGGCGCCGTCGAGCATCCGGCGGTCGAGCTCGGCAAGGCGGTCCTCGATGGCCTGCGGGTCGAGGCCCGAACGCGCCAGCGACGCCAGCTCGGCGCGCAGCTCGTGGTCTTCCGGCAGTCCCGGCGATGCCCGCAGCACGGCCGCCAGAGCGGTCAGGCGGGCGCCGGCGTCGAAGTCCTGAGGCGGCGTGCGGGCGCCGGGAGCGGCCAGCTCGGAGTGCTGGGCCCAGGCAGCCTCGACCGCCGGCGAGCAGTAGCGCAGGCTCGAGATGCGCCCCTTGGCGCCGCGCTCGCGGCGCCGCGCGAACACCTCCTCGAGCGCCCGCCGCACCAGCTCGAGAGGGATCCCCTGCCGGTGCCACCGGCGCGCCGCGTGCCAGTCGGCCGGCGACAGCAGCAGCGGCGCGCCGCGCAGGCGCACGAAGTGGTCTTCGATGGCCAGGAAGTAAGCGTGGTCCTCGAGCCCGTCCGTCTCGGTCTCGTCGTCCACGAAGCTCAGGTCTCCCTTCGCGACTGGCGCCCCCATCGGGTTCTTGGTCACCACCGCCTGGCGGCGACCCGGCGCCACCCTCCCCTTCGCCGCGGCCAACCCTATCGCCTCAGCCCCGGTTACGCTCGTGGATCAGCTTGAGGCCGAGCAGGGTCAGCAGCGGATCGACGTCGCGGATGTACTTGGAACCGCTGGCGATGAGGTCGGCCTGCCCGCCGGTGGCGACGATCATCTTGATCCCCGGGATCTCCGCCAGCAGCCGTTCGAGGATGCCGTCCACCAGGCCGACGTAGCCGTAGTAGATGCCGGCCTGGATGGCCCCGGCGGTGTTTCTGCCCACCAGCTCGTCGGGTTTGCGGACATCTACCCTGATTAGACGCGAAGCGTGCGCGAAAAGCGCCTCAGCCGAGATGCTGATGCCGGGCGCGATGATCCCGCCGACGTATTCGCCGGCGGCGTTGACCACGTCGAAGGTGGTGGCGGTGCCGAAGTCGACCACGATCACCGGCGCGCCGTAGCGCTCGCGCGCCGCCAGCGAGTTGACCACCCGATCGGCGCCGACCTCGAGCGGGTTGTCGTAGCGGATCGGCATGCCGGTGCGCACGCCCGGCTCGACGAAGAGCGGCCGCCGGCCGAAGTAGCGCTCCGCCAGGTGGTCGAGCGTGAGATGCAGCGGCGGCACCACCGACGAGATGACCACCGCGTCGGCTGCCAGCGGATCGATGCCGCGCCGCGAGAACAGGGGCAGTAGGAGCGAGCCGTATTCGTCGCCGGTGCGCTCGGTGTCGGTTGACAGCCGGAAGCTCTCGATCAGCCGGTCGCCCAGGTAGACGCCGAAGACCGTGTTGGTGTTGCCGACGTCGACCACCACCAGGAGCTCGTCGCCGGCCGGCGGGCGGCGCCTGCCTGCCGCCCGTCCGCGCGGTGGACGATCGGCGCTCATCGCTCGATCACCTCGCCGGCCGACAGCACCACCTCCGGGCTCGCGTCCTGCCGGCGCAGGCGCAGCCGGCCGGCGTCGTCGATGCCGGCAAAGGTTCCTTCGATCTGCCGCTCGCCCACCCGGCAGACCAGCCGGTCGCCAGGCTGGTGGATGATCAGCTCGCGATAGGCCGCCACGGCGTAGGGCAGGTCGTCGACGTGCGCCAGCTCGCGCTCGAGGCCGGCGACGAGGTCCCAGGTAAGCTCGGCGAGGCCCACCCCAATGCCGCCACCGAGATGGCCGCCCGATTCGAGCAGCAGCGAGGTGGCGCCGGGGGGCAGCTCCTCGGGGCGCTGGCCGTGGTTGACGCCAAACCCGATCAGCGCCACGCAGCCGTCCCCGGCGTGCACCAGCGCCTCGATCAGGATGCCGCCGATCTTGCGGCCACCGGGCACCAGCAGGTCGTTGGGCCACTTCAGCCGGCAGCCGCGAGGCAGGTGCGGCCCGAGCGCCCGGCACAGCCCCACGCCCGCCAGCAGCGGCAAGCTCGGCAGCAGATCCGGTTTCTCGTACGGTTGCGCCAGGGTGGCATAGACCCCCTGCCCGCGCGGGCTCGACCAGGCCCTTCCTTGACGCCCGCGGCCGCCGCTCTGCTCGAGCGCCAAAACCAGCATCGGCGTGAGGTCGAGCCCCTCGCTCTCGTAGTCCACCGCGACGCCGCGCGCCAGGAGATTGGTCGAAACCGTGCGGGCGAGCACGACCAGATTGTCGGGGCCGGGCCTGCCGGCGACTCCGGCGCGGGCGCGTCCCCGCTCGATCTCCGCCACGTAGCGATCGAAGTCCACCTGGCCCTCGGTCCTCAGGCGCCGCCGTCCAAGATGGCGCGGATGCGTTTCTGGCGCTCGCGCAGCTCCGCGAGCCGGGTGCGCCCACCGGCCACGACCGCAGGCGGCGCCTTGGCCAGGAAGTCGGCGTCGGCGAGCCGGCGCTCGGCGCGGTCGATCTCGCCGGCGAGCTTCTCGAGCTCGCGCGTCAGGCGCTCGCGCTCGGCCGTGTCGAGCCCGCCACGGTCGGCTGCGAGCACCGCCAGCGCGATGTCGACGCCGTCCACCAGGTCCCGCCGCGCCGCCGCCTGGGGACCGTCTCCGGGCGGTCCGAAGCTCACCGCTTCGACGCGGCACAGGAAGCGGATCAGGTGCTGGTGCTCGGCCAGGAAATGGGCGCGCGCGTCCGCCGGGGCTGCCGCGCCGTCCCCGGCGGCCGCCGCGCCCGCCGCGTCCGGCGCGGAGAGATGGAGCGAGAGCCGCGCCTTCGGCGGCAGCCCCATCTCGGAGCGCAGCCCGCGCACCCGCGTCACCACGTGCATCAGCACCTCCATGTCCGCCTCGACCTCGGCGCTCTCCCAGCTCTCCTCGCGGCCCGGATAGGGGGCCAGGCAGATCGTTTCCGGATGGATCGCCTCGTGTCCGGGCAGGCGCTGCCAGACCTCCTCGGTGAGGAAGGGCATCACCGGGTGCAGCAGGCGGAGGCTGCGGTCGAGCACGCCGAGCAGCACCTCGCCGGTGCGGGGTCGCGGGGCGTCGCCCGAGAGCGCAGGCTTGGCGAGCTCGATGTACCAGTCGCAAAGATCGCCCCAGAAGAAATGGTACAGCCGGTTGCAAGCCTCGTCGAAGCGGTAGGCACGGAACCGGGAGTCGACGTCCGCCGCCAGCCGCGACAAGCGGGACAGGATCCAGCGCTCCGGCGCCGCCAGCCCGTGCGGGTCGAGAGCGGCCTCGACTCGCGCCTCCCCCACCCGGCCCAGGGCGAAGCGGGCGGCGTTCCAGATCTTGTTGCCGAAAGCGCGGTAGCCGGCGAGCTGCTCGAGGTTGAGCGGGACGTCGCGTCCCGGGATGTCCAGCGAGGTCAGGGTGAAACGGACCGCGTCGGCGCCGTACTCCTCGACCAGCTCGATCGGATCGAGCACGTTGCCGCGCGTCTTCGACATCTTGACACCCGAGGCGTCGCGCACCAGGCCCGTCAGGTGGACCGCCGCAAACGGCGCCTCGCCGGTGAAGTGGAGGCCGAGCATGACCATCCGCGCCACCCAGAAGAACAGGATGTCGTAGCCGGTGATCAGCACCGAGGTCGGGTAGAACGTGTCGTAATCGACGGTCCGCTGCGGCCAGCCGAGCGTCGAGAACGGCCACAGCCCGGAAGAGAACCAGGTGTCAAGCACGTCGGGGTCCTGGGTCAGGCGGTCGGTGCCGGCCGCCGCCGCCGCCTCTTCCACGTTCCGCGCCACGAAGCAGCGCCCGTCCTCGGTATACCAGGCCGGGATCTGATGTCCCCACCAGAGCTGGCGGGAGATGCACCAGGGCTTGATGTTTTCCAGCCAGTGCTCCCAGGTCTTCTCCCAGCTTTCGGGGATCAGGCGCAGGCGCCCCTCGCGCTGTGCCGCGAGCGCCCGAGGCGCCATCCCCGACATGTCGCAGAACCACTGCATCGAGACGAGCGGCTCGACCGGCTCGCCGCTGCGCTGCGAGTGGCCGACGTTGTGGACGTGGTCCTCGACCTTGCGCAGCAGGCCTTCCTGGCGCAGGCGCTCGACGACCTTGGCGCGGGCCTCGAAGCGGTCGAGCCCGGCAAACTCGGCGCCGGCCTCGGCGGTCATTCGCCCCTGCTGGTCGATGACCGAGACGCCGGGCAGGCCGTGGCGGCGCGCCATCTCGAAGTCGTTGGGATCGTGGAACGGCGTCAGCTTCACCAGCCCGGTGCCGAACTCGGGCTCGACCGCCGCGTCGGCGACGAACGGCAGGCGGCGGCCGACCAGCGGCAGCACGGCCGCCTTGCCGAGCAAGTGTCGGTAGCGCTCGTCGTCGGGATGGAAGGCGATGGCGGTGTCGCCCAGCATGGTCTCCGGGCGGGTGGTCGCCACCACCACCTCGCCCGCCTCGCCGCCGCCCGGCGACTCCTCAAGCGGATAGGCGATGTAGTAGAGCTTTCCCTTAACCGTCTTCGTCTCGACCTCGAGATCGGAGATGGCGGTGCCAAGCAGCGGCGACCAGTTGACCAGGTACTCGCCGCGGTAGATCAAGCCCTCGCCGTGCAGGCGCACGAAGGCCTCGCGCACCGCGGCCGACAGCCCGGCATCCAGGGTGAAACGCTCGCGGCTCCAGTCGCAGCTCGCTCCCAGCAGGTCGAGCTGCTCGCGGATGTTGGCGTGGTACTGGCGCTTCCAGGCCCACATCCGCTCGACGAAGCGCTCGCGCCCCAGGGTCCGGCGGTCGGTGCCCTCGGCGGCCAGCTGGCGCTCGACCATGAGCTGGGTCGAGATGCCGGCGTGATCGGTGCCCGGCAGCCACAGGGCGTTGTCGCCGCTCATCCGCCGCCAGCGGGTGAGCAGGTCCTCGAGCGCGGTCTGCAAGGCGTGGCCGACGTGGAGCTTCCCGGTCACGTTGGGGGGCGGGATCATGTTGCAGAACGGCGGCCGCGTCGAGGGCGCCTCGGCGCGGAAGATGCCGCTCTCGGCCCAACGGCGCTGCCAGGCGCGCTCGTAGGCGCGCGGGTCGAAGCGCTTGTCGAGCTCCTGGCTGCTGCTCACCGCGTCTCTACCGAGGTCGCTCATGGCATTGGCTGGGTAGGGGTCGCTTCCTACGGGCCGGCCGGCGCCCGGCAGCCGATGGCGCAGCGATCGGTCCCGGCGCGCGAGGCGCGCCGGCGTGCGGCCGGCGCTTGGACGGCAGCCGCCGGCGGGAGACTCACTCGAGCTGGCTCTCGAGCTCCCGCAGGCGATCCTTGATCACGACCTCGGCGAGGTCCGGAATGACTTCCCACGCGATGTCGCGCACCACCTTGTCGCCGAGCAGCTCGACCACCCGGCGCGCGATGCGATCGACGTCCTGGTCGCCCAGGGCTGCCGCGCTCGCCGGAGTGGCGGCGGCAGGCTGCCCGTTGCCCGCCGCGGCGGGCTCGGTGTGCCCCGCGTGACCCGCGCTGGCCGCCGCCAGTGCCTCGGCCGCCGCGAGCCCGCCGAGCGGCACGCCCGCCCGCTCCTCGAGCGTCGGCGCGTCTCCGGCGGCGATCTCCGGGGGCGCGGCGGGTGCAGGGGACGGCGGGGACGGTGCCGCGGCCCGAGGCTCCTCGGCGGCCGACCGCGAAGCCGCGTAGGGGGACACCGGCTCCGCCTGCGTCGCGCGCAGCGGCGGCCCGCCGGCGGCGGGCGGCTCCGCCTCCTCGTCGGCTTCGTCGAGCAGGAAGGCATGATCGTCGAGCGGCCCGCCGAGCCCGCCGAGAGTGAACGG
>DASZHY010000028.1:0-13895 GCA_035949675.1 Thermoanaerobaculia bacterium
CCCTCGATCGCCCGATTGACCGAGCTCTACGGCGCGCGGTTGCAGGAAAACGGCGCGGACGAGGACCGCCGGCTGCGCTACCGGTTCGACGCCTTTCCATCCGGCATCCCGATCGACGAGCGAATGCGGCGGATCTGGAAGGAGCACGAGACGGCGCTGGCCGCGGGCCCGGCGGCGCCGAGCCCCTGGACCGCGGAGGGAGAGGCGCAAACCTGCGAGGCCCTGCTCTCCCCCATCGCCGGCACCGGGAGCCTGCTGCCGGTCTTATTCGACGCGGTCTACAGCGAGCGGCTGGATCTGCAGCGGAGCTTCCCGCAAGGCCGTCTGCAGCCTGACGAGATCTGGCAATGGATCGCCGCCCATGGGATCTACGAGTGCGGCTACCAGGAGATCTACGACCGTCACCGTCCCGTGCTGCCGTCCCGGCATGGCCTCGTGGCGCTGAGCCAGGCCCGGCGGCAGTGGCCGGAGATCTTTCGCGGGCTGCCGAGCCCGCTCGGGGCGGACCGGCGGCGCCTGCTCGCCCGCCTCGACGCGGCGGGGAAATCCACGCTCGCGGGGTGGCTGCGCACGGCGGCGATCGAACACTACTACGTGTCGCCGATCTGGATCGTCCGCCGGATCGTCGACGAGCGAGCCGACGTGCAGCGGGCATTTCCGGACCTGCTCTTCGCCGATGCCGCGGCCTTCGCCGACTGGCTGCGGACCTACGCCGGGCGCGACCACTGCGTGCCGGCCGGCGCCGCGGCAGCCTTCGCGGCGAGAGCGGAGGGCCGTTCGCTGGCGCGCATCTTCTCGTTCCTCAACCGCAGCCGGCACTTCATGGACCGATGGCCGCTGGGCCTGGTCGGCGAAGGCAGGATCGAGCTTGCCGGCAACCTCCTGGCCGCGCTCCGCCATGGCACGGAGTTCGACGGCGACGACGTCCTCATGTATCTGTGGACCATGGAGCTGAAACCTTGGGCCGGCCTGGCCTTGACCTTCGAGCTGGCGTCGAACGCCTGCCGCACGCCTTCGCCCCTGCTCGCGGAGGGACAGGAACATCTCCTGGGCTCGCTCCTCGAGCGTGACCGGAGGTTCGGCGCCGCCCTGGCGCGGTACCGCCAGGACCACGGCACCACGCTCGACCGCCGCGAGGAGCAGCAGATCCGCCGCCGGCAACGACCCCGCGGCGCGAGGATCACGGTCATCGACGCGCTCGAGCGCGCGGGCGATCGCCAGCGCGTGGCGGCAGGGCCGGTCCCGGAGCTCCGGGGAGTCAACCTCTTCGGCTATCACAAGAGCCCGATCGGACTGGGCAGCCTGAGCCGCGGCCTGGCGACGGCACTCGCCGGCGCGGGCGCCCGGGTGCAGCGCAACGTGATGGGCAACCCGGCGATGGACGCCGACCTCCGGCCGGAGGATTTCGTGCGCACCTACGACCATCGTCTGGACACCAACCTCTTCGTCAGCTACCCGCACCTGCACGAGCTGCTGCTGCCGCTGCTGCCGGAGCACGTCACGAGCTGCCGGCGCAACATCGTCTATCTTGCCTGGGAGCAGCGGGACGGCAGCCATTACTGGCCGGCGGTGTTCAAGGACTTCGACGCGGTGTGGGCGCTCTCCGACTTCGCCGCGGAGAGTTTCCGGCGCTTCATGCGGCGCGAGGTGCAGACGGTGCCCTGCGTCCTGGATCTCGAGGCGCTGCCCGCGCCGGGCGAGCGGAGCGACTTCGGCCTCGAGCCCGGGAAGCTCACCTTCCTGTACGTGTTCGACGCCAACAGCTCGCTCGAGCGCAAGAACCCGGAAGCGGTGGTGCGCGCCTTCGCGGCGGCCTTCTCGGGTAGAGACGACGTTTGCCTGGTGCTGCGCATCGGCAACGGCCACCGGCTGCACCATCGCGAGAACGTCAAGCGCCTGCTGGCCCTGGTGCCCGCGGGGCTCGACGTGCGGCTCGTCCTCGAGCCCCTGGCGCACGCCGACCTGCTGCGGCTCCTGGCGGCGGCCGACTGCTACGTCTCGCTGCACCGGGCCGAGGGATTCGGCTACACCTGCGCCGAGGCGATGGCCTACGGCCTGCCGGTGATCGCCACCGGCTATTCCGGGAACCTCCAGTTCATGGACCGCCGGAACTCCTTCCTCGTCGATTGCCGCGAGGCGGCGGTCGCCGTGGCGGACGGGCCTTACCAGCGCGGCAGCATGTGGGCCGAGCCGGACGTCGAGCATGCCGCCGCCCTGATGCGGCTGGTTTACGACCGGCCCGACCTGGCGCGGGCGGTGGGAGCGCGGGCGCGCGCGGACGTGCGCCGGACGCTGTCGCCGGACGCCGTGGCGAGGATCGCGCTCGAGGCGCTGGGCTGGCAGGCGGCCGCGACCGCGGCCGAGCGCGCCGCGGTGACGGCGGCCGCCCCCGTGACCACCCCCGCCGCCGTCCCCGCCACCGGCCCCGCCGCCGCGGTGGTAGCAGCAGGAGCGGCCGCGGCAGCCGTTCCGCTCCCCGCGGTCGCCGCCGCGGTGGCGAGGAGACGAGGGAGCGCCTTGAAGGTCAGCTTCGGCACGCAATGACCGGCTCGTCCGGAGCCGGCCGCCGCCGGCAGCGGCGATGGCTGCCGTGGCTGTCTCTCGGCAGCGCGCTGCTGGCGCTGCAGGCGGACCGCCACCTCGCGGCGGACGGGCCGCACTTCGACTTTTCCCGGGAGCTCGCCCAGGCCACGCTCGAGCCCGAGACGCGATTCCTCGATCTGGGGACGCGCGATGCCCGTCCCTACCTGCTGTCCGGCTGGTCCGTCGACGAGCTCTGGCAGGGCAAGACCTCCTTCGTCTGGGCGATGGGCAACGCGGCGACCCTGCGTTTCACCCGGTTTTCGCCCGAGCCGTTCGACCTGTACTTCCGCTGCCGGCCCGTCCCGCTCGCCGGCGGCGCGACCCAGACGATCACCACCCTCGTCAACGGCGCCGCGGTGGGAGTGACGCGGCTCGGGCCGGAGTTTCAGTCGTATCGCCTGGCGGTTCCCGCCGCCGACCTGCGCTCCGGCGAGAACCGCCTCGAGCTCCGTTTCGCCGTCTCGGGGTTCCCGGCGCCCGCTCCGCACGGCGTCGTCGAGAGGCGGCGCCTCGCCGTGGCCTGGGACTGGATCGGCTTCGGGACGGCGGCGCCGCCGCCGCCACGCACGACGCCGAGCAGGACGCCGCAGGCGGCGGCGCGGGCGGGCTCCCTGCCGCTGCCCTACGGCAGCCGGCTCGACTTCTATCTCGAGATCCAGCCGGGGAGCCGGATCCGCTGGCAGTCCGTGTTGCCGTGGGGCGCCCTCGGGGCCAGACCGGCCCCCCGGCTCGAGGTCCAGGTCGAGTGGGACGGCGGCGGCGCGCCGCGCACGCTGCGATTTCCGTCAGGCAGCTTCGCCTCGCCACAGAGCGTCAGCTTGGAGAACCGCGACGTCGCCCTGGCCCGCATCGGATTCCTGGCCTGGTCGGGTCGGGAAGCGGACGGCGCCGCCTCGGGGCTCACGCTCGTGGCACCGGAGCTCGTGGGCACCGCCCCCGAGCCGCCCGGCGGCGGCCTGCCCGGCCCCGCTGCGGGCGGCGCGGGCGGCTCGCCTCCCGGCCGCGGCCCCGGTCCGCCAGCCGTCCCGCCGGTCGCCTTGCCGGCCTCGTCGCGCCCCAACGTGGTGCTGTACGTGATCGATACGCTGCGCGCGGATCATCTGGGTGTCTACGGCTACCGGCGTCCGATCTCGCCCGAGATCGACGCCTTCGCCGCCGGGGCGACGGTCTTCACCCACGCGTACGCACAATCGGGTTGGACGAAGAGCTCGGTCGCGTCCATCCTGACCGGCCTCCATCTGCCGTCCCACGGGGTGGCGGAGCCAGCGGACGCCCTGCCCGCGGCGCTGCCGACCTTGCCCGAGATGTTGCGGCATCTCGGCTATCAGACGCTCGCCGTCACCACCAACCCGGCGATCGCCGCCGAGTCGGGCTTTGCCAGGGGCTTCGACGCCTACGTCGGCCTCTACGATCGGCACCCGGTCGAGTTCGTCGCACGGGGCTCCGAGGAGATCAACGCCGAGCTCTGCCGCTGGCTCGGCGCTCGCGACCGCACGCGGCCGTTCTTCGCCTTCCTGCACGCGATGGATCCGCACGCGCCGTATGCTCCGCCGCCGCCGTACCGCGAGCGTTTCGCCGCCGCTGCCGACGGGGCGCTGAGCCGTCCCGGGCCGCGGGAGATCGCCGCCGCCCTCGCTGCCCATCCCGAGCTGACCAGGAACGCCCTGAAGGACAACTTCGAGGCGCTCTACGACGCGCAGATCGCGCACAACGACCACGATTTCGGTCTGCTCCTGGAACGGCTGCGTGACCTCGGCCTCGAGCGCGACACCATGGTCGTCCTCGTCGCGGACCACGGCGAGGAGTTCCTTGACCATGGCGGCTTCGCTCACGGCCACAGCCTCTACCAGGAGATCCTCCACGTGCCCCTGATCGTTCGCTGGCCTGGCCGCCGCCCCGGAGGGACCGCCGCCGGCCGCAAGGTGGAGTCGGCGGCCCAGCACGTCGACCTGCTGCCGACGATCCTCGCCGCCGCGGGCGCCCGCGGCCCGGCGGCCTTGCCGGGCGTGGACCTCCGCCTGCTCGCCCTGGCAGAGACCCCGGTGGAGCGCGAGGTGACCTCGGACCTCGCGATGGCCGGAACGCGCATCTCGAGCCTCGTCGCGCGCGACATGCATCTGCTGGTGCGGGAGAGTCCCAATCCCGACGTGGAGCTCTACGACCTGCGCGACGACCCGCGCGAGCTGCGCGACCTGGCAAGACCGCCCGGGGTCCGTTTGGGGTACCTCACGAGCCGGCTGCGCCGGCTGCGGACGCTCGACGATCTCGAGAGCCGCGGCGCCGGCGGCGCCGGCGGCACCGGCCGCACCGGCCGCACCGGCCGCAGCATGGTCTCGAGCGAGCTGGCGGCGCGCCTGCGCGCCCTCGGCTATCTGCGCTGAGCGCTCACTTCCCCCCCAGGAAGGACGCCGCGGCCGGGAGGGTTATCCTCGCCATGAGTGTCACGCCAGGCAGCGTTCGCGCCTATCTCCCAGGACGGGGCGGCTGGACGCTCCGGAAAGGAGAGACCGAGATGATGCGCAAGCTGAGCTGGCTGGCTCTGATCGTGGCCCTCGCGGTGCCGGCGACCGCGGCGTGGGCGGGTAACGGCAAGGCGGGAGGCCCCGCCAAGGGCGACGCGCCCGCGTGTTGCTGCCCCCACTGCTGCGGCCAATGCGGCCACGCTGGTTCCGCCGGGTAGGGCGCGGGCAGGTCGCAACGGGTGGAGCGCGTCGAGCGGGAAGAGCTGCAGCGAGACCTCGAGCGGCTGGCGGACGGGGACCGCGGCGCGTTCCACCCGGTCTTCGTCCGCCTGTGGCCGCTGCTGCGCGGCTTTGCCGCCCGCTGCCTGCCGTGGGGGGAGGCCGAGGACGCGGCGCAGGAGACACTGATTCGCATCTTCACCCGCGCCGCCGAATTCGACCGCGGACGCGACGCGCTGACCTGGGTGCTGGGCATCGCCGCCAACGAGATCCGCACCGCGCTGAAGCGGCGCCGGCGGCGTCGCGAGCATCCGGACGAGGCCCTCGCCGGCCGGCCAGACGGGGGACGCTCGCCGGAGGAGTCGGCGGCGGCAGCCGAGCGCGAGCTGGCGCTGGGCGTGGCGCTCGCGACGCTCCGCCCCGCCGACGCCGAGACGCTGCTCGCCTATGCCCGCGGCGAGCGCCCCGATCTGCCGGGTCCCACCTTCCGCAAGCGCGTCGAGCGCGCGCTGGTCAGGCTGCGCACCGCCTGGAGGTTGAACCATGACCGTCGCTGAGCAGCAGCTGACCGCTCGCGCCCGCCGCGCCTACGAGCTCGGGCGCCTGCGTTGGGCGCTCGGCCGAGGCGCGGCGGCGGTGGCCGTCACGGCCGTCGCCCTGGCCGTCTGTCCCTCGCCCGCAGCGCCCGCCGCCTGCGCCGCCGGCCTCGGCGTCCTGGTGGCCGCCTGCCTGTGGCGCGGCGGCGCCTGGGGGCGCGGCGCCCGGCTCGGCTTCTTCGCCGGCCTCGCCCCCTGCCTGCTGCCGGCCGCCAGCCGCACCTTCCACGTCTGCACCAGTGCCATGTGCCTGGCCATGCCCACCGTCTGCCTGACCGCGGGAGTGATCGCCGGCCTGCTCCTGGGCTGGCTGGGCCTGCGGCTGCCCGGGCACGGCGACCGCCGGTTCTGGCTCGCCGCGGGGGCAGCGGCCTTCCTCGCGGGAGCGACCGGCTGCCTCGCCGCCGGCCTGGCCGGCCTGGGAGGCATGGCCCTGGGCATCCTCGCCGGCGCCGCCGCCCCGGTGCTCGCGGCCCGCGCCGTCTGAGCGCTCCGCCCGGGGCATCGCCGGGCATGGTCCCCCGCCGAGCGTACGTGCTACGGTTGATCCGCTTGCGAACCGCGGTCTACTTCTACGGCACCTGCCTCGTCGACCTGTTCTATCCCCAGGCCGGCATGGCCGGCATCGAGCTGCTGCGGCGGGAGGGGCTCGAGGTGGTCTTCCCCCAGGGTCAGACCTGCTGCGGCCAGCCGGCGTTCAACTGCGGCTACCCCGAGGAGGCACGCGCCGTCGTCCGCGCCCAGCTCGCCCTCTTCCGCGAACCGTGGCCGGTAGTCGTCCCCTCCGGCTCTTGCGCCGCGATGATGCGGCGCCATTACCCCGAGCTCTTCGCTGGCGAGCCCGAGCTGCCGGCGGTCGAGGCGCTCGCCGCCAGGGTGCACGAGCTGACCGAGTTCCTGGTCGGCGTGCTCGGCGTCAAGCTGGTGGACCGCGGCGCGCCGGTGCGCGTCACCTGGCACTCCTCCTGCCACGCCCTCCGCGAGCTGGGCATACGCGAGGAGCCCAAGACCCTCCTGGGTCAGCTCGCCAACGTCGAGCTCGTGCCCTTGGCGCGGGAGCGGGAATGCTGCGGCTTCGGCGGCACCTTCGCGGTCCGTTTTCCGGAGATCTCGGCGGCGATGGTGGCGGACAAGGCGGCCGATGTTGAAAAGGCGGCAGCCGCCGGGGCCAGCGAGCTGCTGGCCGCCGACTGCGGCTGCCTGCTGAACATCGGCGGCAAGCTGGGCAAGCTCGGCAGCGCCGTCCGCCCGCGGCACATCGCCGAGTTCCTGTGGGAGCGGACGGCCGGCGGCGCCGACCGATGACGACCTCGGCGATCGATTTCCACGCCAATTCGGCGGCGGCGCTTGCCGACCCGCAGATCCGAGCCAATTTCCGCCGCGCCATGGACGGCCTGATGGCCAAGCGCGCCGCGCTGTTCGCCGATCCGGCCGAGTGGCGCGCGCTGCGCGCCCTGGGGACCGCGGTCCGCGCCAGGACCCTCGCCAGCCTGCCGGAGCTGCTGGAGCGGTTGGAGCAACGCTGCCGCGCCAACGGCATCGCCGTCCACTGGGCCGAGACCACCGCCGAGGCCAACGCCGCCGTGCTCTCGATCCTCCGCGGGCACGGCGCCACCCGCGTCGTCAAGGGCAAGTCGATGGTCTCCGAGGAGATGCACCTGAACGACTTCCTCGAGTCGCACGGCATCGAGTCGCTCGAGTCCGACCTCGGCGAGTACATCGTGCAGCTCGACCACGAGATGCCGTCGCACATCATCATGCCGGCGATCCACAAGAACGGCCGCCAGATCGCGCGCCTCTTCGGCGAGAAGATCCGCGGCGCCAAGCAGACCGAGGACGTCGACGAGCTGACCGGGATCGCGCGCGGGGTGCTGCGGCGGAAGTTCGAGGAGGCCGACGCCGGCGTGTCGGGAGTCAACTGCGCCGTGGCCGAGACCGGCACCCTGGTGCTGATCGAGAACGAAGGCAACGGCCGCATGTCGACGCACGTGCCGCCGCTGCACATCGCGCTGATGGGCATCGAGAAGGTGGTCGAGCGGCTCGAGGACGTGCCGCCGATCCTCGCCCTGCTCTGCCGCTCGGCCACCGGCCAGACCATCACCACCTACACCAACCTGATCAGCGGTCCTCGCGGCCGGGGCGAGAGGGACGGACCGCGCGAGGTGCACCTGGTCATCCTCGACAACGGACGGTCGCGGATCTACCTCGATCCCGAGCTGCGGGCGACCTTGCGCTGCATCCGCTGCGGCGCCTGCATGAACCATTGCCCGGTCTACACCCGCATCGGCGGGCACGCCTACCAGACGGTGTATCCCGGCCCGATCGGCAAGATCCTCACGCCGCAGGTCGAGGGGGTCAAGGCGCGCCACGAGCTGATGCACGCCTCGAGCCTCTGCGGCGCCTGCGTCGAGGTCTGCCCGGTCGAGATCCCGATCACCGAGCTGCTGATCCGGCTGCGGCACGAGGCTTCCCACCGCGACCCGGGCTCGACCGTGCTCGAGGCCGGCCAGGCGCGCAACGCCTGGGAGGACCGGACCTGGGCGCTCTGGCGCCGTTGCCACGCCTCGGCGCGCGCCTACCGCCTGCTGAGCCGGCTGCTGACCCGGCTGGGCCGGCTGCCGGTGCCGCGCCTGGGGCCGCTGCGCGCCTGGACCGCTGCCAGGACCGCCCCGCGCCCCGCTTCCCGCTCGCTGCACGAGCTGGCCCGCGACCGCGGAGTGCCCGATGCCTGAGACGGCGCCGGGCCTGCCGGGCGCGCCGGGCATCGCGGCGAGAGGCGTGCCGGGTGAAACTGCCGTGCCGGCCGCGCGGGAGCGGATCCTCGGCCGCCTGCGTGCGGCGCGCACGGATGCCGGATTGCCGCCGGCGGCTGCCGCGCCCTCCGCGACTGCCGAAGCCGCGCCGCGGCCCGCCGCCGCCGAGTTCTTCGCCGCCAAGGCCTGGCCGCCGGCGGAGCGCCTGGCGCGCCTGCGGCGCTGCATGGAGGCGGTCAAGGCGGAGTTCGTCGAAGCGACGGCGGCCACCTGGCCGGCGGCGGTCAGAGACCTGCTCCGGGCCGCCGGCGCGCGCAGCCTGATGGCCGGCGCCGGCAGCCCGCTCGCCGCGCCCCTCGCGGCGGCCGGCGCCGGCGGCGACCTCCCTCATCTCGTCCTCTACGACCGGCCGGTCGAGGAGCTCAAGGCATCGCTCTTCTCCACCGTGGACGCCGGGATCACCTGCTGTCTGGGCGGCATCGCCGAGACCGGCGGCCTCGTCCTCTGCCCCTCGCCCGCGGAGCCGCGCCTGCTCTCGCTGGTGCCGCCCATCCACCTCGTGCTGCTGGACCCGGCGCGCCTGTGGGACACACTCTGGCAGGCGGCCCGCGAGCTCGGCTGGGCCCGCTCCATCCCGCGCAACGCCCTGGTCATCTCGGGCCCCAGCAAGACCGCCGACATCGAGCAGACGCTAGCCTACGGGGTGCACGGCCCGAAGCGGCTGGTGGTGGTCCTCGTCCCCGGCGGTCCGACGCCTGGCCCAGCGCAGTAAGCCCTGCTCTCGCAGCCGCGCGCCAAGGGAGCCTCGTGCGCAACCACCGCCGCTGGAGCGTCGCCGCCGTGCCGATTCTGATCGCCGCCATGGCCGTCGCCCTGGTCGCCGTCGCCCTGGCGGGAGCGACCGCCCAGCAAGGCGTGGACGCGGGGCACCGCCCTGCCGACCGGGTGCTGGTCGAAAAGCGGGCACGCCGTCTCACCCTCTGGCGCGACGGCAAGATCTTCCGGACCTATCTGGTCGCCCTTGGCGGTCAACCCAAGGGCGACAAGCAATGCCGGGGAGATCACAAGACGCCGGAAGGGCTCTTCACCGTCGACTACCACCAACCCGCGAGCAGTTTCCACCGGGCGCTGCACATCTCGTATCCCGATGCCGCGCACCGCGCCGCCGCCCGCCGGCGCGGCTGCGATCCCGGCGGATCGATCATGATTCATGGCCTCAAGAACGGCTTCGGGTGGATCGGCCCGAGCCATCGGGCGACCGACTGGACCGACGGCTGCATCGCGGTGACCGACCCCGAGATCGAGGAGATCTACGGCGCGGTCCCCAACGGCACGCCGGTCGAGATCCGGCCGTAGCCGGCTATCGATCGGCGGCAGCCAGGGCGCTTTCGACTCGATCGGGATGGTGCCGATCGGCTGCCAGCTCCGCCGCCAGCTGTGCGGCCGAGGTGAGTCGCGCGAATCGCCTGCGCAGCGCGTATTCCGTCCGGGTCTTGACGTCCTCGACGCCCAGCTCCTCGCCCGGACGGTCGTAGTTCGGAATCGGGAAGGTCATGGTGCTGTCGGTGACAAAATCCACGGCGTAGCCGAGGTCCGCCGCCACCCGCGCGGTGGTCTCACAGCACTGCTCCATCTGGATCCCGGAGATCGCCAGGCGGCGGATCCCCTTGGCGAGCAGCAGGGCTCCCAGGCCGGTGCTGGTGAAACAGTTCCGCGTGTTCTTGACGAGCAGCGGCTCGCCGGGCCGGCGGGCGATGAAGTCCATGAGCTTGAAATGCGGGCTGTCGACCCCGAAGCCGTCGTCCTCGTCGGTATGCAGGAAGAAGATGACCGGCAGGCCCGCCTGGCGGTAGGCATCGATCAGGGTCTGGACGTTCTTCTCGAAGGCGGGATTGCTCCTGCGCTCCCAGCGCGGCGTGGCCTTGAACGAGTCTTGGGCGTCGATGACGAGGAGAGCCGATTCGCCGACGGGGACCTCCGATGAATGCAGCATCGCGGTTACCTCCCTGGCGGGAGAGTATACGTGATGCTCGCGAAGCTTCGCCGCCTCAATACCAACCGTTGCCCTCGGGGTTGACGAGCGCCTGGACGAGGCTTTGCCGGGCGTTCTCGCGCCAGCGGAAGGGATCGCGGTCGTACGGCACCACGACGTAACGGACGACCCCCGGCGCGGCGTGGAAATGGTTGTGGTAGGCCGCGAAGTCCTTCTCGGAGCTGCTCACGCCCAGCGTCGACCGCAGGCCCGGCGCGAGGAAGACCACGTACACGGCGTGGAGATCGAGTGGGCCGCGGGTGCCGCCGCTCGCGAGGCCTTCGATCCGCGCTTGGATCTCGAGGTCGGAGATGCTTGCGCCCTCCAGGGGATCCAGCGGATCCTCCTGCGCCAGCACGATGATCTCGCGTGACTCGAGGCCGAAGCGCGAGAGCGCCGCGGTGATCGCCGCGCCGCCGCGGCCCACCAGGGCCTCCAGCGTCTGCGACTCGCGACCGCGCAGCCCCTCGTCCCGCCAGGCGCTGCCGAGGAAAATCGCCTGGACGGTCCCGCCGGTGATCACCGGTCCGCCGTGATACGAAACCTCGTTCGGCGGCACCGCTCGCCGCGGCACGATCTGGACCCGGCCGCCGTCGTCGTCGAAGACCACGGTGCCCGGGGGCGCCGCCGCGAGAACCGGCAGGGGCGATCGCGGCTCGTCGCGAGGCGCCGCCGCGGCCAGCGCGAAATTGCCGAGAGTGGAGCCAACGACCACACCCGTGAGGGCCATCATCGTCAAGTTGCATGGTCTGCGCATGGGTTCTCCTCGCTGCGGTCGCTATTGGACGTTGAGGGCGAAGTCGTCGACGACGAAGGAGGTCTGCAGCTGGCTGTCCTCGGCGCCCACCAGGTAGACCTGGATCGTCTGCCCCTTGAAGGACGAGACGTCGAAGGTCTTCTGGACGTAGCCGGTGCTGGCGTTGAGGTTCGAATAGGTCGCCAGGGTCGCGAGGACCGTGCCGGTAGCGTTGCGGATCTGCACCGTGAGCGTGTCGAAGGCGGTCGTGGTGCTGGTTTCCGCGGTGTCGATGTGCAGCCAGAAGCTGAGCGTCGCCGTGGTGATGCCGGCGGGGACGGCCACGGTCTGCTGCAGGGTGTCGGTATGGGTGGTGCCATACCCGTCCAGCCAGGCCTTCCATGAACCGGTATGAGCAGGCTCGCCCGACGAGTTGTCGATCACCCCGGACGTCGCGGTCCAGGGAGCCGCACTGGTGCCGTTCTCGAACCCCGGATTGCCGAGCAGCTGCTGGCTGCCGGTCGAATTCGCGACCGTGACCGTCGCCGTCGCGGAGGTGCCGACGTTGCCCGCGGCGTCGTAGGCCTTGGAGACGATCGTATGGGCGCCGTTGGCGACCGCCGCCGTGTTCCACGAGTAGGTGTAGGGCGAGGAGGTCAGCGTCGCCTTGAGCGCCGAGTCGATGTAGATCTCGACCCTCGTCACCCCGACGTTGTCGGAGGCTGACGCCGTGACGTTGATCGTTCCTGACACCGTCGCGCCATTGGCGGGAGCGGTGACCGCGGTGGTCGGCGGCGTGGTGTCGGGCGGTCCTCCCGTCACCGCGACGTCGTCGTACCAGGTGTAGGTCGGATCGCCGGAGTAGTTGTCGTCGTGGTTGGCGAGAGTCAGCGTCACGCTGTGGCCGGCGTTTGCGCCCGCGTTATAGGCGACCTGGGTCCACGTGGCCGAGGCGGCGCAGGTCTTGGCGAGCAGCGTCGTCGTGGTGCCGGAGACGTTGTCCTTGAGGGTCGCCGTCGCCCAGTCGTAGGTCACGGTGTCGGGACAATGGTTGTCGTACCAGAACGACAGCGACGGATTGCCTGCCGGCATGGTGAAGGTCTGCGAGATCGAGCTGTCGGTCGAAGGGCTGGTGCTGCCGACCTGGGCTCCGAAGCTTCCGCCGTGGGCCGCCGCGGCGATGACCGAGGCCTGGCCCGAGGTGGTCCAGCCGCTGAAGCTACCGGTTTCGAAGCCGCCGTTGACCAGTCCACCGCCGCCGCCCGCGGTGGTCACCGTCAAGCCCACCGCGGCGGTGTGGGTCTTGCCGCCTCCCGTGCCGCTCACCGTCAGCGTCGACGATCCCGCTGCAGCCGACGAGGCAACCGTGACCGTCATGGTCGAGCTGCCCGCGCCGGGGGCGGCGATCGAGACCGGGCTGAAGGCGACGCTCACGCCCGCCGGCTGTCCCGCTGCCGAGAGCGCGACGGCGGCGTTGAAGCCGCCTGCAACCGTCGTCGTCACCGTCGCGCCGGCCGCGCCACCCTGCGCCACCGAGAGCGACGCCGGCGACGCCGAGAGCGCGAAGTCAGGGTTGCTGGATGGGTTGAAGATGATGTCGATGACCGGATGGAGCTCGATGCCGTTGGGGGCGACTCCCGTCTGGCCGTGCAGGAAGTCGAACATCCCCACGCCGGTGATCTGGACCGGAATGTTGGCGGTCTGGAAGCTCGAGGTGGCGGTGAATTTCGCGTCGAACTCGGCGCGGGCGTTCGAGACCCCAGCGGCGAGGGGACTGCCGGAGCCGACGCAAGCGGGATCAGGGATCTCCGCGATCATGGTGTTGCCCGACGCGTCGGCTAGGATGAGATGGTAATCCTGATCGGTCTCGGCCTTGTACTGGGTGAGAGTGGCGTTGAGCACCCAGACCATCGTTTCGTACGGCGAGACCCGGTTGTTGGGCGGGATCGGGTTCGGGGCGCTCCAGCTGCGCATCGTGACGATGGTGTTCGACGACGTCGAGGAGACGTTGATGAGGCCGGCGTCCGCATCGGTCCCGGTCTTCACCGACCAGCGTTCGACGCCGCAAGCCTCGAGTTTGCCTGGGAGCAACGGCGCGCTGGTCAGGAGCGCGAGAGCCAGCGCCAGCCTTCGGACACGTCCATGCATGGGACACTCCTCACAGGTTGTCAAACGGATGGGGTGCACGCCAGGACGGCCACGAGACTAGTGGGCGCGGCGGGGCTTGTCAAGCGTCGTCGAGTGTTGTCAAGCGATTGTAAAGCCGACGTCACCGGCGGAGATTTCCAACGTGATCGAAACTCTCGCACCCGTAACCTGTCGCGAGTCACCAAAAAACGTTTACATGCGCATAACGGTGCATATTGTGAACCAACTATTCACCTCTTCTCGGCGGCGCCGCGCACCCGCCCTTGCCGCCGTTCCTGCCGGCCTTCGGGCCCGAGATGATAGGGTGACGTCAGACGCCGCGGACGCGCGGCCGAAGGGAGGGAAGGGATGTCTCCAGGCGGTTGG
>DASZHY010000029.1:0-8528 GCA_035949675.1 Thermoanaerobaculia bacterium
CGGGCACCGTGAGCGGGCCGAAGTTGTCCCGTGCGCTCATCTGGCCTGCATCAGAGGCGGCATAGTGAATGGGATCTTTGTGAACCGCATAGGCCGCATCGTCGACCGCATGGTCGTCGACATAGAGCTTCTTGTCGACGATCTTGACGACCTCGCCGGGCAATGCGACGCAACGTTTGAGCACCACGATACGCCGATTCTCGACGCTCTGGAAAGCGACGATCTCGCCGTGTCGCGGCGCTCCTCGCGAGCCCCAGGGCTTGACATAGATGTGGTCGCCAGGGATCACGGTATTCTCCATGGCACCGGAGGGAATGTAGAAACTCTCCGCCTGTGACCGAATGGCGCGCTCGAGGGCCCAGCTCGAGAGCGGGTAGACGACGATGCAGGCGGCGAGAAACAGGTACCAGCGGTCGTATCGATGGGGGCGGATCGGGAACGGCGAGCGCCTGGCGACGACGATGGCGTCGCCGATCGCGAACAGCAGCAGCAGCATGGGCAGGAACAGCAGCGGCGCTGCGCGTGAGAGCGGCACGGGCGAGACCATGGCGCGGCCTGCCAGCAGGATCAGCGGCCATTGCAGCAGATAAAGCAGCAAGCCCTTGCGCAGCTGGCCGTTATAGATCTGTCCCAGGCCGCGCACCGCCAAGCTCAGCAGTCCGGCGAGCCACCAGAGTCTGGTTGCGGCAGCCACCTGCGGCGGCGCAGAGGCAGGAGCACTGTAGGGGTCCTCGGACATGTCCCTCCCCTCTCTTGTTGTGAGCGAGATCATCATATCCTGCGCCTCTCGCGCCTCTCGCGAGATCCCGGCCAGATCGACGAAATCCCCCGCGCGGCCCGGAGGCGATGTTCTACGTGTTACGATGAGCGCTGTAGTCGAGCAGCGTTCGTGGCGAGCCACCCGTTCGCCGATGCCTGATTCGATCCTTGCCGAAATCGTGTCCGTGGCGCCACCAATCCGGGGACCGGGCCAGGCCTTGCTGGCCCATCTGCGGGCGCGCCAGCCGGCGATGGTCGACTTCCTGCGCCGGCTGGCGCTCATCGAGACGCCCTCGCTCTGCCCGGAGACGCACGGTCCGGCCTTCGACCTGCTCGCCGCGGGGCTCGCCCGGGAAGGCTTCCGCGTGCGGCGCCTGCGCGGCAAGCGCAGCGGCGGGCAGCTGCTGGCGGCGCCGGAGCGCCGCCACCGCGGCCGGCCAGCTCAGCTCCTGCTCGGGCACGTCGACACCGTCTGGCCGGTGGGCACGCTGGCGCGGATGCCGGTGGCGCTGCGCGACGGCCGGCTCAGCGGCCCGGGCGTCTACGACATGAAGGGTGGGCTGACGCAGATCGTGTTCGCGCTGGCCGCCTTGCGCGAGCTGGGGCTCGAGCCGCCGCTGACGCCGGTGGTCTGCGTGACGTCCGACGAGGAGGTCTTCAGCTTCGACTCGCGGCGCCTCATCCCGCGGCTGGCGCGCCGCATGGAACGGGTCTTCGTGCTGGAGCCGTCGCTGGGGCCGGAAGGGCGGCTCAAGACCCGCCGCAAGGGATACGGGCGCTATGTCGTGACCGTCCATGGCAAGGCGGCGCACGCCGGCCTCGACCCCGACAAAGGAGCCAGCGCGATCCTGGAGATGGCGCACGTCATCCAGGCCTTGCACGGCCTCGGCGACCCGGCGCGCGGCATCGCGGTTAACGTCGGCACCGTGCACGGCGGCGAGCGGGCCAACGTGATCGCTCCCGAGGCCAGGGCCGAGGTCGGCGTCAGGATCCTGGCCGCAGCGGATCGGGAGGAGATCGAGAGCAAGATCGCGGCGCTCTCGCCCGTCGTCCCCGGCACCAGGATCGAGGTCGCCGGCGCGGTCGATCATCCGCCTCTCGAGCGCACCGAGAGGAACCAGGCCCTCTTCGCGCTGGCCACGGCCGCCGCCGCCGAGCTCGGCATCCAGCTCGCGGAAGGCACCGCGGGCGGCGGCTCCGACGGCAACGTCACCAGCCTCTACACCGCCACCCTCGACGGCCTGGGAGCGGTCGGCGACGGCGCCCACGCCGACCACGAGTTCGTGTACGTCGACCGCCTCCCCGAGCGGACCGCACTCCTCGCCATGCTGCTGCTGGCGCCGCCGGCCCGGCGCGGCGCCTAGATCCGGGGCCTTCAGGGCCTCCTGTGCCATTGGAGGCGGCCATCACCGGCTGCGCCGCGCTCGCGAGATCTCAAGGAGGGGCAGTCGTCTCGGAGGTCGTGGTACCGGTCGCATCGGAAGCACTTGTCGAGCTCGTGGAGGCCTTCGTCTTGTCCGCGGCCGTGGAGGACTTCCCGCCGGGCGTGGCCTGGATCGCCGGGCTGTCATTGATCTCGTAGCCCGTGACCTCGAGACCCATGATGTCGGCCATCTGTTGCAGCGTGACCTTGGGAGGGACGGCGGTGTCCTGGAGGGCACTCTTGAATTGCTCTCCGCGCTGGATGTAGATGAGCTTCTGCATCGATCCACCGTTCGCCGCCAGGGTCTCTGACGTCTGCCAGCTCAGCGCCGTCAGGTTCTGCAGCTGTTGATCCGAGATGTCGACCCACACATGCTGCAGGCCCGGGATGAAGCCGCTGCTGAACACCACCTCGGCGTCCTTCAGGCCAATGCCGGCGAAGGGTATGAGAGCACCGACGAACGTCGTGATCCCTTCGAGAACATTGAATACCATCACGCGCCGTTCGGTCTTCTTCTTCGACGCTCCGAAGTAAGCCGACACCGTGGACATGGGAACTGGCGGCAGGGTCGGCGGACCCTCGAGGAAGAAGCCCTCGGCGGGGGGCTTCACGTTTCGGCCGTACAGCCATTCGATTTCCGCCTGCATACCGGCCAATGGAATCGCGACTTTTTTCGAGTGGTTGTTGACCACCGCCAGCTCCACGACGTTGAAGTTGTCTGCGACCCCATCGCCCAACAGCTGCTGGACCTCGTGGTAAGAGAGCACCGTGTATTTGTAGGTCAGCTCCTTGTCGATCTTCCCGTCGATCGGGCTGGACAGGTGAACCATCGTCTGGGTCGCGGCGTCCACTTCGCCGATAGTCTTGGCAGACGGCACCGTCACTACCTGCTCCACTTTCTTGGCCTTTACCGGTATCGTGAGATCGACACCGGCAAGTCTGAAGGGCCAGGCGTAGCTGTAATGCCTGTTGAACTCGAAGTAGACGTCGATCATCGTATCATTGATGTTGATGATTTCCGCCTTCTCGACACGGATGTCTGCATTGCGCGAGCTCAAGCCCACGTTGATTCCTGCGAGACTCACGGCGCACTGCCACTTCATCCACTCATCCAAACGGCCGCCGGGGATGATCTCCCAGGTGAATTGACCCTCCACTCCACAATAGGCTCTCCTGTGACTTTCCAATCCCCGTCTTGCCACTTCCTTTTTCTTGTCTCTATCCTTTGGTTTCTTGTCTAACCACAACGCCCCCAGGTCCTTGCTGAGGGTGCCACAGGTCTGGAACCGTTCCCACTCCGGCAGGGCCAGCGGCGGCCGCTCGAGACAATCACACAGGAAATCATCGACCGGATAGGGGGGCACCGAAAACTCCTTGCCGAATCCCTTGCCATAGATCCGGATGCGACCGTTGCCCTCATGGCGATCCAGAAAGACAGTTTCGACAGAGGTGATGGCCGGCGCGTTGGCATCGGTGCCGGAAGTTTTCGACGTCTCTGCCGCCTTGGCGACGTACAGGGGCCTGCGGGTATCGAGGTTGCTGCTGTTGTATACGGTGATGACCACGTTCGCCGGCACATAGTCTGGACCGGCGACGAAGTGCAGCTCCAGCTGCTCCTCGTTGCTCTGCACCACTCTCAACTCGGTGGCACCGGTTGGCTCCAGATCTACGCTCATGTGATTGGGGTTGGCGGCGAACCCAACCAGGGCGTCACCGCTCAGCTTGGTGACCAGGAGGCTGTGAAGATTGGGGAACTCCTTGCTTCGCTGATGAGCGAACTTGACGCCAAATTCCTGTAGCATCGATTGCGGAGAGCTCGGCTTGATGGAGATCGTCAAGCCTGTACTCGTAGCTGCATTACAATCACTCTTGCCAGTGCTGCCTTTGGCGGGAGGCGTGCACTTACCGTTGTTTTGGGCGGTCCTTGCGATGCTGATCGTAGCGTTGTTACCCGTTATCGTAGCCTGCTCACCGGTGACTGCAACTGTGTCTCCGGAGATGGTCGTCGCGTGATCCGTGATTATAGCCGTGGCGCCTGTTTCCGCAGCAGTTCCCGTGATGGTCATCTTGCCGGTGAGAATAGGTGCGACTCCAGAGTTGGTCGTTGCGTGATCCGTGATCGTAACCGTGTCGCCTGTTATCGAAACCATGCCGCTCGAGCTTGCAGCCTTGCCATGCAGAGTGGGAGTCTCCTTGCATCCGCCAGTCGCTACTCTCACGGACTTTATTACCGCGCCGACACGCGCTACGCCGGAAACGTCGATCCGCTCTTCACTGCAGGAATTCACTATTTGATCCTCAACCGGCTGACCGGGATCTTGCGTTTCGAGAAGTACGTCTGGGATGGTGGTACAGGGGAGGTGCTGCCCTTTTATAGCAAGACGAAACCTCATCTTCTGAATAGCCGAGGTCAACGGCTTCTCGGAGTCCGGTGTAGGCGTTACCGCTCTTGGCACCTCCGCCAGCTCCAGAAATAGAACATCGGTGATCTTCGGGACTTCTGGAGTGCCGGCGGCAGGGGTGACGAAGGGTGGGGTGCCTGCTGCCGCCGGCTTGCCGTGGTCGGCTGCCAGCGGTGACATCGAACAGAGCGCGCCGAAAGCACCGAGCAGAGTGAGACCGCGAAGACACTTGTGCCTCGCCATGGATCAACTCCTTTGATGCTACAGTGCTCGCAACCAAATCCATCGACAGCGGAGTTGCGGAGGCAGGAGCACCAACTCTCGGCCAACTTCCGGCCAACTTTCCGCCAACTCTCGGAAAATCGCCGATTCGCCTGAACGCGCGAGCTAGCGGCAAACTTACAACTAAGACGGTAGGCTACGCAACATAGATATTGGGATATGCCTATCGACTCTGCGGGACTTCTCCGCAGCCTCGACGCCGGATACAATCGCGGCTCGATCCGCTAATTCGACGGCTCGTGAGGAGGTTGGCATTGTCTCGATCCAGCAGTGTGGCTCCCCGTGTGCGCCTGGCTCTCATTCCGTTGGCCGGCAGCTTCGTTTTGTTCTCCCTGGCGGCGCCGGCGGCAGCGGCGGCGTCCCCGGCCTCGCCCTCTACCGGCGTGCCGCCGTCCGGCGCCTCGCCGCTTGCCGCCGGTCGCGAACGGCCTGGCGACGCTCCCCCCGACCTGACTCCGTACCAGCGGCCGCTGATTGCCGAGGAGGCCCGCCGGGCGGTCACCCAGACGCTGAGCCCGGCCATCGTCGACCTGGTGGTCGCCGCCGGGCTCGGCGCCTCCGACGCCTTCGGCGACCAGGAGACCTCGATCGCCGTCGACCCGAGCAATCCCAACCACATCACGATCACCGCCTTCTCGGGCGGCTGGGGCAGCAGCGCGCCGATCTGGACCTCGACCGACGGCGGCCTCACCTGGGCCAAGAGCTTCACCGTCTCGGCGCCGCCCAACCAGCCCGACGCCAGCGGCTGTCCCTGCGACCAGACCCTCGACTACGGGCATGGCTCGGCGATCCTGTACGGCACCTTCCTGGGTATCGGCAACTCCGACGAGCCCACCTGGAGCGGCGACACCACCGACCCCACCAACCTGGCCTCGTGGCAGTGGCTGACCAGCGGCGGCACCGCCCAGGACACCAGCCATACCACCTTCTCCGACCAGCCCTGGCTGATGGTCAATCGCGATCCCGACCTGGCGACTCAGGACGACGTCTACGTCGGCTACACCGACTACGGCGCCACTCCGCCCGCCAATCACGTGGCGGTGTCGCTGGGCGCCAGCCCGCCCTCGTTCGCCGGCAACCAGGACGTCGTGGTGGGCACTTCGACGAATACCGGCTTTCTGGCCAGCGGCGCCATCCGCATCGCCGCCGACCCCAACAACGGCGCCGTCTACGCCGCGTGGGAGGACAACGTCAGCCTCGACCTCGCCACCTGCGCCAAGAGCGTCGACTTCCGCCTGTCGCGCTCGACCGACCACGGGCAGACCTGGTCGCTCAACGGCAGCGGCAGCGGCATCCTGGTTGCGACGCACGAATCCGACGAGGGCTGGCCGGACGATCCGAACCTGCCGGCCACCTCGTGCCACAGCCACGTCGAGAAGTTCGGCACCGTCAACGCCCTGCTCGGCGGCTCGGAGGCGGTGGCCGTCGACCCGGGCGAGGGCGACGTCTACTACGTCTACCACGACCGCGACTCGGGCACCGGCAACAACCGCCTGCAGATCTCGCGGCTGACCGCCGACGGCCTCGGCGGCCTGACGGTCGCCCAGACCTCGTTCGTCAGCGGCCAGGTGCAGGCGGCGCTGCCTGCCGTCGCGGTCGCCGCCAACGGCGCCGTCGCCGTGCTCTACGACGTCTACGACGGCATCGTCAGCGGCTTCCCGCAGTTCGAGGTGCACCTGGCGATGAGCACCGACCACGCCGCCACCTGGACCGACCAGACGCTGGTCACCTTCCTCTCGCCCGCCAACAACACCGCCAATCAACGCCAGCGCGTGCTCGGCGACTATCAGCAGCTGAAGGCGGTCGGCAACACCTTCTACGCCGCTTTCCCGGCCAACGGCGCGGCCGCCGGGCGCTCCACCTCCAACATCGATCCTTTCTTCTACAAAGTGGCGGCACCGCCGGTGCCGCTCCGCTTCTTCACCCTGACGCCGTGTCGCATCGCCGACACTCGCAACGCCAATGGACCGCTGGGCGGTCCGGTGCTCGCGGCCAGCGGCGACCGCGTCTTCCCCACCTTCAGCAGCAGCTGCGGCATCCCCGCGACGGCGCGCGCCCTGTCGGTCAACGTGACGGTGGTGGGCCCCACCGCGCTGGGCGATCTGCGCCTCTATGCCGGCGCCACGCCGCTGCCCGGCACCAGCACGATCAACTTCAGAGCGGGGTACGTCCGCGCCAACAACGCCGTGGTCTCGACCGGCGAGGGGGGCCTGGCCGTGCATCTCGATTCGACGGGCACCGTCCACTTCATCCTGGACGTGAACGGCTACTTCGAGTAGCGTCGACGATGACAGGCAACCGAGATGCGGAAGACGATCCACGGCGCGGCGCTCACGGCTCTCATCGCTCTGTCCGCGGCGCTCGCCGAGCCGGCGGCGGCGCCCGCCCTGGAGGGGGTGACCGGCACGCCTGGCGAGTGGCAGCAGTTCGGCTACGACCCGGCGCATCGCGGCGTCAACCCTCTGGAAACCACCATCCAGCCCGGCAACGTGGCGACTCTGCATCGGCTCTACCGGGCGCCCCTGCCTGGGCTGGTCAACGGCGCTCCGGTTTTCCTCGCGGGCGTCCCGACCCGTGTCGGTCTGCTCGACCTGCTGTTCATGACCACCGTCAATGGCAAGATCCTGGCGGTCGACGCCGCGACCGGCAGGATCCTCTGGTCGCACCAGCCCGCTGACCGCCCGGGCATCACCGCGTCCGCCCCGGCCATCGACCCAGGACGCCAGCTGGTCTACTCCTACGGCCTCGAAGGCCGCGTCCACAGGTACCGGACGGGCGACGGCCGCGAGGTCATCGGCGGCGGCTGGCCCGAGGTCGCAACCATCAAGCCGCGATTCGAGAAGTGCTCCCCGGCGCTTGCCATCGCCACCGCCGCCAGCGGCCGCTCCTATCTCTATGTGACCAACGGCGGCGCGCTCGACCTGGACCGCGGCGACTACCAGGGCCACATCACCGCCATCGATCTCGGCAGCGGGGCACAGCGGGTGTGGAACGCCGACTGCAGCGACCAGCCGGTGCACTTCGCCGTCAGGCCCAGGAAGCCGAACTGCCCCGCCGTGCAATCGGCGGTGTGGGAGCGCGGCGGCGTGGTCTACGACTCCGACCTCGACCGCATCTTCTTTGCGACCGGCAACGGCGCCTTCGACGTCCCGCAGGGCCGCCACGACTGGGGGGACAGCGTGCTCGAGCTGCAGCCCGACGGCACGGGCAACGGCGCCCTGCCCATGGACAGCTACACGCCGGCCTCCTTTCAGCAGCTCGCCGACCAGGACCTCGACCTCGGCAGCACGGCGCCGGCGCTGCTTCCCGCGCTCGCCGCCAGCCGCTATCCGCACCTCGGCTTGCAAAGCGGCAAGGACGGCTTGATCCGGCTGCTCGACCTCGACGATCTCTCCGGGCAGGGCCGGCCCGGGCAGGTCGGCGGCGAGCTGCTCACGATCCCCGTGCCGCAAGGTGGCGAGGTGCTCACCGCGCCGGCCGTCTGGGTCGACCAGGCGTCGGGGACCGCGTGGGTCTTCCTTGCCAACGACGCCGGCATCTCCGGGCTCCAGCTCACCGCCGATGCCGGCGGCACGCCCTCGCTGCTGCCCGTCTGGACCCGCCTCGAGGGCGGCACCTCGCCGGTCGTGGCCAACGGCATCGTCTTCTACGTCGGTCCTGCC
>DASZHY010000030.1:0-3942 GCA_035949675.1 Thermoanaerobaculia bacterium
CGCTCGACCTGGCGCTTGAGGGTCATCCGCGGGCAGCCCGCGAACGGCGAGCCGTCGGGCATGTAGATGTCGCAGATCATTCGCGCCACCTTCGAGCCGTCGGGATTGGACCAGGGGTTGACCCGGAAGGTGCTCAGGTCCGGCACCAGCAGCATGTCGGACTCCTCGATCCGCGTGAAGCCCTCGATCGACGAGCCGTCGAAGAGGATCTGCCCGTCGAGCGCCTTCTCGAACTGGCTCCGCGGGATCTCGACGTTCTTGATGACGCCCAGGATGTCGGTGAACTGAAGCCGCATGAACCGGACAGCCTCCCCGTCGGCGGTCTTCAGGATCTCCTCTCTCTTCATCGGTGTCTCCCATTAGTTCAACGTTGCGCAGATTATATGGGCGCCGGAGGCCGAGAGCAACCACCATTTTGCCTGATTGACCGCTGAAATGTGCCGACAATGCACAAATCGGAGTGCAGCCCGCCGGGGCTCCGGCGCGTGCGAGTCCGCTAAGATGGCATCGTTAAAGGCAGAGCGCCAACGCCGGGACGCCGGCCGCGCCGGCGATCCGTCCTGGTCCCGCGGCACGTAGCTGTGAGGGAGTGGCTCCTTCGGGAGCGGAGGAGCAAAGGGGAGGAGGGCCCATGTCGGAGAACCCAGCCCGCCCGGGTGCCGGCGGCGAAGCCGGCGATGCCCGCGAGACTGGCGATGCCCGTGAGACCGGCGACGTCCGCGAGGCCGGCGCTGCCCGCGAGGCCGGCGATGCCGCCGAGCAGCGCCGCACCTCACGCGCCCGCCTGGCCCTCTATGTCGTCGCCGCGCTGATCCTCGCCGCCGCCCTGGTCTTCGGCGGGAGATCCCTGATCGGTCCGCTGCAGCGCTTCGCCGCCTGGGTGCAGGGACTCGGCATCTGGGGGCCAGTCGTGTTCATTCTGGGCTACGCGGCGGCGACCGTCGCCTTCGCCCCCGGCGCCGTGTTGACGCTGGCGGCGGGAGCGCTCTTCGGCCTCGTCTACGGCACCGTCTACACCCTGGCCGGCGCCACCCTCGGCGCCTCGCTCGCTTTTCTCGTCTCCCGCTACGTGGCGCGCCGCGCGGTCGAGCGTCGCATCACGGCCAACCCGCGCTTCCAGGCGATCGACCGCGCCGTCGGCCGCGAAGGGTTCAAGATCGTCGCCCTGCTGCGGCTGTCGCCGGTGTTCCCGTTCAACCTGCTCAACTATGCGCTGGGCCTCACCCGCGTGCGCTTTCTGGACTACTTCGCGGCCTCGGCGGCGATGCTGCCGGGGACGCTGCTCTACGTCTACTACGGCAAGGCGGCCGGCAGTCTGGCGTCGGCGTTCGCCGGCGGCGGCGCGCCGGCGACGGGCGGCCAGTCGAAGGCGGCGTCCTGGGCGCTGCTGGCGGTGGGGCTGCTGGCGACCGTGGCGGTCACCACCTACGTCACCCGGCTGGCCGGCAAGGCCCTGCGCCAGGAGCTTGCGGAGCCGACGCAAGAGGAGGCTCCTCGTGGCTGATCCTGCCTCTGGTTCCGCCGCCGGCTCGGCCCGGCCCGACGTGCTGTTTCCGGTCGAGCCGCTCGACGAGCACAATCGCGCGCTGCTCGCCAACGTCCACCCCGAAGGCTGGGTCAACCCGCGGCCGGCGGCGCGCTATCACCTGGTGGTGGTCGGCGCCGGCACCGCCGGGCTGGTGTCGGCGGCCGGCGCCGCCGGGCTGGGCGCGCGGGTCGCCCTGGTCGAGCGCCACCTCATGGGCGGCGACTGCCTCAACGTCGGCTGCGTGCCCTCGAAAGGGATCCTCCGCGCCGCCCGCGCCTGGGAAGAGGCACGCCAGGCCGCCGGGCGCTTCGGCGGGCCGGCGGTCGGCGGCGCGCCCAGCTTCGGCGCCGCCATGGAGCGGATGCGCCGGTTGCGCGCCGGCATCAGCCCGCACGACAGCGCCGAGCGCTTCCGCTCCCTGGGGATCGACGTCTTCCTGGGCGACGGGCGCTTCGTCGCCCCCGACGCCGTCGAGGTGGACCGCCACCGCCTGCGCTTCCGGCGCGCCGTGATCGCCACCGGCGCGCGCGCCGCCGTGCCGCCGCTCCCCGGCCTGGCAGAGGCCGGCTACCGCACCAACGAGACGATCTTCAACCTCACCGCCCTGCCGCGGCGCCTCGCGGTCCTGGGCTGCGGCCCGATCGGCTGCGAGCTGGCGCAGGCCTTCGCGCGCTTCGGCAGCGAGGTGACGCTGCTCGGCCGGCCGCCGCGCGTGCTGCGGCGCGAGGACGACGACGCCGCCGAGCTGGTGGCTGCCGCCCTGGCGCGCGACGGCGTGCGCCTCGACCTCGGCGTCAAGGTGACCGCGGTGCGGCGCGACGGACCCGGCAAAGTGCTGGCGATCGAGGGCGACGGCGGCCGCCGGGAGCTGGCGGTCGACGAGATCCTGGTCGCCACCGGCCGCCAGCCCAACGTCGACGGCCTGGGCCTCGAGGCCGCCGGCGTCCGCTTCACGGCGACGGGGGTCGAGGTGGACGACCGGCTGCGCACCGCCAACCCGCGCATCTTCGCGTGCGGCGACGCGGCGTCGCCCTTCCAGTTCACCCACGTCGCCGACGCCCAGGCGCGGATCGTCATCCAGAACGCCCTGTTCTTCGGCCGGGCGAAGGCCAGCGCGCTGACCGTGCCCTGGTGCACTTACACCAGCCCCGAGGTCGCCCACGTCGGCCTCTACGAGCGCGACGCCCGCGACCGCGGTCTCGAGGTCGAGAGCCTGACCGTGCCGCTGGCCGACAACGACCGCGCGGTGCTCGACGGCGAGGACGAGGGCTTCCTGCGCGTCCACCTCCAGCGCGGCAGCGACCACATCCTCGGCGCCACCCTGGTCGCCGAGCACGCCGGCGACATGCTGGGCGAGCTCTGCCTGGCGGTCACCCAGGGCATCGGCCTCGGCAGCATCGCCGGCGTCATCCATCCCTACCCCACGCAAGCCGAGGTGATCAAGAAAGCCGCCGACACCTGGCGCCGCGGCAAGCTCACCCCACGGGTCAAGAAGCTCTTCAGTTGGTGGTTCCGGGTGTTCTCGTAGCGCCAAGTGGCTTGAGCCCTCGGCGCCGAAGTGGCTCTCCACACCCGCCCGCCGCCGCGAGAAGATTGCGGCTTGCCGGCTTCGCCGCCGCTCGGGGCGACCGCCGGGACCACGGACCTGAACGATGCCGGATTCCAAACCTCATGCCGCGCTGGTCGCCATCGGCTGGGCCGGCCTGCTTTGCGGGTGCCTGGACATCACCGCGGCCTTCGTCACCTGGGCGCCCAAGGGCGTGACGCCGTTCCGGATCCTGCAAGGCATCGCCAGCGGCCTGCTGGGCGCCAAGTCGTTCGAGGGCGGCTGGGGAACCGCGGCGCTCGGCGCCGCGTGCCACTTCTTCATCGCCTTCTCGGCGGCCGGCGTCTTCTACGCCGCCAGCCGGCAGCTCGGCTTCCTCACGCGCCGGCCGGTCCTCTCCGGGGCCCTGTACGGGGTCGCCGTCTACGTCGTGATGTACTGGATCGTGGTGCCGCTCTCGCGCGCGCACCGGGGGCCCTTCTCCTGGTCGGCTACCGTGATCGCCATCATCACCCACATCGTTTGCGTGGGGATCCCCATCTCCATGGTGGTTCGGTACCACTCGCGGGCCGCCGATCCCGCTAGCCCAAGGCAACGACCCGACGCGATGCGGGAAGCCGCCGACTAGGGCATTGGAGGAATCGGCCGCCCGCGCGACGGCCGCGGTGGGACCCCGGCGCTCGTCCCGCCAACGCATGCGAAGAGAGCTAGCAGGAAGAGTGGCCCGGCTGATACCATCGCAGCCACGTACCCGCGCCGGGTGACTCGTGGCCAGACAAAATCCTCGCGAGCGATCCTTCCTCGGCCTGCCGCCTTTGACGCGGAACATCGTCGGCCTCTGCCTGATCTACCTCACGCTGCTGGGCGG
>DASZHY010000031.1:0-3735 GCA_035949675.1 Thermoanaerobaculia bacterium
CCGGGTCCGGCCGCAATCGGCATAGACGTTTTCGAGGTTGAGGGTGCGTTGGCTGGCGCCGTCCATCCAGCGGAGCGCGAAGGCGGCGCGGTCGAACTCGACCGGGCCGACGATGCCCTGATGCCGGAGGCGGCGCTCCACCCGGCGCGCGAACCTGGCCCGATCCGGCAGCGGCAAGAGGCTCTCGAGACCGGCCATCCAGGCGAGGCTACAGGACGAGAATCCCTGGCGGCAAGGCAGATCCGACCGAGAGCCTGCACAGTAGATGCTCCCGGCGACTGCCCGCGTCAGAAGCTACCCGATCTGCCAGCAAGTCCTCAGGACCTGGCGGCGCCCTTCCCGAGCCCCCGGATGCCCGTCTGGCCCTCAACTGCGCCACCGCGGCGCTCGTCGCCGGCGAGGTCGACCTGGCCCGGCACGTCTACGTCTACGCCGTCGTGGCCGCTCACGACCGCGGCCAAGCTCCCTGCCCTGAGGTCGACGCTCACGGTCGTGGCGGACCACCTCGACGACCAGCCGCCGCCCCAGCGGGAAGAGCGCCGAGACCCACGCATCGACTTCGCAGCGTCGGACCGGCTCGGCGCATGCCGTAGTGATGCAGCACGTGGCGCCCGCAGGCGGCCCCCCGACACGCCTCACGTCGTCCTCCGACACCCCCCCGTCGCGACCCAGCCTACCGCGGAGCGCTGGCGGTTCTGTCAAGACTTCCCTCGCTCCGCTCGGCGGCTGCGCCGGCCTTGACAGCCGCCACCGTCCGCGGTGGTTTTCGACTGTGCCGACGGGGGGAGCAGCCGCCTCTGGAAAGAGCAGGGGGGGCCACTCAGAGCTTCCCACTCCCCTGCCCTCGCAGCTTTCACCGGCGTAGCTTGTCTTGGATCGGGGTCGCTTGCCTCCCCTGCCGGCGATCGCCGACCGCCAGTGGGGCACCCGGAGGCCACCGCAGTCGCGAGGAACCACTTCCTCGAGCTCCTGCGAGGCTTCGGGCACAACGCCCGCGAAGCCTTGCGGGTGAACTGGCCTGCCTGGCCGCCGGACTGGCTCGTACGTTTGACCAGAGCCCTCTTCGCGGCCTATCCGCCGGAGCTTCACCCTGCGGAGGACGGGCCTGGGCTCGTCCTGCCCCAGCATGAATTTCGGCTGCTGCGTTGGCGTATCCTCGAGCACCTGGCTCGGTCGCCAGGCGCCGAAGCTGCAACCGCTGCCGAAGAGGTCAAGGGCATTCACCCGCAGGCACGAGAGTACGTCGAGAGCCTCCAGGCTTCGCGCGCCGCAAACGAGCTGCTCACCGCTCCTTCTCAATCCGGCCAGGGCATCACCGTCGTCGAGGCTTGTCGCTTCCTGGACGATCGATTCTTCCGCCTTATCCGCAGCGCCGACGATCTCCTAGAGGTGACTCTGGAGGAGCTTCGAGAGCTGGAGAAGGACGTCGGCTACGACCATGCGATGCTCTACTGTCCTGGCGCCACCGGAGCGGCCGAAAGGCATCGCCGCGAGGAAGCCGCGCCCTGGCGCTCCCCACTTCGATGGTCGGGGCATCAACCAGTCGTTCTGGGTTTTCTACGGTGCGAGTGCGCGGGCTCGTCGGCGGGGCCGGGCTGCGGGTGGCGCTGGCGGGCTTCCGGCCGCTCGAGCCGCGGCTGGCGCTCGATCTCGGGTATGCGCCGTGCGCGGGGGCTGGAGGCGGCGGAGAGGTGAGCGGGGAGGTCCCGGAGGCGTCTCTGTGCAAACGGCGTGGAGCCGTGGGCCGCTCGCCGGCCGGCGGGCGAGCGCTCTGGTACAGCGCCTCGCGCAGGGCGGCTCGCGCGTATCGGCCGAGGCATGGGCCACGGGCGCCGTCGAGCAAGGCGACGAGCGTGGCGAGTGCTTGATGCGGAGGCATGCTGGCAAGGGCGGCCGCGATGCGAGTCTGTTCGGCATCGCGTTGGGCCAGCGTCTCGGCGGCCGGCGCCGGGGATGGTGAAACCGTGTCGCGCGTCCGTCTCATGGTGTGAACGGCGGTGGCCGCGCCACGGTCCTCGCCTCGTGTGAGCAGCCATTCAACAATGGGAGAAAAGCAATGCTCATCAAGTCGATGTCCTTTACCCTAGCTTTGACCCTCCTCTCCTTGCAGCCTCTGCTCGCCGACAAGTACTGTGTTACGTGTAGCCCGACCAGCCCTCAGGGTACACGGCCATTCCGCTGCGAGGCCACAACCGGCGGCGAAATCGGCCTCGTTGAGTGCGGCGTCAAGAACTCAGGATGTCAGGTCACCTATTACGACGGCCGCGTCTGCGGCCCCGGCGATTGCAGTTACAATCGACCGGAGGGAAAGCAAAACCTGAAGTGGTGCGTGTTCCACGAAGGCTGCAGCGTTTTCGACGGCAGCAACCGCAAGCCGGCGGAGGATGTGCGGTCGTGCTGCTTCCACTTCCAGGAACATAACGACAACGCATTTTGTCAGGTCAGAAAGATTCCCAGCGAGGACCTGCCGCAGTTGATCGACGAGATCGCTCAAGAGATCCCGAATGAATTTCAGGTTGCCGCCAATTTCTCCTGGGTCTGCGACCACGAGAGGCAAGGGGCGCGCATCCATGAGCTTGCGACACAACGAAAGTTAGGCGAGATCCGGGCAATCTACGGCGCCTTTCAAGCGCACAACCCCAATGCACGGAACATCCTTGCAGCTGTCAGCGACGCCGGATTGATGGCTCTGGTAGCGAACAACTGTCCAGCGACCGCTAGCCCCGGCAAGCCTTCTCGTCCTGAACGAGTGGGCAAACCGGATAAACCACGATGACACCACGCCGGAGGTGGCAAATGATAGGGTCCCCGCGCGATGCAGGAGCACACGAGAAGAACGGGCCAGGTAGGGCGGCCCGTCACACGGCGCGATGATCAAAAGAGGAGACTGCCTTCGCTCGAGTCCGGCGGGGACAGCATAGGGAGACGGCAGAGCCGACATACACTCCCGCCCGTGCCGCGCCAGCGCCCCAGCCGCTCCACCGTCTCGCTGTCGCCCCGCCTCCGCCAGCGCCAGCACCGAGACAAGCGCCACCGCTGCCCGCCAAGCAACCGAGAGTCGCCGCATCGGGGCAACCGCCGTTGACGGGCCGGGCTGCTGGCACGGTCGCCGCGGGCCGCCGAAGGCGCTCGAGCTCGCCGCCCTCGACGGCCGGGGCGCGGGCCGGGCCGAAAGGCCAAGGGGCGCTCGATCTACCTCAGCCCGCTGAGCGTCAAGGTGATCCGGTCCTTGGAGCGAGAGCCAGGCTGCCCCTGGCTGATCCCCGGCAAGGACGTGACGCAGCACCTCGGAAGCATCGACAAGGCCTGGGCGCTAGTCTGCCGAAGGGCCAGCATCGAAGGAACAACCCCCAAGAGCGCACGACACGCCTACCGCTCAGCCGGTCCGGAAGCAGGGGTGCCGGCGGAGCACATGCGCGAGCTCATGGGGCACGCCAGCTCCGACATGACCGACGAGGTGTACCTGCATTTCAATCGCGAAGCCCAACTCAAGGCAGCCGAGCTGATGGACGCGCACCTCGGGCACTTGCTCCAGCCGGCGGTGGCGCAGGGCGTCAACTGATAACCCACGGTCCGCCGCTGGAACGCGCGCGCGTCCTCGGCAGTGCCCCAGGAGGGAGTAGCATGGCCTGAGATTCGGTGGGACCGTCTATGATGGTGGCGGGGCTCAAGTCCATATGGGAAATGTCGGCTCGCTTCGGTTGCGTTATCGCGATAACTTTGGCGACAAGCAAG
>DASZHY010000032.1:0-7642 GCA_035949675.1 Thermoanaerobaculia bacterium
AGTCGCCCAAGGCGACCCTCTACACCGGAGGCTCCGATGGCTTCGTCTCCTCCACCACCGCTCCGATTGCTACCGGCCGGAGCAACCAGCTGCCGGGTGGGATTCGCACCCACTGGAAATCGCCGCCTTTGCACGGCGCACTAACTGATTGATTCTATTGGTGGAGGCGGGAGGATTCGAACCTCCGTAGGGCGTTGCCCGGCAGATTTACAGTCTGCTGCCATTGTCCACTCGGCCACACCTCCGATAGGTCTTGCAAAGACATCGCCGGAGACCAGGCGGACGCTCCTGCCGGCAGCTGGAGTGCCGGCGTCCCCGGGGGAGCGCAGGGCAGTATACGCACAACCAACCTGCCGCCTCAAGACGCCTGCCCAGCTCCCCTTGCGTCACCGCTCCCCTGCCCCCTACCCCTCTGCCCCCTGCCCCCCGGCCCCAGCCTCCCTGCCCCTCGTCCCAGCCCCCGTTTCGGGGCGCCACCCCCCGCTCTTGTATGATCGCGCGCGGTTCCTCGCTCGACCGGCGGAGGGTGGCGATTGCGACTGCGGACGCTCCCTGTCTTCTTGGGCTTCTTCGTCATGGGCTTCGTGGATGCCGTCGGCACCCTGGTGGGGTTCGCGGAAAAGCAGTTCCACTTGAGCGGCGCCCAGGCGGGGCTGCTGCCTTTCTTCGGCTTCATCGCCTTCGCCCTGTTCTCCGTCCCCTCCGGGGTGGTCGCCGACCGCAAGGGCAAGAAGTTCCTGCTGGTGGCCGCGCTCGCCGTCGTGCTCGCGGGCCAGCTGATCCCCAGCCTGTCGGTCGCCCGCTACTCGCTGCTGCTGGGCGCCATCTTCCTGATCGGGGTGGGCATGGCGGCACTGCAGGTGGCCGGCAACCCGATCATGCGCGACGTCAGCGCCCCGGGACGCTATGCCCGGAACCTCACCTTCGCCCAGTTCATCAAGAGCCTGGGGTCGATCTCGGGTCCGTACCTGACGGCGCAGCTGATCGCCTTGGGCTTCGCCTGGTACCACGTCTTTCCGGTGTTCGCGGCGGTGACCCTGCTCACGCTCCTGCTGGTGGCGGCGCTCCCGGTCACGGAGACCCGCGGCGACGAGGTTTCGGCGAGCGTCGGCAGCAGCTTTGCCTTGCTGGCGGAGCCGCCGGTGGCGCTTGCCGTGCTCGGCATCTTCCTCTACGTCGGCGCGGAGGTGGGGCTCAACTCCTGGCTTGCGACCCTGCTCGCCCGCGACTTCGGCATGGACCTCGGCTCGTCGGCGACCCGCCTCGGCCCCGGCCTGTTCTTCATCGCCCTCGCCGCCGGGCGCCTCCTGGGATCGGGAGTGCTGAGCTTCATGGGCGCCCGCCGCTTCTTCCTGGTCTCGGCGCTGGTCGGGCTTGCCGGGCTCGGGCTGCTGCTCGTCGGCTCGCGGCCGCTGGCCCTCGCCGGCATCGCCTGCTGCGGGCTTGGCTTCGCCAACATCTGGCCACTGGTCTTCTCGCTCACCGTCGAGAGCCGGCCCGAGCGAAGCGGCGCGCTCTCGGGCCTCATGTGCATGGCGATCTTCGGCGGCGCGGTGATGCCCGCGCTGATGGGCCTGGTCGCCGACCACGCCGGCGTGCGGCTCGCGTTCCTGGTGCCGCTCGCCGCTTTCGCCTACCTGACGCTGCTCGCGCTCGGCGGCCGCGGCGCCGCCGCGGCCACGCCGGCGGCGCCGGCGGCAGCCTCGTCCAGCGGCCGGGCTTAGGCGAGCTCACGGAGGAGATGGCGGCACCGGTGGCGGATCAGGCCCTTCAGCTCGAGCAGGACCGCCGCGTCGTGCTGACGCTCGACGCCGGCGGCACCAAGCTCACCTTCTCGGCCATCGCCGGCAATCGCGAGGTGGTCGACCCGATCACGCTGCCCGCCTGCGGCGACGACCTCGGCGCCTGCCTCGATCAGATCGTCGAGGGCTTCTCCCGCGTCCAGCGCGCGGCCGGCGCCAGCCCGGCAGCAATCTCCTTCGCCTTCCCGGGACCCGCCGACTACCCGGCGGGGATCATCGGCGACCTCGCCAACCTCCCCGGCTTTCGCGGCGGCGTGCCGCTCGGGCCGATGCTCGAGGAGCGCTTTGGCGTGCCGGTCTTCATCAACAACGACGGCGATCTCTTCACCTATGGCGAGGCGCTGTGCGGCCTGCTGCCGGAGGTCAACCGCTGGCTCGCGGCGGCCGGCAGCCCCAAGCGCTTCCGCAACCTCCTGGGGGTCACGCTGGGCACCGGCTTCGGCGGCGGCGTGGTCAGCGGCGGCGAGCTGTACCGCGGCGACAACAGCGCCGCCGGCGAGATCTGGCTGATGCGCAACAAGCTCGACGGCGACTGCTGCGCGGAGGAGGGCGCCAGCATCCGCGCCGTGCGCCGGGCCTACGCGCACGCCGCCGGCCTGCCGCTTGCCGCGGCGCCCGAGCCGAAGGAGATCGACGCGATCGCCGGCGGCCAGGCGCCCGGCGACGCGGCCGCGGCGCGCGAGGCGTTCCGCCGCCTGGGCGAGGTGGCCGGCGACGCGATCGCCAATGCGCTCACCTTGCTCGACGGGCTGGTGGTGGTCGGCGGCGGTCTCGCCGCGGCGGCGCCGCGCTTCCTGCCGGCGCTGGTCGGCCAGCTGAACGGCCGCCTGCAAAGCCTGGCCGGCAGCGACGTCCCGCGCCTCGAGCTCACCGCTTTCAACCTCGAGGACGAAGCCGAGCGCCGCGCCTTCCTCGCCGGCCGTGCCCGGACGATCGCCGTGCCAGGGTCGCCGCGCCACGCCGTCTACGACCCGCACAAGCGGACGGGTATCGGCGTCACGCGCCTGGGCACCAGCCACGCCGTGGCCCTGGGCGCCTATGCCTATGCGCTCAGAGCGCTGGACTCCGCCGCCGGCACCGCCGGCACCGCACCTTCCTCGCCCTGAACACGGTCTTCGGCCTGGCCTACCTTGCTGGCTGATGCACGGCGCCAGGCGTGACTGCCCGGTGGCCGCCGAGAGAATGGTGCCAACCAGGGCTTGACAGCCCGCCGGCAGCCCGATAACATCCATGGATGTAAACGGTTACATCACCGCTCAGGTCCGTGATGCCATTGCTGGGTCTTCGCGCAAGGTGGCTGGCATGGCGGATCTCAGCCCTGGCATGAGTCGACGGAGATGACCCAGTCGCACATCCCTGTCTTTCCCGACGGCTTCCTCTGGGGCGCTGCGACCTCCGCCTACCAGATCGAGGGCTCGCCGCTCGCCGACGGCGCCGGCCCCAGCAACTGGCATCGCTTCACCCACACTCCCGGCATGGTCCCGAGCGGCGAGACCGGCGACGTCGCCTGCGACCACTACCGGCGGTATGCCGGCGACGTCCAGCTGATGCGCGACCTGGGGCTCAACGCCTACCGCTTCAGCGTCTCGTGGAGCCGCGTGCTGCCGCAGGGCCGCGGCCAGGTGAACTCCCGCGGCCTCGACTTCTACCGCCGTCTGGTCGACTGCCTGCTCGCGCACGGCATCCGGCCGCTGATCTCGCTCTACCACTGGGACCTGCCGGCTGCCCTGGACGACCGCGGCGGCTGGCTCAACCGCGACAGCGCCGAGTGGTTCGCCGACTACGCCCGGCTGCTGTTCCAGGCCCTCGACGACCGCGTCGAGATGTGGGCCACCATCAACGAGCCCTGGGTGATCGTAGACGGCGGCTACCTGCACGGCGTCCTGGCGCCCGGCCACCGCAGCCTGTTCGAGCCGCCCATCGTCCTGCACCACCTGCTGCGCGCGCACGCGGCGGCGGTCGAGGCTTACCGCGCCGACGGCCGACACGCCATCGGCGTGGTCGTCAACATCGAGCCCAAGGAACCAGCCTCCGACCGCCCCGAGGACGTCGCCGCGGCGGCGCGCGCCGAGGGCTACATGAACCGTCTCGTCCTCGACCCGGTGCTCCTCGGCAGCTATCCGGCCGAGCTGGCCGCGATCTTCGGCGAGGCCTGGACCGACCCTGCCGCCGCCGACCTCGAGCACATCCGGCAGCCGCTGGATTTTATCGGCATCAACTACTACACGCGCGGCCTCACGCGCCACGATCCCAAGGTCCTGCCGGTCTGCGCCAGCAACGTGCGCCAGCGCCGCCACACCTACACCGAGACCGGCTGGGAGGTCTACCCGCAGGGGCTCGCCGACACCCTGCTCTGGTGCCGGCGGCGCTACGGCCCCCTGCCGCTTTACGTCACCGAAAACGGCGCCGCCTTCTACGACCCGCCGACCGCCGAAGGTCCGCTGGACGACCCGCTGCGCATCGACTACCTGCGCCGCCACCTGCGCGCCGCCGCCGGCGCCATGAGCCAGGGCGTCGACCTCCGTGGTTATTTCGTCTGGTCGCTGCTCGACAACTTCGAGTGGACTCTGGGTTACTCCAAGCGCTTTGGCATCGTCCACGTCGACTACGACACCCAGCAGCGCACGCCGAAGGCCAGCGCCCGCTTCTACTCCGAAGTCATCCGCACCCGAGGCGCCGCCGCCCTGCCCGGCGAATGAGCCGGCCAGTTGCGGGCGGCAGCGATTGAGCCGGCCAGCGTCAGGGCGGCGGCGAGTGAGCCGGCCGGCGTCAGGGCGGCGGCGCCCGCAGCGTGAAAACCTGCGAGCCCCGGCGGCACTTGCGGAGCGTCACTCAGCGTCACTCGGCGTCACTCGACGACGATGTCCGGCACCTGTCCTCCTACCGGCACCTGCGGCACCCTGACTTGCTGCGCGACCTGCCCGTTCTTGACCACTTGCAAGGTGTACTCCGACGGCGTGCCCGGCTGGTTGAAGAAGGCGTAACGCCCGGCAGGGTTCGAAAGGGCGGTGGCCTGGACCGCGCCGCCTCTGACCAACCTGACCTGCACCGCGTTCGCCGGGTCCCCGCTGCGCCATCTCAGGGTGCCCCAGAGAAACGGCGTCTGGGCGGCCGCCGCTAACGGCAAGAGGCAGAGCACTAAGATCACTGCACCAACGATACGCTTGCTCACTTCGCACCTCCTAAGGACTTGAGAGTCACCGGCGTCTTGAGCGTGACCACGCCGCCTGCGATCGTCGCCTCTTGGTTGAGGTCGATACCCTCGGTCGAGAAATCCGGATGCGAGGAACCCAGAGAGAAACCGAGGAACGGGAGGTTCCCGTCGGGGTCACGCCAAACCTGAAGCCCCATGATCTCCCCGTTGCCCGTCAGAGTGAGCGGCGGGTACTGAGTGAAGATCTGCACCTGGGTCAGCAGGCGGGGATCGCGGGGATCGCTCAGCTGTACTCGGCCATTGACCCTGTAGGTCGAGGGTCGCGGCGGGAACCCCATCACCGGCACCAGGATCAGGATCAAACCGATCAAGAACAGCCCAAGTGCCGTGCCCGTGGAAGAGACCTTCATGACACCGAGGTCCACCGCGAAGTCGCCACTCCCCGAAGTCAAAGAGATGCGCTTCAGGTAGAGCAGAACGAAGCTGAAGAAAATGGTGGCCGCGCCCGTGAGGACACTGATCGTCTGATTCGACATGGCGTCTCCTTCATCGCTCGAGAGCCCGCTCGACCCCCCTCGTGGGAGGCGAACGCCGGCGTCGTCGAGTGAAGGAACGAACTGCAGGGCGTGATCCCCTCACTTGCACGACAACCTGCAGCAGGAGCAGTGGTGCTAAGATGCCAGGTAGGCAATTCTCCGTTGTCTTTGGCGTGACGAGGTCGAGCTGGCGTGCGGACCGGAGGTCTGCAACCGGACCGGTTGCACCCGTTCGGGCCAGGGGGGGACGGCATGGCTGATTGGAAAGGGATCGTCGGCAAGAGCTTCACTCCCGACGAATTCGAGACCTATTGCGATACGTTGCAATGGCTCACCTGGAGACCGACCTTCATCGTGCTCCACAACACCGGGTCGCCATCTTTGAAGCAACGGCCCAAAGGGCTTACCCAACAGCACATCCGCAACCTGGAGGCGTTCTACCGCGACACCCAGCACTGGTCCGCCGGACCCCACCTGTTCGTCGACGACCGGCAGATCTGGGTCTTCACCCCACTCACCGTCTCCGGTATTCACTCGCCGTCGTGGAACAAACTGTCACTCGGAGTGGAGATGCTGGGCGACTTCGAGGTGGAGGCGTTCGACACCGGCCGCGGTTTGGCGGTTCGTCAGAATGCCGTGTCGGCCTTGGAGACCCTCTGCGGGGTCCTGGGCCTCGATGTCGCCACCATGCACCTCCATCGCGAGGACCCGCTGACGACGCACGCCTGCCCGGGCAAGAACGTGCGCAAGCTGGAGGTAATCCAGGACGTACAGGACCTCGCGATCGCGCGCCATGCGGGCGAGCACCCGCCAGCGCCCATTGGCTGAGGCGCGGTCCGAGCGGGCGCGGCCGGCCAAAGGAGGCGTTCAGCCCCGGGCGAGTGCGGCGACCCCGGGCCGCAGCCGGTCGATGAACGACGGCACTCCCGCCGAGGCGAGAGGTTCGCTGATCAGGAAACCCTGGCACTCCTCGCAGCCGCGGTCGGCCAGGAAGCGCAGCTGGCCATCGGTCTCGACCCCCTCGGCGATCACCTCGAGGTCCAGGCCATGGGCCAGGCCGACGATCGCGTTGATGATCGCCGAGCCCTCGCGGCTGGTCTCGAGGTCCGACACGAAGGCGCGGTCGATCTTCAGCGAATCGATCGGGAATTGCCGGAGGTAGGAAAGCGAGGCATGTCCGGTGCCGAAATCGTCGATGGCGACGCGCAGACCCATGCCGCGCAGCATCGCCAGCACCTCGACCGTCAGCTGGGCGTCGATCATGGCGGCGCTCTCGGTGATCTCGAGCACCAGCAGGTCGGGATCTACCCCGGTGTCGTCCAGGACCTCCTTGACGACGGTTACCAGGTCGCGCTGCTGGAACTGCACCGCCGAGAGGTTGACCGCGACGCGCAGGCCGGCGCAGCCGTCGACGTGCCATTGCCGCGCCTGCTCGCACGCGGTACGCAGCACCCACTCGCCGATCGGTAGGATGAGCCGCGTCTCCTCGGCAACGCCGATGAACTCGGCAGGCCGGACCAACCCCCGCTCGGGGTGATGCCAGCGCAGCAGCGCCTCGACGCCCACCGCGAGCCCCGAGGCGATGCTCACCTGCGGCTGGTAATGGAGGATGAGCTCGCCGCGCTCGACCGCCATGCGCAGGTCCCGCTCCAGCGTCAGCCTCGCCACCGACTTGGCATTCATCGCCGGCGTGCACAGCTCGAACCGGTTGCGCCCGAGCTCCTTGGCGCGGTACATCGCGATGTCGGCGTTGACCAGCAGTGCGTCCGAATCCTCGCCGTCAGCCGGGTACACGCTGATACCGATGCTGGCGGTGAGGTAGAGCTGCTCGCCGTCGAGCTCGACCGGCCGGGCGATCGTTGCGAGGACCTTCTGCGCCGCCCGCACCGCGTCGTTTCCCTCGTCGATGTCGCGCAACAAGAGCGTGAACTCGTCGCCGCCGACGCGCGCCACGGTGTCGCACTCGCGCAGCCCACGCTGCAGCCGGCGCGCGATCGTGATCAGCAGCCGGTCGCCCGCGGCATGCCCGAGCGTGTCGTTGACCAGCTTGAACTGATCGATGTCCAGAAACAGCACCGCCAGGCTGCGCCGGTCGCGCCGGGCCAGGCTGAGCGCCTGGGTCAACCGGTCGTAGAGCAGCATGCGGTTGG
>DASZHY010000033.1:0-3069 GCA_035949675.1 Thermoanaerobaculia bacterium
CGGTGCGCGGCGAGCAGCGCCAGTGCCTCTTCCAGCGTCCCCGGCGCGTGATAATCGAAAGCTGCGGGAATCATCGCTCTCTCCTTTTCGATCGCGAACGGCAGTCAGCGCACGCGCTCCGCACCATGCCCGTCCCGGCGGGCTGCTAGCGGGACGCCAGCCAGACGACGATCAGAACGAGCACGCCAACGGCGACCCAGAAGCCCGGCCGGCGCACCGCCCGCCCTGCCGCGCGGCCGAGTGCCGCCGTGCCCAGGGCGCCGACGTCCAGGACGCCGCTGGCGCTGCCAGTCGTCCCGGGCCCGATCCCGGCTGGCCCTGCCGCCGCGGCCACAGGGTTGGCGCCTACCGCCGCCGCCGTTGCGGCGGCCGTGCCCGGCGGCCCTGCCCCAGCTCCGCCGCTCGCCGCCGCCGGCACGGCGGCGGCAACGGCAGCGGCCGGCGGCGCCTCGAGCTGGCGGCGCATGGCTTCGGTGAACTTGGCGAACATCTGGTCGCTTACGTCCTGGATCATGCCGCGGCCGAACTGCGCCAGCACGCCGACGACGTTGACGTCGGAGGTGACGGTCACCTCGGTCTCGCCGGGCGCGCGCGCGACGACGCGGCTCTTCATGCGCATGTCGGCGCCTCCCTTGCCGCGCGTCTCCTGCCCCGAGGCGGCGATCTCGGCCTCGCCCGACTCCTGGTCGAGCCGCTCGAACCGCAGCTTGCCACGGTAGGCGGCGGTCACCGGTCCGATCTTGACGGTGATCGTGCCGCCCCAGGTCAGAGGGTCCTCCTGGCCGGTGATCGCGGCGCCCGGCAAGCAGCTCGCCACCTTGACCGGATCGGTCAGGAACTCCCACACCGCGGCCGCCGGCGCCTTGACGACGAAGCTCTTCTCGATCGGGATGCCCATCGTTGCTTCCTCCCCTCAGGCCGACAGCAGCGGCAGCAGCCTTTCCAGCGCTTCGAGGTTGTGGGCCGGCAGCAGATGGTCCACGTGCGGCATCGCCGCCGCCATGGCGCGCGCCGTGGGCTCGTAGCGCCGGTCGCCCGCCAGCGGGTTGAGCCACACCACCCGCCGCGCCCGCGCGCGGATGGCGCGCATCGCCGCCCCGAGCGGCCCGACGTCGCCGCGGTCGAGCCCATCGCTCAGGATCAGCACCACGGTCCGTCCGTCCACCAGCTCGTCGAGCCAGGCGTCCGCGAACTCGGCCAGGCACTCGCCGATCCTGGTACCACCCGACCAGCCGGGCACGTCCTCGGCCAGCCGCCTCAGCGCCTGCTCGACGTCCGGCAGCATCCCACCCGACCTGGCCGACCTGAGCCAAGGGGTCAGCCGCACCAGCGCCGTGTTGAACGCGAACAGCTCGCTGCGCCGCGCCACCCGGCGCAGCGCCAGCACGAAGCCGAGCAGGAAGCGGGTGTGCGGGTCCATCGAGCCGCTGGTGTCGCTCAGCACCACCAGGCGCGGCCACTCGACCGCCCGCCGCCGCCTGGCGAGCGACAGAAACTCCCCGCCCTGGGCCACGGCGCGCCGGAAGCTGCGACGAAGGTCGGCCTCGCCATGGTCCGCGCCGCGCACCGGCACCCGCCGCCGGCTGGGCCGGGTGGCGAGGCGCCGGGCGAGCCGGTCCATCAGGCGCTCCATCGCCTGAAAGTCCGCGGCCGAGCATTCCTCGAAGGACTTGCGCCGCAACAGCGCCTCGGGGCTGTACCCTGGCTCCTCGCCGGCGAGCACCTCGCGCTCCGCCCCCGCTGAAGCCAGCGCGGCCGGCTCGCGCCACGGTCCGGCGGCCGGCAGCTGCGAGCCCGCCCGCGCTCGCGGCAGGGCGGGCGGCTTCTTAGGATCCTCGAAGCGCGGCGCTGACCGCCGCAGGCGCCGCAGGGGCCGCAGGGGCCGCTCCCGCTCGCCAGCGGCCGGGCGCGGCGGCCGGGCGCTCCACCACTGCTCGAACAGCTCGCCGAACGCCGCCGCGTCGCGCGGCCGGATCTTCAGCGCCACCCGCAGCGCGCGGCGCACCTCGTCGCGGTCGCCGAGCTCCACCAGCGACAGCGCCTCGAGACCGTCGGCCTCGTCGCTCAACCCGACCCCGATGCCGCGCCGGCGCAGCTCGCGGCCGAAGCGCGCGAGGTGCAGGACGAGGCCCGTGCCGCCTGGCAGTCCCGATTCCCCCGGACGGCTCATCGCGCCGCCGTCTCCGCAGGCGTCTCCGCCGACGCCTCCGGCGGCGGCGCCTCGGCCAGCGCCGTAGCCAGCGCCGTCGCCAGCTCGCCGCCGCCGAGATCGTCGAGGTCGTGGTGGTCCTTGATCACGCAGCCCAGGGTCTGCTCGACCGTCTCGAGGTCCAGACGATCGCGGTCGAGCCGCAGCAGCGCCTGCGCCCAGTCGATGGTCTCGGCCACGCCCGGGGCCTTGCTCAGGCGCCGCCGTCGCAAGACCTGCATGAAGCGGGCGATCTCCGCCGCCAGCCGCGCTCCGGCCTGCGGCACGCGGGCGCGCAGGATGCGCACCTCCTTCTCGAGCGTCGGGTGGTCGAGGTACAGGTACAGGCATCGGCGGCGCAGCGCGTCGCCGATCTCGCGGCTGCGATTGGAGGTGAGCACCACGTAGGGCACGTGCTCGGCCCGCACCGTGCCCAGCTCCGGGATCGTCACCTGGAAGTCCGAGAGCACCTCGAGCAGGAACGCCTCGAAGCCGTCGTCGGCGCGGTCCACCTCGTCGATCAGCAGCACCGGCGGCCCCTCGCGCCGGGTGATGGCGCGCAGCAGCGGCCGTTCCAGCAGGTAGGCGCGGCCGAAGATCAGCTCCTCGATCTCGGCAGCGCCCTTGCCCTCGTGCTCGGCCAGCCGCAGGCGCAGCATCTGGCGCTGGTAGTTCCACTCGTAGAGCGCCGTCGTGACGTCCAACCCCTCGTAGCACTGCAGGCGGATGAGCTCGGCCGGCAGCAGCCGCGCCAGCACCTTGGCGATCTCGGTCTTGCCCACCCCGGCATCGCCTTCGACCAGCAGCGGCCGGCGCATCTCCTTGGCCAGGTACACCGCCGTGGCGACGCTGGCATCGGCGACATAGCCCTGCCGCTCCAT
>DASZHY010000034.1:0-18994 GCA_035949675.1 Thermoanaerobaculia bacterium
GGACGAGAGTACCGCATGGGCGCATCGGCTGATGTACCCCTTGCACTTCGACAAGAGGTGCTGTACGCTCTTCCTGTAGAAGCAGAAGGGGGGCGGCATGCTCAATGAGCTCGTCTATCGATTGCGTGTCCTCCTGCGGCGGCGCGTGGTGGAGGCCGAGCTCGACGAGGAGCTGCGCTTCCACCACGAGCGCGAGGTCGAAAAGCACATGCGGGCCGGCCGCACGCGCGCGCAGGCCATGCGCCTCGCGCGTCTGGCGTTCGGCGGCCTCGACCAGGTCAAGGAATCCTGCCGGGAGGCGCGCGGCATCGAGCCGCTAGAGACCCTGCTGCGGGACCTCGGCTACGGCCTGCGGATGCTGCGCTCGCATCCCGGCTTCAGCGTCATCGCCGTGCTCACGCTGGCCATCGGCATCGGCGCCAACGCGGCGCTCTTCTCGGTGGTCGACGGCGTGCTCTTGAAACCGCTGCCCTTCCCGCATCCCGACCGGCTGGTCAGGCTCCACGAGAGCAAGCCGAACTTCGAGAACGGCTCCATCTCGTACCCGAACTTCCGCGATTGGCAACAGCAGAACCGCACGTTCTCCGCCATCGCCATCGCGCGCGATTGGGGCGCCAGCCTCACCGGCAAGGGGGACGCCGAGCAGCTCGACGGCCGGCTGGTCTCGTCGGACTTCTTCTCGCTGCTAGGGGTGAAGCCGCTGCTCGGCCGCACCTTTGCGCCCGGCGAGGACGGGATCGGCGCGGCGCCGGCGGTGCTCGTGAGCGCGGCTCTCTGGCGCCGCAAGCTCGGCGCGGCGCCGGACGTGGTGAAAACGAGCCTGACGCTCGACGGCCAGGACTATCCGATCGTCGGCGTGGTGCCCGCGGTCGTCGGCCTCGGGATCGCGGGCTTCAACGAGGCCGACGTCTACGTCCCGATCGGGCAGTGGCGCAATCCATATCTGCGCCAGCGCTCGGCGGGCATGATGATCCATGGCGTCGGCAGGTTGAAGCCCGGCGTCTCCATCGAGCAGGCGCGCGCCGACATGCAGCGCGTCACCCGCAACCTCGCGGCCGCCTATCCCGCTGACGACCAGGGCATCGGCGCCACGATCGTGCCGCTCAAGGACGAGGTGGTGCACGACGTCCGACCGGTGCTGCTCGTGCTGCTGGGCGCGGTCGGTTTCGTGCTGCTGATCGCCTGCGTCAACGTCGCGAACCTGCTGCTCGCCCGCGCCACCGGCCGGGCCGGCGAGTTTGCCGTCCGCGCCGCTCTCGGAGCGAGCCAGGGAAGGCTCGTCCGCCAGCTGCTGACCGAAAGCGTCCTGCTGGCGCTGGCAGGCGGTGGGCTGGGGGTGCTCTTCGCGGGATGGGGAACGCGGGCGGCGCTCGGCTTGCTCCCCACCGCCCTGCCGCGGGCCGAGGAGGTCCGGCTCGACGCCGGCGTCCTCGTCTTCACGCTGGCGGTCTCGGTCGCCGCGGGCGTGCTCTTCGGCCTCGTGCCGGCGCTCAAGATGTCGCGCGCCAGTTGGCAGCAGACGCTCAAGGAGGGTGGCCGCGGCGCGAGCGGCGCCCGGCACCGCGCACAGGGTGTCTTCCTCGTCGTCGAGATGGCGACGGCGCTCGTCCTGCTGATCGGTGCGGGCCTGATGATCCGCAGCCTGGCGAAGCTGTGGACCGTCGACCCGGGCTTTCGGGCCGACCAGGTGGCGACGGCGAACCTCGCACTGCCGCCGTCGCTGATGCGGGCGAGACCCGAGGCGGTGCGCGCCGCCTGGCGCGCTCTGGAAGGCAAGCTGGCGTCGCTTCCGGGCATGGTGGCCTCGTCCCTCAGCTGGGGAGCGCAGCCGCTCGTCGTCGGCGACAACGTCCTCTTCTGGCGCGACGGCCAGCCGCAGCCCGCGCACGAGAACGAGATGAGCTCCGCGATCCGCTACATCGTCGAGCCCGGATATCGACGGACCCTGCGCATTCCATTGCTGCGCGGCCGCTTCTTCGCGGCGAGCGACGACGAGCGTGCCGCCCCGGTGGTCGTCGTCGACGAGGCGTTCGCGCGGCAGTTCTTCGGCGGCCAGGACCCGGTTCACCAGCGCGTCAACTTGCAGGGCGGCGCCAGGCGCGCCGAGATCGTCGGCGTCGTCGGCCACGTCAAGCAGTGGGGTCTCGACGCGGACGACCGGCAGGCGCTGCGGGCCCAGATCTACCTGCCCTTCATGCAGATGCCGGACGTCTTGATGGTCCAGACCTCCAGCAACGCGGCGGTCGTGATGCGCTCGGCGCCCGGCGCGCCGGCGGTCTTCGCCGCCGTCCGGGGCGCCCTGCGGGGGGTGAGCGCCGACATCGAGGTCTCGGGCATGCGGACCATGGACCAGATCGTCAGCGCCTCGCTGGCCGCCCGCCGTTTCTCGATGATCCTGCTCGGCTGCTTCGCGCTGGTGGCGCTGGTGCTGGCCGGCATCGGCATCTACGGGGTGACCGCGTACCTGGTCGGGCAGAAGACGCACGAGATCGGCCTCCGCATCGCTCTCGGCGCGCAACGCGGCAACGTCCTGGCGATGATCCTGCGCCAGGGGGTCGCGACGGCCGGCGCGGGCGCCGTCCTCGGGCTGGTCGCCGCCGCGGGCTTGACCCGCCTGATGGGCCATCTGCTCTACGGCGTCAGCGCCACCGATCCGCCGACCTTCTTCGGCGTGGCAGGCGTCCTGATCGCCGTCGCGCTCGCCGCGTGCTACGTGCCGGCGAGCCGCGCGATGGGCATCGACCCGACCGCGGCGCTACGCCGCGAGTGAGGCCGGCCGCCGCTTCAGGCGCAGCCGGCAACCGTCGAGCTCGGCCCGGCCCCACAGCGCGAGGCCGCGGAGCGCCATCCGCAGCGGCGCGAAGTGGAGATCGAAGTACGCCCGCACTCGCCGGCCGTGGTTGCGCCGCCCTGCCTCGCCGGCGGCGAGGCGCGCCAGCGCGAGGGAGCGGAAACGGCGGTTGTAGAACCGCATCAGGTGATAGCTCAGGAAGGCCGGCTGCGGACCGAGGACCGGCATCCAGTGGAAGCGGCCGAAGAGGCGGTAGGCCGGGATGACCACGAAGATGTAGTAGTGCGCGGTGTCGAGCAGGAACGAGGCTGCCAGCAGGTCGTGCTCGCCCATGTAGAGGTACTTGTCGCGGTAGACGGCCGCGAAGAAGCGGTGGTAGGAGCGCACGAACGTCGCGTTGTGCTCGGCGATGCGCGCCGCCAGGGGGGCGCCCCGCAGCTCGCCGGCGCTCTCGGCGCCGGCGATGGCCACCGTGGCCTCGACGCTGAAGCTCGCATGGTCGAGGCCAGGGGAGTAGTAAGGGTCGAGGAAGGCCGCGGCGTCGCCGACGAGGGCCCAACCGGCTCCCATGTACTGGCGCGTCGAATAGGCGAGATGCGAATAGGAGCGCAGGTCCTCGCCGCGCATCCGCGCCCCGGCCAGCAGCTCGGCGGCAGCGGGAATGGCGTCGAGGAAGGCGCGGTATTCGGCAGCCCGGTCCTTGCCCGAGGAAAGGTCGTGGATGCGCTTGTCGTAGACGATGCCGACGCTGGTTTCGCCGTTGCCGAGGGCGATGAACCAGACCCAGTAGCCATAGCCCATGTAGTGGTTGGTCGCCAGGCGGCGCGACGCGACGTTGCCGCGCGCCAGGGCGAGAGGACCGCGGGCAGCCAGGTCGTCGAGGTGGCGCACCCCCTGCCAGCGGCACCATACCGCCGCGGTCGGATGGTCCTGGTTGCGCTCGATGAGATCCAGGCGCCGGCCGAGGAAGGTGGCGCGGCCGGTGGCGTCGAGCAGCCAGCGGCAGGCGACCACCGCCTTGCCCCCCTCTGCCCCCTGCGAGTCGTTGCGCTCGACGGTGACGCGGTGATCGAAGTCGCCGAGCGCCGCCGCGATCGCCCGCGCCGGCCGCCAGAGCTCGGCGCCCTCGGCGGCCGCGGTCGCCAGCAGGTGCTCGTCGAGCGTGTCGCGGCGGAGCAGGAAGGAGCAAACCGCGCTGCGCAGGGTGCTGCCCGCCTCGCTCGCCTGGGCGTGGCCGGCCACCTCGCGGTTGCTGAACCAGTAGCGCAGGCCCTCCTTCGGCAGGTGCTCGCGCTCGAGGTGCTCCCACATCGCGAGGCGCCGGGTCAGGAACATCCCCGACATCTCGGTCGTCGCCTCGCCGACCTTGGCGTCGAACGCAGCGGCGCGCTCGACGACCAGCACCCGCAGGTCAGGCCGCTCGCGGCGCAGCAGGATCGCCGCCGCCGCGCCGCTGAAGGCGCCGCCCAGGATGAGGACGTCGACGTCCTTGTCGGCTTTCATCTCGCCTCGCGGGGCGAATTCTAGCATCGGCCCCGCGGCTCGCCGGTGCCGGCCGGCGCGATCGGGCGGCTGCGCCGGCGGCGGGCACTGCCGGTGACATTTTCGCCGCGGACGGCGGCGGGCGTCATGCCAATCAGGCGAATGCAATAGAATGGAAGCGTCCGCAACACCAAGGAGGCCGGGCATGGCGCGAGCGAGATGGCTTGTCTCCGGTTTGATCCTGTCGCTGGCTCTCGCCGGCTGCGCGAAGCTGTTCAAGACCGAGGGCACGGAGTCGGCGGCCAAGACACGGGTGCGATTCATCTTGCAGACGATCAAGGACCACGGGACGGGCACCGACACGGTGCTGCAAACGGCGGTCTGTCGCTGGCGCAACGACAAGATCTTCATCGCCATCCCCACCGAGCAGGTCGAGGCGTCGGACGCCTTCGACAACTGGCGCCAGCAGGGCGGAATCTACCCGACCATCCAGGCCTTCGAGGTCGAGGAGAAGGTGCAGGACGGGCACGACGGCGACCCGGAGGGCACGTACTACGTGAAGGCCACGATCAACGGCGTCTCCCGCCTCCTCCGCGTGCCGCCGCGGGCACAGATCAGCTGGGCGGACGGGATCGTGCAGCCGCCGCCCGACGCGTCGAAACCGGCGGTCACGTTCTCGGAGGCGGAGCTGCGGCGCAAGCGGGCGGAGTGGGAGGAGCATGAGCGCATGGCCGAGCAGAGCCAGGCCGACCTGCAGGCGTGGCGGCGGTCGCGCGCCCCGGGCGGCGAAGCTGCCGTGCCGCACGTCGGCGCCGCCCAGCCGGGAAACGACGCGGCGAACGAGCTGCCGCGGGCCATGCGCACCTGGCACCGGCGCTATATCCAGCGCGCGACGGCGGTGAGCCTGGCCCTGTCCCAGTTCGGCATGGCGGCGCGCGAGAACCCGCCGGACATGCCGCGCCAGCTGGCGGCGTGCCGCGACCTGCGCGCCGCGTCGCAAACCCTGCTCGCCGACCAGCCGGCGCTGGCGGCGCCGCTCGCCACGGTCTCCGGCCCGCTCACCCTCGCCTACAACGAGATCCAAGCCGCCGCGGTCGCCTGCCTGGCCAACCGCGCGGACGAGCAGAAGGAGCACCTCGCGGCGGCGAGGCGGGCGATGGCCGAGGCAGGCGACGCGCTGCGCCCGTTCCAGCTGACGCCCTGAGGTGCCGCGCGGGCGCCGCCCGCGGCTCACTCGCCGGCGGCGAGGCCCGCGAGCTCCTTCGGCAGCGGCTTGACCGCCGGCAGCTTCAGCAGACAGCCGTCGTCGTCGGGTGGGATGGTGTCGCAGCAGGCGTCGGCTTCCACGAAGTGCGCCATGCCGCGTGGCACCGAGCCGCAGTCCGGGTGCTCGAGGCGCAGGAAGTAATCGCGGGGCTTGACCTCGTCGAACTTCGCCCAGGCCGAGGCGGCGGGCTGGCGGCCGGGCGCCGGCGGTGCCGACAGCTCCCGGTGGCGGTGCAGCTCGAGGCGGACGATGACGCCGCCGATATGGCGGACCCGCTGCTCGACCAGGTCGTCGTACGGCCGGGCCGGGAGCCGCTGGCCGCCTTGCAGGCGCTGCGGGATGTGGACCCAGGTGTCGTGGTCGGCGCGGAACGAATCTAGCGCCGACCGCAGGTCTTCGTCTCCCTGCCGGCAGGCGATCACGTTCGCCTCCACGAGCCAGGGCGCGTGCGCGGGCTTGCAGGCCGGACGTCCAGGGTGGACATCCGGCATGTCCCTGAGGCCAGAGGCGAGCGCCGGCTGGGGCAGGAGGAGCAGGGCTGGCAGGGCTGCTGAGAACGCTAGCTTCATCTCGGAGGAAAGCTTAGCAGCAGGCGCGAGCGCCGGCGACCTCAGAGATCCAGGCAATTGCCGTCGGCAGGCGGCGCCTGTGACTCCCAGAGGCGGTCGCCGCCGCCGCCTGACCTGGCGTCGAGGAGCTGCCGCACCCTGGCGACCAGGGTCGAGGGGCGGACGGGTGTCTCGAGGCAGGCCACGAGCTCGCCGGCCGGCGCCGCGGCGCAGTCGTCGGCAAGCAACAGGATGCCGAGGCGCCGGCGGTCCCGGGGCTGTCCGTGCCGGGCGGCGGCGAGCGATGCGAGCCGCCGCGCCAGCTCCTTGCCGTCCATCTCCGGTGTCGCCAGCTGGCAGACGAGCAAGGAGACCGACACGCCCCGCCGTGCGGCAAGGCGCCAAGCCTGCGCCCCGCTGTGGGCCGCGAGGACGTCGTAGCCGCAGGTCTCGAGTGCGATCTGCACGCGGACGCGGAGCGTCTCGTCGTCCACGCCGACCAGGATGGTCTCGGAGCCTCGCGACAGCTTGTAGCCGGCAGGCGCGCGATCTTTCATGCCCGGAGCCTTTCCGGGTGCGGCGGAGCGCCATTGCGTTCGAATGTGCCGCGACCCTGGATCGAGAGTACCGATCAGCTCCGGCCGCAGGAATCAGACGGCCGCTGGTCTTGGCGTAGTGATTTGGCCTACAACCTGGAACGGCAGGAGCGGCCCGCGGCCATGAGGCGGGGCGGAGGCGGCCAATCAGCCCGGGCTCGCAACGAGAGTCACGGCGACCCCAACCGCTGGGGCTTCGGCGAGACGGGCATCCGCCGTGACGAGCATGCCTTCCAGGCGGCGGGCAAGGGTGACATAGAGAGCGTCTCGCAAAGCGAGGTTGTGCCGCAAGCCCCACGCGGCTGCGAGGAGAGGCTGCAAGCTGTAGCGGACGAAGGGAGCGCGAGCCAGCTCGTTCAGGATCGGCTCCACCAGCCTGTCCGGCAAATCGCCAGCGCGTGCGAGGCGACCGAGCGCCGAAAGCACCTCGGCATCGAAGTGAGCGGGGACCGCGACCCGGTGTCCCCGCAGTGCGGCTTCCGTCCGCCCACCGGCCGGAGTCCGTAGGAGCAACTCGACGGCGGCGGAGGCATCAAGGACGACCGAGGACATCGACCAGAGCGGCTTCTTCCGCCTCGCGGCCCTGTTGGACGGCTCTCGCCGACGGCGTCGAGATCGTTACCGGCGTCAACAGCCTCAGACCGTCGAGCCACTCGTCGATGGTCGGCTGTTGGCTATGCTCGCGCAAGATCTCGAGTGCATATTGGCGCAAGCTCAAGCCGCGGGCCGCCGCGCGCTGGCGCAGTTTCTGGTGGAGCTCGTCAGGCAAATCCCGGATCTGGAGATGAACGGCCATGAGCCCGACGATAGCAGCCCGCGCCACTGCATGCAAGTTGCATGAAGGGGCGGGGACGTGCCGGCCACCTCCACCGACCAGTCTTCATGCTAAAGTTCACTGAATTCTCGAACCAGCCGTGGCGTCCGGAAGGGAGGGCATCATGCAAACAGCGGCCCAGCCTGGCTTCTACGTGTCCTTCTCCGGCGAATCCAGCCAACCGATCGACAACCTCTATGCCATCGCGGCGACCGGCACGGTGCTCTCCACGCAGGTCCTGGGCCAGGCGGGCCAGGAGCTGCGCGGCATGGCACTTGGACCTGACGGCAAGCTGTACGTCTGCCAGGCGCAGAAGAAGGTCTCGGCGATCCTGCAGTTCAGCGCACAGGTCAACCCGGGCGGCTACACGCGGGCTTTTCTCGGCAGCTATGCCACGCCCGCCGCTTCTCCCGGGCTCGATCACCCTTACCAGCCCGCCTTCGACAATGGCAACCTTTTCGTGACCAGCCAGGACACGAACGTCGTCACCGCGTTCTACGGGCCTGCCAGCGGCAGCGCCGGAAAAGCGATGCCGCTGGCGCCCTTCCTGGAGCATGGCTATGCTTCCGGCACCTTCAACGCGGGCACCTTCGTCCCGGCTTTCTCCGCCGCCGGCGGCGTCCCGCCGTTCACGTCCGTTCCCGCGGCGCAAGGGGGACTCACCTTTGCGGCCGCGGGCAAGGGAGGCTCGACCCATTCCGTGCGGGGGCTGGCATTCGACGCGAGCGGGCATCTGTTCGTCGCCGACGAGGCGGCCAACCGGGTCGCGGTCTACGACGCCGCGCAAGGCAACCTGCTCGGTGCGATAACCGGCTCGAACAATCACCTGCTCGCGGGACCCGTGGCCCTCGCCTTTGCCGCGGCGAGCCAGAACCTTTACATTGGCAGCCCGGCGAACCAGCGCCTCTTCGCCTACGACGTCGGCCAGGTGGCCAGCGGGAATTTCAATGCCGAGGTGCTGATCCACGACGACGACCGGCTCGACAAGCTCTCCGGCATCGCGATCGACGGCAGCGGCAACCTCTATACCGGCACGCGCAAAGACAACGTCATCTACCAATGGAGCCCGAGCGGTGGCTCGCCGGCCGCCTTCGCCGGGCCGTTCGACGACAGCCCCGAGCAGATCCTCTACCTCGCGAACCTCGCAGGCTGATCCTCATTCGACCGCGAGGCCAGACCGAGGCGCTACCTTGAGGGTTTTGCTCGTAGGGCGCCACCCCCGCTGATGCAGCCGCAGGGTGCAGGCGCGGGCAGCGCGGCGAGGACGGGCTGGGAGCGGGCCGCCCCGTGGGCGCTCGCACTGGTCGCCGCCGGCACGGCGCTCGCGGTCCTCTCGCGCCAGGTGCTCTCGCCGCTGGACCCGGCGGGGAAGAGCGACTTCATGCAGCACGCTGCCTTCGCGCGCACACTTTGTCAGGGGGGCGGCATGCCGCCGCACTTCCTCTTCGAGCTCGTGGTTTGCGGCATCGCGGCCCCTCTCGGCGGCGGTCACGCCTTCGAGCTCGCTAGCGTCGCGGTCGCATCGTTGGCGGTCGTGGCCAAGGTCGTCCTGACCTACCGCCGGATCCGCGAGGCGGGGGATGTGGGCACCGCGTCCCTCGCCGCCCTGGGTCTGCTGTTCGCGATGCCGATCTTCAACTGGTGGAAGTTCCCGCAGGTGTACCTCGGTCAGATCAGCCCCAACGTCTGGCACAACCCGACGGCGATCGCCGTCTTGCCGCTGGCCATGTTGCTCTTTTCCACCGCGTCGCAGATGACGACCGCCGATCCGCCGCGCCGGCTCGCCGGCGCCGGCGCGCTGACGCTCCTGAACGGTCTCACCAAACCGAACTATCTGCTGGCGCTGCTCCCGTGCTGGGTCGCGCTGCTCGTCGAGCGCGCCATCCGCTCGCGGCGGGAGGGCCACCTCTGGTGGCGTCGGCCCGCGATCGTCGTCGCGGCGGTGGCGGCGCCTGCGGCCGGGCTGCTCGCGTGGCAGGCCTGGCGCCTCAGGGCCGGCGGCGCCGGCATCGCGATTGCTCCGCTCGCGGTCTGGCGCCTCCACTCTCCCAACATTCCAGCTTCCATCCTGCTGAGCCTTGCCTTTCCGCTCGGCGTGCTGGCTCTGAACTGGAAGGTCGCTCGCCGCCAGGCGCCGCTGGTCCTGGCCTGGTCGGTCCTGCTGGTCGCCATGCTGCAGATGGCGCTCCTGGCCGAGCGCGGAGCCCGCTGGACGCACGGCAACTTCTTCTGGGGCGCTTACGCCGCCAACTACCTGCTTTTCGTCGAGAGCGCTGTGCTGCTGGCGGGCGCGCCGCAGACCGCGCGCACGGCAGTGGCGTGGGGCCTGCTGGCCGCACATGCCGCCGCCGGCGTGGTCTACGTATGGCTCGGCGTTACCGGGTGAGCGCGCTTGATACCGCCACGGGCTATCCGCCGCCGAGCATAGGCTGTCGCTGCTGAGCAGTTACCGTTGACCGGTTGGGAAGCGGCGATTAAAGTGCTCCTCATGGCCATTCCCACCGAGCCCATCGGCAGCATCCCGCGGCCGCCGCACCTGATCGATGCGATGCAGGAAGTGGCGGCAGGACGTCTGGACCCGGCGGCGGCGGCGGCAGTCGCGGACGCGGCGGTGCGCGACACGATCGCCCGGTTCGAGGCGACCGGTTCGCCGGTGCTCACCGACGGCGAGCAGACCAAGCCGAGCTTCGCGACGTACCCCATCGCCGGCCTCGAGACCCTGGCGCCGGACGGCGTTACCATCCCTTTCGCGGATGGCCACACGCGCCAGCTGCCGCGGCTCACCGCGGGACCCTTCCGCTACCGCACGCGGGCGGCGAGCTATCTGCAGGCAGCGTGGCGCCACACCACGCTGCCGCTCAAGCAGGCCGTCATCTCGGCCTCGGCGCTCAGCCTGCTCTATCCGGCGGAGGAGATCAGCGGCTATCCGCGGGAGGCGTTTCTTCACGACCTGCTGAACGAAGCCGAGGCCGACATCCGCGATTGCCTCGCGGCGGGCGCATATGCGGTGCAGATCGATTTCACCGAGGCGCGCCTGGCGATCAAGCTCGACCCGACGCGCGGCCTACTGCGCCAGTTCGTCGACCTCAACAACCAGGTGCTGGCCCGTTTCAGCGAGGAGGACCGGCGCCGCATCGGCGTGCACACCTGCCCGGGCGGCGACCAGGACTCCACGCATAGCGCCGACGTCGATTACGCCGAGCTGCTCCCCGACCTCTTCGCGCTCGCTGCGGGCTGCTTCTACCTGCAGCTCGCCAGCGAGCCCGACCGCCGGCGGGTGCTCACCATCATCCGCCGCCATGCGCGCCCCGGCCAGCGGATCTTCGTCGGCGTCACCGATCCGATCGATCCGCGGGTGGAAACCCCCGAAGAGGTGCGTGACCGGGTGCTCGAGGCGGCGGGAATCCTTGCCGTCGAGAGCTTGGGCACGACCGACGATTGCGGCTTCTCTCCCTTCGGCGACGACGTCTCGACCAGCCGCGACACGGCTTTCGCCAAGATCCGCGCCCGCGTCGCCGGCACCGAGCTCGCGGCACGCGCGCTCGGCGTTTGAGCCACCGGGCCGCGGCGGCAGGTCAGCGACGAGGCTCGACCATCTCGATCAGCACGCCGTGAGCCAGGGAGGCGGGGATCAGGAAGCGATCGCGGCCGCGGAAGCGAAAGATCGGCAGCGGCAGCTGGGTTGAGAGATCCTCGAACCAGATGATCCGGTTCTCGACCCCCGCGGGGGACGTCAGGACCGGTGTCGCCGAGAACCCGAGCTGCCTGGTAAAGACGTCAGTGGCGGCGGCGAAATTCTCCAGCCGCACGAGCAATCCGACGTGATCGATCCCCCGGCCGATTCCCAGCCCTTCCTTGTCCGCGGCGACCGCCTCGCCGCCCAGCGCCAGCAGGGCGCACATCGCCATGCCCAGCATCCGTGTTGACTTCATCGCTCACCTCCTGGAGCTTTTCGAGCTCCTTGCCTCCCTCCCATCAGTCGAGGCGCAGCGCGGTGACCGGCTCGATCTTCGTCGCGCGCCAGGCCGGCAGCAAGCAGGCGAGGAACGCGACGCAGGAGAGGACCACGATCGCCGCGCCGAAGACCAGCGGATCGTACGGGCTCAGCCGGTAGAGCTGGCTCGCGAGCAGCGGCACCATGAGCGCCGCAACCAGGATCCCACCCACGATGCCCGCCCCGGCGACCACCGCCCCCTGCCCCAGGAGCAGGCGCAGGATGTCACGGCGGTGGGCGCCCATCGCCATGCGGATCCCGACCTCGCGCACCCGCTCCATCGTCGAGCTGGCGAGGACCGCGTAGAGCCCGACCACGGCCATCGACGCCGAGAGGACGGCGAAGAGCACCAGGAGCAACACCGTCAGGCGCTGCTTGAACAGCGACCGCCGCACCTGGTCCTCCATGGTGAGGAGGTTCGAGAGTGGCTGCGCGGCATCGACCGCCAGCACCTCGCGCTTGAGGCTCGGGGCGAGGTTCATCGGGTCGTTCCGCGTGCGCACCACGAGCGACATCTCGCGGCGCAAGAACTGGGAGAGGGGGAAGTACATCTGGCCGCGCGACTGGCTGTCCAGGCCATCGTGCTTGACGTGCCCGACGACGCCCACCACGGCGAGCCAGGGGTTCTTGTCGGCAAGCTTGCCGAGCTTCAGCCGCCGGCCGAGCACCTGGCCCTGCGGCCAGAACTGGCGCGCCATGTCGCTGTCGACGATGATCACCCCCTCGGATTTCGCGGTGTCGTGCACGGTGAAGGTGCGGCCCGCGAGCTGCGGGATGCCCATGGCGCGGAAGTAGTCGCGGCTCACCGCTCGCCGCGACGCCTCGTTGCTCTGCTGGTCGTCCACGGCCCCTTCCACGGTGAAGTTGCCGGAGTAATCCTTGCCGGCGAGCGGCAGCAGCGAGACCGCCCCCGCCGCCTCGACCCCCGGCAGGCCGCCGAGCCGCGGCATCAGCTGCTGGTAGAAGCTGTCGACCGTTTCGTCGGTCGGGTACTTGGCCGCCGGCAGCGAAACGGATGCGGTGAGCACGCGCCGCGGATCGAACCCCGGCGGCACGCTCTCCAGGTGGTTCAGGTTCTTGAGCACCAGACCGGCGCCGATCATCACCAGCAGCGCGAGCGCCGTCTCCGCCCGCACCAGCAGGCGGCGCAGCCGCTGCGAGCTGGCGCCCGGCGAGGCGCGCGTCCCTCCCTCCTTGAGCGCCTCGTGCGGCCCGACCTTGGCCACTTGCAGCGCCGGCACCAGGCCGGCGGCGATGCCGGCCGCGAGGGTGGCGGCGAGCGCGGAGGCGAGGACCAGGAAATCGAGCGAGACGGCCCTCAGCCCGGCCACCGCCACCGGCAGGATCGAGGGCAGCAGGTGCAGCCCCCAGCTCGCGAGCAGCAATCCGAGGGCGCCGCCGATCAGCGCCACCACCATGCTCTCGACGATCAGCTGGCGCGCCACCTGCCAGCGGCTGGCGCCGAAGGCTATGCGCACGGCGAGGTCCTTGACCTGGTGGCGCGCCGCGGTGAGCCGCAGGCTCGCCACGTTGGCACAGGCGATGAGCAGCACCATGCCGCCCGCCGCCAGCAGCAACAGCAGCGCCGGCCTGATGGCGCTCACCTCCTCGGCGCGCAGCGGTGCGAGGCGCACCCCCCAGCCGAGGCTCGGCGGGTAGAACTGCGGATACTGCTGGCGCAGGCGGCCGGCGATGCTCGCCACCTGCTCCTGCGCGCGCGGCCAGGTGGCGCCCGGGGCTAGACGGGTGACGGCGGTCAGGTAGTGGGCGCCGCGCGGACTAGGATCGCCGCGGTCGATGATCAACGGGCGCCAGAGGTCGACCTTGCCGGGCAGCTCGAACCAGGAGGGGACGACGCCTACCACCTCGATGCTCTTGCCGTCGAGCAGGACGTTGCGCCCGACGATCGACGGATCGGCGCCGAAGCGCCGCTTCCACAGCTCCTCGCCGAGGATCGCCACCATGGCCGCGCCCGTGATGTCGTCGGAGTGCTGGAAGGTCCGCCCGATGCTCGGCGGGATGCCGAGCAGCGGGAGCAGCCCCGACGTCGCCCACCCCACCGTCACCTGCTCGGGCGGCCCCTCGCCGGTCAGGTTGGCCGCGGCGGTGTTGTAAGCCGCGAGACCCGCGAGCAGGGTCGCCTGGTTCGAGAAGTCGATGAGCTCGGGCTCCGACAGCTTGTTGCGGTTCTGGCCGCCGAGCTTCCAGACCGTCCACAGCACCCCCAGGCGGTCGGGTTCGCGCAGCGGCAGCCGGCGCAGCAGCGCGCTGTCCACCAGGCTGAAGACGGCGGTGTTCACTCCCAGGCCGACGGCGAGCGTGAGCACCGCGGTCAGCGCGATGCCAGGGCGCTTCCGCAGGCCGCGCAGAGCCAGGCGCAGATCGGCGAGCACGCTCATGCCGCCCCCGGCGAATTCGACAGGCAGGGGATGTGGGTCCGGGTCGGCGTGTCGAGGAGGATCATGCGGTGGGGCCTCCTGTCGAGTCGGATGCTCATGACAACGAGCTCATGACAACAAGCGTGGTACCGCATGCACCCCCAACCGGGACACGATGGCGGCGGCCTAAATCTGGCTCTGCGGCCGGCTCCCTTGCGCCGCTGCCAGGTTGCCCAGGGCCAGCCGCCGAGATAGTCTTGAATCGAGACTTCATGAAGCCGGACTCACCATCACGAGGTGTCTCTCGCCAGGAGTGCACCCAGGAGCGGGCCGCAAGCTCTCGCTGGCGCATGGGCGCCGCCGCCATCCTGCTCAGCGGCGCCTTGCCGGCGGCCGGCGTGGCGACGCAGGCCACGCTCGCGGCAGCTTACGGCAAGCTGCCCTTGAGTTTCGAGGCCAACGCGGGGCAATTTGACCGGGAGGTCAAGTTTCTTTGCCGAGGCCGGGGCCAGACTCTGTTCCTGACCGCGACCGAGGCGGTCCTGAGCCTCGGGGGCCGGCAGCACGACCCCGCGGTGGTGCGCATGCGGCTGGCTGGTGCGAACAGCGATCCGCGGGTGGTCGGAGTCGACCCGTTGCTCACCAGGAGCAACTACTTCATCGGCAACGCCCCTCGCCACTGGCATCCCGGAGTCGCCCACTTCGCCCGTGTTCGCGTCGAGGGCGTCTACCCCGGAGTGGATCTGGTCTACAAGGGGGATCAGCGGCAGCTCGAGTACGATTTCGTGGTCGCGCCAGGCGCCGATCCCGGGCGGCTCCGCCTGGCATTCAGCGGCGCGGACGCCATCACCATTGGTGAGCAGGGCCAGCTGGTTCTGCGCACGAGGAGCGGCGACCTGGTGCAGCCCGCGCCGACCATCTACCAAGGGGCAGGGGCGCGGCGACAGCGAGTCGAAGGGCGTTATGTCCTCCTGGCTCCGGCCGCGGTGAGGGGCCGAGGCAGGGGTGCACCACGCCTCGTCGGCTTCGCGGTCGGTCCCTACGACCGTACCCGGCCGCTGGTGATCGATCCGATTCTGGTCTATGCGACCTTTCTCGGCGGCAGCGGCGACGATTCTGCGGTCGCCATTGCGGTCGACGGCGCCGGCAATGCCTATGTCACCGGGTTCACGAGCTCCACGACGTTCCCCGGCGTCAGCGGCAGCTCGATCCAGCCGACGAACGCCGGCGGTAGCGAAGACGTTTTCGTGACCAAGATCAACGCGACGGGAACCGCGATCGTCTACTCGACGTTCCTCGGCGGCGGCGGCGACGATGAACCCCTGGGCATCGCGGTCGACGGCGATGGCAATGCCTATGTGACGGGATATACCTCCTCCGCGACTTTCCCCGGCGTCGGCGGGAGCTCGATCCAGGCAGCCAACGCCGGCCTGTACGACGGCTTCGTGATCAAGCTCAACGCGGCGGGAAACGGCATCGTCTACGCGACCCTGCTGGGGGGCGACAACTACGACTACGCAAATGCCATTGCCATCGATGGCGCCGGCAACGCCTATGTGACAGGTGAAACCCTATCCGCCACCTTTCCCGGCGTGAACGGCGGCTCTCTGCAGCCGATCAACGGCGGCGCTTTCCTGACCAAGATCAATCCGGCGGGCACGGCGATCGTTTACTCCACGTTCCTGGGTGCAGGTGGCGCCGTGGGCTTTGGCATCGCGGTCGATGGCGCCGGCAATGCCTATGTCGCGGGTGAGACCTTTGACACCAATTTCCCCGGTGTCAACGGCAGCTCGATCCAGCCGCGGAACGGCGGCAGCGCTGACGGCTTCGTAACGAAGATCAATGCAACGGCCACCGCGATCGTCTACTCGACGTTCCTCGGCGGCAGCGGCTTCGACCTGGTCCTGGGCATTGCCGTCGACGATGCCGGTAGCGCCTACGTGACGGGATACACCAACTCGACGACCTTTCCCGGCGTCAACGGCAGCTCGATCCAGCCAAACCACGGCGGCAAGGACGACGCTTTCGTAACGAAGATCAATGCGTCGGGCACCGCGATCGTCTACTCGACCTTCCTGGGCGGCAGCGACTTCGATCAAGGATGGCACATTGCCGTCGATCACTCCGGCAACGCCTACGTGACCGGCAGCACGCTCTCCAAAACCTTTCCCGGCGTCACCGGCAGCTCGATCCAGCCGGCGAACGGCGGCGGCTACGACGTCTTCGTGACCGAGATCGATGCGACGGGCGCCGCGATCGCCTTTTCGACCTTCCTCGGGGCTGGCGGGGACGACGAGGGAAGCGGCATTGCGGTCGATGGTGCCGGCAATGCCTATGTGGTGGGCTTTACCAACTCCGCCACCTTCCCCGGCGTCAGCGGGGTCTCGATCCAGCCGGCCGGGGGCGGCGGCTATGACGCCTTCGTGACGAAGGTCGGCAGCGGCTCGGTGGCGACCGGCTGCACCCCCAGCGCCACTTCTGCCTGTCTCAACAACGACCGCTTCAGGGTGGAAGCGACGTTCGACAGCGGGCAACAGGCCGGCCAGGCGCAGGTCGTGGCGCTGACCACCGACACCGCCTACATGTGGTTCTTCAGCAGCGCCAACGTCGAGGTGTTGATCAAGGTCCTCGACGGCTGCGGCCTTGGGGATCACTACTGGGTGTTCGCGGGCGGACTCACCAATGTGAAGGTCGTGATGACCGTGACCGACACGCAAACCGGCGTGCGGAAGATCTACACCAATCCTCCGCGCACGAGTTTCCAGCCGATTCAAGACGTCGCCGCCTTCGCGGATTGTCCTTAAGTCGATCAACCAGCGTCGCCTCCCTCCCGAGAGCCTGCTCTCCTGGGAGTGCCCGAGGCGGGACTCGAACCCGCATCCTGTCGCCAGGCTGACCGAGCCCGATCTCGGCCACGTGCAGCCGGCCCGAGAGCAACACATCAGGTGAGCATGAGAGCCGAGAAGGGGCACCAGCGGCGGTCAAGCGGCGGTGTTTAGCGGCCTCGCTCGCTCGACCCGCTTACGCTCGCGCGACCTATGCATGGCCTTCCACAGGTCGTTACGCCGCTGGATGTTCAGCCAGAAGTCGGGACTGTTGCCAAACACGCGGGCGAGGATGAGCGCGGTCGCGGCGGTCACAGCTCGGCGCTCGTTGCACAGCTCGTTGACGTGCTTGCGCTGAACGCCCATCGCCTTGGCTAGAGCGACCTGCGTTAGGCCCATTGGTGCCATGAACTCCTCGACCAGGATCTCCGCCACGCTGGCCGGCTTGCGCTTCGTCATCAACATGGCTTTCCTCACTTGTAACTGTGATCGTCCAGATAGACGCCGCTGGCTTCTTCCTTGCCGCCATCCCACTGGAAGATCAGCCGCCATTTCTTGTTGACGCGGATCGAATGGAAGCCGTCCCAATGGCCGCCCAACTTCTCGAAGTGATTGCTGGGGGGAACACGCAGGTCCTGATCCGTCGTCGCATCGTCGATCATCTGGAGCTTGCGGAACAGGCGGCTCAGTCCTCAGTTACGGGCTAAAGACCGCCGTCTCAAATCCCCCAGAATCCCTTCGATCTGCTCCAAGCTCGCCCTGAGATCTTCGGCGATCTCCTCAGCAATGATGTGCGGATCAGGGAGGTTGGCGGAGTCCTCCAGACTCTCGTCTCGAAGCCAAAAGATGTCGAGGCTGACCTTGTCCCGTTGGAGCAGCTCTTCGAGAAGGAAGGGCCTCCACCGACCTTCAGGGTTGGTCTCAGACCAGGTCGCATTCCTCTTGTGCCGATCTCCTGGTCGGTAGCTCGCGACGAACTCGTCGAGGTCACTCCGCTTCAGCCGTCGCTCCTTTAGAGTAAAGTGCTTGTTAGTTCTGAAGTCGTAGATCCAAACCTTCTTCGTCCAGGGCTTGTCGCTGCCTGGCTTCCGCTCGAAGAAGATCACGTTAGCCTTGACACCCTGCGCGTAGAAGATGCCGGTCGGTAACCGGAGAAGAGTGTGCACGTCGCACTCCGCCAAGAGCTTTCTCCTCACGGTCTCCCCGGCCCCGCCTTCGAAGAGCACGTTGTCGGGAACGACGACGGCAGCCCTTCCGTGGATCTTGAGTAGCGACTTGACGTGCTGGACGAAGTTCAACTGCTTGTTCGAGGTCGTCGTCCAGAAATCGGGACGGTTGTAGGTCAAGATCTGGCGGTCCGCTTCCCCTTCCTCGTTGACGACGGTGACGGAGGATTTCTTACCGAAGGGCGGATTGGTCATAACCACGTCGGAGTGGACGTGCGGCTCGTTCCGTAGCGCGTCGTCTGTCTGAATGGGAGGGGTCTTCGAGTCATCGTTGGGACCGACCCCGTGAAGAAAGAGGTTCATGGCACAGAGACGGCTAACTCCATCAACAATGTCGATGCCGCGAAGGGCATCAAAGCGGAGATGCTTCTTCTGGTCCCGGTCGAGCTGGAAATGGCCGGTCAGGTAGTTATGGGCAGCCAAGAGAAAACCGCCAGTTCCACAGGCTGGGTCGATGAGGAGTTCTCCGGGTTGGGGCTGGATGCAGTCCACGATCGCCTCGATCAAGGGACGGGGAGTGAAGTACTGGCCAGCACCGCTCTTGATGTCCTGGGCATTCCGCTCCAGGAGACCTTCGTAGGCGTCTCCTTTCACGTCCGAGGACATCGGCAGCCACTCCTCCTTGCCGATCAGCTCGACGATCAATTGCCGCAGCTTCGCTGGATCCTGGATCTTGTTCTGGGCCTTGCGGAAGATGATCCCGAGCATTCCGCCGGAGTCACCCAGCTTGCGGAGGGTCTCTCGGTAATGCTCTTCCAGCTTCGCTCCCTCCATATCGGGTCTCGCGAGATTGGACCAGCGGTAGCCCTTCGGGACTGCCTGCTCCTTCCCAGTTTGCTTCGACCTTTCGTCAGCCAGCTTCAAGAAGAGCAGGAACGTAAGCTGCTCCAGATAGTCCTGGTAGGAGAGCCCGTCATCCCGGAGGACGTTGCAGTACGACCAGAGCTTTTGGATGATGCGATTCGACTCGCTGCTCATGTCCTTGCCTCGCGTCTCTTCCGCGCCCTGCCGCCGCCACTTGGGCTTTTCGCTCGAATCCGTTCAAGCAACCGAAGGGCTGGCTCGTCGCTTGG
>DASZHY010000035.1:0-3860 GCA_035949675.1 Thermoanaerobaculia bacterium
GCCGGCGCCCGATGGGATCCGGCGCGGCAGTGCTGGCACCCGATCGATCCGGCGCGCCAGCTCCGGCGCCCGATAGGATCCGGCGCGGCAGTGCTGGCGCCCGATCGATCCGGCGCGGCAGCGCCGATGCCTGCCGGCCCCCCGGTCATCCGCGCGTCGATTCCATCCGTATCATCCTGGAGCAAAGCACCGCCGACAGGCGGGGCGGCTATCGGGCTGCTGCTCGCGGCAGGAATAAATCGGGGCGCGTTTTACGCTTAACCAAGTAGGTCCCTCCCCAAGGTCGTGTGGGCCTTGCATCCAACCTGAGATGGCAGGCTCATGACCGACGAGGACTGGCGGGCGGGAACGTGGAGTTGATCAAGCTCGAGGAGGAAACGACCGTGAGATCCGATCGGTCTGCAGGCTGTCATCGGGGACAAGTGCTCTTGACGGCTGCGATCGTCGCCGCCTGCTGTGCCGCTTTCGCCGGATACCTCGAAAGCTCGCCGCCGTCCGCACCGCAACCGACTTCAGAGCCCGCGGCCCGGGCAGCCAGCGCGCCGCTGCAGCGGGAATGGACTGCCACGACCGCCGGCAGCGTCGATGCCGACGTCCGGCCCGGCGTCGCCGGACGCGTGGCGCGGCGCCTCGTCGCCGCCGGCAGCCTGGTGCGGCAGGGCGACCTGCTGTTCGAGATCGAGCCAGGTCCTTTCCGGGCGCGGCTCGCGCACGCCCGCGCGGAGCTGGCCAGAGCGCGGGGTCCGGAGAGCGTCGACGCCCTGAGGGCCGCCGTGGAGCAGGCACGCCTCGATGTCCAGGCGACGGCGGTCAGGTCGCCGATCACCGGCGTGGCCGGCGCTGACCAGGCCCGGGTGGGCGACCTGGTCAACCCGACGAGCGTCTTGACCAGGATCTCCGGCATCGATCCGATCCGCGTGCGCTTCCAGCTCGACGAGCCGGATTACCTGCGCTACCTCGACAGCCAGCGGCCGGGCGCGAGCGCGGCGCGGCGCTTCGGGGGGCTCGAGCTGGAGCTTGCCGGCGGCAAGACCTTCCCACACCAGGGTTACCTGGCGGCGGCCGACCGCCAGGTCGATCTCGCCACCCGCACCATCGGCGTCGAAGGCCTCTTCCCCAACCCCGGGAACCGCTTGCGGCCGGGGCAGATCGCGAAGATCCGCGAACGCGGGTAACCTGGCGCCTGGCTCCAGGCGGTCGCCGGTTGATTGCCGGGCGGTCGCCGGTTGATCGCCCCGGGCGGTCGCCGTTGCTCGCCGGGCGGGCGCCGGTTGATCGCCGGCCCGATCGCGCGCCTTTTCACTGCCAGACGACGCGAGTCACCGAGTAGGGTGGGATCAGGACGCTCGACCCGGCAGGCAGCGATGCCACCGGGGGCGCCACTCGCGTCGAATCGGTGAGAGCCGGCAGCGAGATCGTCTCGATCTCTCGGGGACGCCCCAGGCCGATCGCTCCGGGGTTCCATTGCCGCGGGGATGACGAGGCGTTCTGCAGCAACAGCGTGGTCTGCGTTCCGGACCTGAAGAGCGCCGCCGCGACCGGCGAGTAGGCTTCGGCCCAGGAGCCGCCGCCAGGGATGGGGACCGCGCCGAGCTCGGCGTAGGCGAGGTAAGAGACCCCGCCGTTGGCCGCCTGGTTCAGCCACCGCAGCACGACCGCCATCGGCGTCGGCAGGAACCCGCCGGCGCCGTCCGGCAGGTAAAGGGCAAACGGAACGTTGGGATCGAAGTTGAGCATGAAGTAGAGCGATGCCGTGAGGGCGGGGTGGCGCAGGTAGGAGAGCGTCATGCGGGTCGTGAGCTGCATCAGCATCGGCGGCGTCACTGCGTCATGGCTGCCGTCCGGATTGGGGCCGCGAGGGTTCCACTCGCTGACCCAGATCTCCTTGCCGGGAAGACGACGCTCGAGATCGGAGAGCACGCGGTCCACGCCCTGGTCGGCGCGGGCCATCATGGCCGAGAAGATCCTGGCCGCGGCGGCCTGGGTGCGCGGCGGTCCGCCGAGAGGCCTGCCCACGACCTCGCTCGGATCGGGATAGAGGTGCACGGTCACCGCCTGAAACCATGGCGCCGGCGCCAGCGCGGCGTCCCATTGCAGCTGCCGCTGCAGAAACGGGTCCGCGGTGTTGGCCGGGACGTAGAAGGCGCTGCCCGCGGACTGCACCGCCACCTTGGTTCCGGGCAGCAGAGATGGCCGCAAGGCTCGCAGGTAGCGGCGGGTGACGCCCAGCGCGTAAGGCTCGTCGGGCCACTTGGCGATGACGTTGGGGTCGTCCAGCATCGCGATGTAGAACTCGTTGCCCATTTCGAGGTGCCGCGACAGCAGGCCAGCGGCGCTCATCTCCTGGAACCAGGCTGCCTGCTCGGCTACCGACGAGGTCTCGAGATTGGGCACGATCAACGTCTCCGCCCCGATCGCGTCGGCGAACGGGCGATAGTCCGCCATCGAGATCCCGTTGGGGAAAGCGCGATCGATCGCCGGGATGACCGCGGCCCAGAAGCGCGTGTAGGAAGAGCTGTTGGGGAAGACCTGGATCGCGGGAAGACCGGACCGCCAATCGTAGTAGTTGCTCTCGGTGCCGCCGGGAAAGCGCACGAACGCCAGCCCCATCTGGCGAGCGATCTCGACCTTGGCCGGATCGTCGATGAGGTGCTCGAAAAACGCCTCCGCCGATGCGCCAAGAAGACGCTGAGGCAAGGCGCGGGCCGAACCCTCGGGCACCAAAACGAGCGGCGCCGCGGCGGCGGCCGGCAGCGGAGCCGGCGCTCCAATCGTGAGCGCGGCGAGCAGGAAGGCGGCCCCGATGACCTGGCAGAGGCGCGGGGCGGCTTTCCCCTGAAGCGGGGAGTTGCGAGTGAGGAGCGAGGCGTCGGGGTGCATGGGAGCCTCCTTGGCCGGTCCACCGTCTTTCAGCGTCACTGCATGCAACACCTTGGCGTCACCAATCCTGCGGAGGCAGGCAGGAGCCGCCGTCGTGGGCCCGCCCGCGACATGCCGCCAGGCTCATCCGGCGCCTGCGAGCTGCCGTATTGCTGTCTGAAAAGGGGCGAGCTGCTGGGGGCGATCTCGGCGCTCAAGAAAGACATCGTAGAAAAGCCCTGACGGTCCAGGGGCCGTGGCGGCGTGGCGACCCTGGGCCGGCGGTTCCTGGGCCGCCCCAGGGCGCCAGCCGGCGGCCGGCCGCCGGCCGCCCATGACTTCCTTGCGGCCCACCTCGGCGAAGGTCAGCCGGCCGCGCCCAGGTCTCGCAGCATATTCGCGCTTGCTGGGAGACGATCTGCCGGTGACGGCCGGAGAGGATTGCTCGTCGATGAGCGATACCTCTCTCGCGTCTCCAAGGAATCGCAGAGGCATTTCAGACCTTCTGAACGGGCCGCGAAGGTTCTGGCTAGAAAAACGCCCCATCGGGGCCAAAATCGTGTACACTCTAGTCGGATGGCAGAAATGACGCCTGAAGTCGAGGAAGAGGTACGTCGCTACGCTGGCCTCTTGAGGCAGGCGATTCGTGCTGCCGGCCTCAGCGTCAGCGAGGTAGAGCGGCGCCTGGGTGCCGGTCCGGAGGCCCTGCGGCGGATCTTCAGCGGTCAGGTCGACCTGAAGCTCAGGCACATCGTCGCCATCCTCCGCATCATCGGCATGTCGCAGGAGGAGTTCTTCGCGATCGCGTCACGCCCGAAGCAGCGGCCGCATCCGCAGCCCTATCACGCGCCCACGGCCACGGATTTCCTGGCCGCCTTCCAGCGCGTCGGCTATCGTGGCGACATGGTGCCGGTGGACGAGATCGACCCCGCCTCGCCCGAGGAGTTCGACCGGTTGGTCGAGGACGCCGTGAACCGGGTCCTCGAGCGCCGCCGCCAGGA
>DASZHY010000036.1:0-12746 GCA_035949675.1 Thermoanaerobaculia bacterium
CATGGCGCGGCGGCGCTGGTGCCGGCCAACTTCCTGGTGCTGAGGCCGCGCCACGCCGCGGCCGGCGCGAGCGCGGCGCCACACCGGGCGGCCTAGGGAGGCGCGCCGGCGTTTGCGGCTACAGTAGGGGGCCATGCGAAGCCGCGCTCGCGCCGGTCCGCCGGTCCGCCGCCGCCACCGACGCCGATTCCTCGCAGCCGCCGGCCATGCCGTCTGGCTGCTGCTCTTGCTCGGCGCCGCGTCCGGCGCACCGCGCCCGGCGCCGAAGCTCGCGCCGCTGCCGCCTGCGCTGGAGCGGCGGATGGGCGAGCTGGTGCGGGAGGCTGAACACTACCGCGGCCTGAAGCTCGAGCGGCGGGTGCCGTGGGGCCGCGTTTCGGAAGCCGAGCTGCGGCGCGAGGTGGCCGCCGACTTCCGGGAAGACCTGCCGCCGGAGCGCCTGGCCGCCGTCGAGCTGAGCCTCAAGGCGTTTGGGCTGATCCCCGAGAGCATGGAGCTCGCCACCTATGTTCCCGAGCTGCTGACCAGCCAGATCGCCGGCTTCTATGACCCGCACCGCAAGATGCTGGCGGTGGTCGATCGGCCGGGGGGGCTGCTCGGCAAGGATGCCGTCGCCCGGTTCGGGACCGAGGTGGCGCACAAGATGGAAGATGGGCTGCTGGTGCACGAGCTGACCCATGCCATCCAGGACCAGCATTTCGATCTCGACCGTCTGTCGGACCCCGACCCGCTGTCCGACAGCGGCGTGGCGCGGCTGGCGCTGGTGGAGGGCGATGCGTCGCTGGTGATGTTCGACGACCTGGTGCAGGAGCCGATCGAAGAGCTCCCCGAGGCGCGCAAGATGGTCGGCGAGCTGCTGGGGACGGCCGGCGGCGAAGACGGCGCGGCGGCCGGCGGCTGCCCGGCGAAAAGGAGATGGCGAACGCGCCGGCCTGGTTCCGCGACCAGCTGCTGTTCAGCTACTCGCGGGGCGCCGCCTTCTGTCTCGAGGTGCGCCAGAAGGGGGGGCAGAAGCTGCTCGACTATGCCTTCGCCGTCGACCCGCCGCGCTCCTCGGAGCAGATCCTGCACCCGGAGAAGTGGTATGGCCGGCGCGACGACCCGGTGATCATCCTGTGGCCGGACCTCGGCCGGGAGCTGATCGGCTACGCCAAGGCTGCCGAAGGCCAGCTGGGAGAGGAGGGCATCCAGGTGCTGCTGCGCTCGGCGCTGCCGGACGGCGAGCGTGCGGCGGCCGCCGCCGCGGGCTGGGGCGGCGACCGCTTTGCCGTCTACCGCAAGGCGGACCGGCGGCTGCTGGCATGGATCATCGACTGGGACACGGACGAGGCTGCCGCCAGGTTCCAGGCCGCCGCCTCCCGCCTGGGCCACGGCTGGACGGCCGCCCGCGCCGCTCCCCGGCGGGTCACGGTGCTGCGCGGCGACCTGGAAGCGGCCGAGCGCGCCGGCGTGCTCGCCCGACTCGCCGCAGCCCAGGCGGAGACGCCGGCCAACCGTCCCATCGACCTCGCCCACCTCACCCACCTGAGAGCCCGCCCGGATGCGACCGCCGGCACGGCGGTGCCATCCGGCCCTCCTTGACCTGCGCCATTACGGCACTTGCGCTCGATTGCCGCCATTTGGTGCCATGGGGTGGCAGACGATTTGCTCTTAATGGATCTTGTGGCGAGGGGCGCACGGCGCACGAGGCCGGGTGCTCTCGCGACAGATTCAAGGAGGTGGTATGAAACCCAAACGATCTCTCTTCCGAATCCTGGGCCCGGCGCTGCTGCTGGCGATCGGCCTGGTTCTGGCGACTCCTAACGCTTCCGCCGCCTACCCCGAAGTCACCCACATCGACGGCTACCTGAGCGCCAACGGCGGCTGCCTGATGCTGCGGCAGCACGATGGCAGAGCGGTTGCGTTGCGTGGCGCCACTCGCGGCCTTGCCGACGGCGACCACGTCCGGCTCGAGGGCCGCTACGCCCCTGACCCGGGCTGCGGCGCCCCCGGCTTCGAGGTCAACATGGTGCAGACGCTGTGGGGGGACGAGTACCACCGCAGCACCTACTTCGACCATCTGAACGGCGAGCCGTTCTACCACTACGCGGAGCGCATGGGCCGCTTCGAGGAGCGGCGTGACTACGACCGGGACCGCGAAAACCAGGCGGGCGATCGGTTCGACCGCAACGGCCGCTACGTCTACTCGGGCCCTCACCGCTTCGTGACGCTGGTCGGCAGGCTCCACGAGTCGGCCGGCGCCTGCCCGACCCTGAGCACCAATTACACGACCGTGGCGCTGGACGGCAACCTGGGCGACTACCAGGCCGGCGACTGGGTGAGGGTCTCCGGCGTCCTCTATGACGGCGATCCGAACGCCCCTTGCGGCGGCTCGACCGTCGTCCTCAGGAGCATCCGCGGCTACAGCCGCTAACCTCTGACCCCGATCCTGAACCTCCCCGGGCGGGCGGCCAGCCCGCCCGGGCTCATCCCTCCCAACCTGCATCCCTCCCAATCTTCCAGGCGCGCGGTTTCCAGGCAGCTTCGATCCTCAGGCGAGGATCTGGCGCAGGCACGACAGCGGCGCCGGCAGGGGATCCTGCCACAGCCAGCCGACGTCGATCCAGAAGCCGGGGACGACGGCCGAAGCGAGCCTTCCCTCGGCGACGGTCCTGGTCCGATAACCGCCGGGCTCGAAGATGTCCACTCGGATGGACCGGGCGTAACCGTCCACGATCCAGATCTCGGGCAATTGCGCCTGGTGATAGCGCGGCAGCTTCCTGCGCAGATCGATCCTGCCCGGCGAGGCTAGCTCGATCACCAGGTCCGCCGGACCTTCGAGGCGCTGCTCGCCCATGAGATGCAGCCGCTCGCTGCGCACCACCAGCAGGTCGGGCTCCGGCGACCACTTGGGATCGAGACGCATCGCATATCGGGAGCCCTTCACCTCGCCGCCGCCGCGCTCGCCGAGATAGAAGAAGAGCAAAGAGAGGAGAAAGGCGAAGAGATCCTCATGCCCCCTTGAAACCGGTTCCCTGACCAGATCTCCCCCCAGGTACTGGTAAGGGCAGTCTTCGTCGGCCCAAGCGTAGAACTCGTCCTCGGTCATGCTGCTGTGGATCACCAGGGGCAGGTCGGGCTCGGTATCCATATGGCACAAATAACATGAAGCCAGCACCGATGCAACCTGCGAGGCGCCGTATCACGAATCAAGTTGTCGATTTCGGAAACTTGCCGGTTGCAAGTTCCAGAAAGGCGAGATCTGTCTCCTCAGGCGGTCCTGGCGGCGGCGGGGTCCTCGCCGCGCTCGAGCTGGGCATCCACCAGGGCGCGGTAATTCCCGTGCCGGGCCATCAGCTCGCCGTGGGTGCCGCGCTCGACGATGCTGCCCGCGTCCATGACCAGGATGAGGTCGGCGTCGCGGACGGTCGAGAGGCGATGGGCGATCACGATGCGGGTGGAGCGCAGCGCGGCGAGGCTCTTCTGGACCTTGGCCTCGGTCACCGCGTCGAGGGCGCTGGTGGCCTCGTCGAGGATCAGGACCTTCGGCCGGCGCACCAGGGCGCGGGCCAGGGCGAGGCGCTGGCGCTGGCCGCCCGAGAGCGAGGCGCCGCCGTCGGCGAGCACGCTCTCGTAGGCCATCGGCATGGCCTGGATGTCGTCGTGGATCTCGGCCAGCCGGGCTGCCTCGATGACCCGCGACAGCGGCAGGGTGGGGTCGTTGAGAGCGATGTTGGTGCGGATGCTCATGCCGAACAGGTAGGCGTTCTGGGCGACGAAGCCGAGCTGCCCGCGCAGCCAGCGCAGGTCGAGGTCGGCGAGGTCGATGCCGTCGTAGAGGATGCGCCCGGTCTCGGGACGGTAGAGGCCGGCGAGCAGTCCGGCGAGAGTCGATTTGCCGGAGCCCGAGGCCCCGACGACCGCCACCAGCTGCCCGGGCTGCAGGTCGACCGAGGCATCGGACACGACCGGCGGCGTCACCGGCGAGTAGTGGAACGACACGCCTTCCAGGGTGACCCGGCCGCGCAGCGCCGCCGGACGCTGGCGCGCCTCGCGTCCCTGCTCGCGCTCGGTTTCGAGGACGTCGTCGATGCGCTCGAGATAACTGCCGAGCAGCTGCAACTGGGTGGCGGTGCCGACCAGCGTGGTGAGCGGCGTCAGGAAGCCGGAGGCGAGGGCGGAGAGGGCCAGCATGGTACCCAGGGTGAGCTCGCCTTGCAGCACCTCGGTGGCGCCATAGATCAGCACCAGAAGCGGCGACAGGGTGCCCATGACGTCGAGGACCGAGCTGACGACGGCGTCCAGGCGCCCGCGGTCGAGCGAGACGTTGAGCTCGCGGACGAACAGGTGGGCGCAGCGGTCCACGGCCCGGTCCTCGGCGCCACCGGCCTTGATGGTCTCGATACCCGAGAGCACCTGCACCTGGTAGCCGCGCGAGTCAGCCTGGGTCTGCAGGGACTCCGACATCAGGTCGCGCTGGCGGCGGCGGGTGATGAGGAAGATGGCGAGGCGCAGGGCTCCCAGGCCCGCCACCAGGAGGCCCATGCGCAGATCGGCGGCGACCAGGAAGACCAGGTACAGCACCACCATGACACCGTCGAACAGCCCAGAGATGGCGGTCGAGGTGAGGATCTCGCGAATGGTGGCGTTGCTGTTGAGGCGCATCAGCAGGTCGCCGGCCGAACGCTGCTGGAAGAACAGGTACGGCAGGTGGACCAAATGGTCGAGGAAGCTCAGGGTCATGCGGGCGTCGAGGCGGGTGCGCAGGTACAGAAGCAGGAACGAGCGCACCAGCAGCGCCAGCAGCTTGAAGCCGACCAGGCCGGCGCAGCCGGCCGCGAGCACCAGCAGCAGGTGCTGATCGCCGCGCGGCACGACGCGGTCGACGATCAGGCCGGTCAGGATCGGCACCGCCAGCGCGAAGAGCTGGATGACCACCGAGGTGACGAGGATGCGCGACAGCAGCCCCGACTCGGCGAGCACCTGGCGCAGCTGTCCCCAGACGGGCCGGCGCTCGTCGCGGCCCGGCGCGAAGTCCTCGGTGGTCTCGAACGAGACCGCGACGCCGGTGAAGGCGCGGTCGAGCTCCTCGCGCGACACCAGCCGCCGGCCGCCGCCCGGGTCCACCACCCAGGCGCCGCGGCGGTCCATGCGCTCGAACACCACGAAATGGTTGAACCGCCAGTGCAGGATCGAGGCGGGATCGAGGAAGCGCAGGGCGTCGATGTCGCGGATCTTGATGCCGCGCCCGCGCAGGCCGTAGATGCGGGCGGTTTCCACCAGGGTGAGGGCGTCGGTGCCGAGGCGGCTGAAGCCCATGGCGGCGCGCACCTCGTCGAGACGCACCGACTTGCCGAAGTAGGCGAGCACCATGGTCAGGCAGGCGGGCCCGCAGTCGGTGGCGGCGGTTTGCTGGATGTGCGGGATGCGGCGCTTGTGCCCGCCGAGGCGCAGGCTGTGCAGCGCCGGGAAGCGGTCGGCGAAGGACGGCGGTGCGGGCTCGGCAGGTGCGCCCGCCGAGCCCGGTCCCGGGCCGGCGTCCCGGCCCGGCGCGGCGTCCTGGCCCGGGCCGGCGCCCTTGCCGGGGGTGGCGCCCTGGCCCGGTCCGGCGCCCTCAGGCATGGCTGCCGCCGTTGCGGAAGAAGGCCTTCAGGCCGGGCACCAGGGTGAACAGGATCTTTTCGCGGCGCACCTCGACCTCGGCGTTGCCGTGCATGCCGTTGTGGAAACGGTAGGTGCGGCTCTCGGCCTGGAAGGTGGGCCGTGCCAGGCGCGCCTTGAGGATGACCACCGGCCCGGTCAGCTGCACCGAATCGCCGATCTCGGCGCCCAGGTAGCGGCGCGCCTCGCCGGGTCCCACCACCTCCTCGCCGACCGAGTCGACGGTGAGCTTCTGGTAGGCGTAGCGGTAGCCCGCGATCTCGAAGCGGATCGGCATCCCCCGGCGGACCTGCGGCCGGAACTCGCCCGGCAGCAGCACCACCACGGTCGGCTGGTCCTGGTCGCGGACGATCGACAGCACCTGCTGTCCGGCGGTTAAGTACTGGCCGGGGCGCACCCGCACGTCGCTCGCCACCCCGCCGGAGGGTGCGCGCAGGGTGCGCTCGCCCAGCCGCTCCGAGGCCAGCTGACGCTGGGTGCGCAGGCCGATCAGGGCCTGCTCCGCCCCGGTGTCTTGGGGATCGCGGAGGCGGTTGAGCAGCTGCAGCTCGAACTCCTGGTCGAGACGCGCCAGCTCGGCGGCCTCCTGCGCCTCGTGCAGCCGCACCAGGACCTGCCCGGCATGCACCCGCTGGCCGGGCGCGACCTCGACGGCACCGACCGTGCCGGCGCTCTCGGCGGTGACGTCGTCGCGCGTCCCCATCCACACGACCGCGATCCCGGAGGCGTACTCCTTGACCTCGCCGAGCGCCGCGAAGACCAGCGCGCCGACCAGGGCGGCGAGCAGCGTCCAGTAGGTCCAGCGCGTCCAGACCGGCGAGATGTGCAGCGGATCATGGGCCTCGTCCAGGGTCTGGAACTGCTCGAGCGCCTCGCGCCGGAACAGCGTGTCGTCGCCGAGGACCTCTTCCGGCCGCGGCGGCGGCAGGAAGGGGGCCGCCGCGCCGGCCAGGCGCTCGAGCTGCTCGATCTGGGCGGTGCCGAACTCGGCTTCGCGGGCGGAGCGCACCGCCACCAGCACCGCCAGGGCATGGCCGTCCTCGTCGCGCACCGGCACCGCGGCGAGCCTCTCGGAGCCGTCGCCCTCGGGGTCGTCCGCCTCCCGGTCGTAGCGCGAGTCGCGCCCGGCGCGCGGCACCAGCAGGCCCATGCCGCTGCGCAGCACGAAGCTGGCGATGCCGACGGCGGCGCTGTCGCGGCGCTCGCCACCGGTCGCGCGGTCGCGCGTCCACAGCGTGTCGTCATGCGGGTCGTAGAGCAGGCAGTAGGCGCGCTGAGCGTCCACCGCCTCGCGCGCCGCTTCGGCCAGCACTTCGGCGCGCTCTCCCAGGCCCGCCTGCAGGGCGAGGGCGCGCAGCACCTCGGAGATCTCGAGGCGCGAGCCGAGCGGCGGGGCGCCCAGGCCCGGGGCGGCTCCCGGCGTCGCGGCGAGGGCCGCGGCGTCGCGGCGCGCCTCGTAGAGACGCACGGCGTTGCCGATCAAGGCCGCGAGCTCGTCGAGCGCCGGCGGACGCTGGCTGAGGTAGAAGATCCGGTCCTCGGCGATCAGGTCCTGGAAAAGGAGGGGATCGGGGCCGGCCGCCGCGACGATGTGGAGCGGCTGGGGAGGCGGCGGCGCCGGCGTGCCCGCGTGAGCGGGAGGTGCAGCCGGCGCCAGGGCCTCGTCGAGGGCGTGGCCGGCGATCAGCTGGCGCGCCTCCTCGCCCTGGTAGCGCTCGCCCAGGCAGACGACGGCGATCTGCGACGTCAGCCGGCCGCCGAGCGCCCGGCGGACCGACTCGGCGTCGGCGGCGGGGCAGACGACCACCTCGAGGTCGCGTCCGGCATGGGCGGCGCGGATGTTCTGGGCCAGCCGCGCCAGGCGGGCGCGCAGGGCGTCGGCGTCCGGGTGCTCGAAGCCGACCAGCAGCACGGCCAGCGGCTCGGCCGGGGAGGTGAAGCGGTGGAAGGCGGCGACGGGGTCGGACATGGCGCGTCAGGCGGGCTGGTTCGTGCTGTACCTGCTAGAGTGCTTCTCGATGGTCATGCGCGTCGCCGGTCCTGCCAGCTTCGCCCGTCCTGCACGCCCCGTCCGCCTTGCAGTTGGCGCGCCGCTCGCCGCGGCGCTTCTCGCCCTGGCGGTGGCGGGCTGCTCGCGAGCCCCGACGGGGGCCGCCGGCGTCTCATCCACCGGCCATTCCGATAATTCTGCCACGATTCCGCCGCCGGTGGCTGTCGCGGCGGGCAGCACGGGCAGCGGAGGCGATGGAGTCAGGGTGGAGGGCAAGGCGGTGAGCAACGGCGGCGGCCCGTCGTCGCGGCCCGGGGGGTACGTCGGCGTGGTGCTGGCGCGGCAGGCGGTCACCGTCGCGGCGGAGGGGGATGGGCGGCTGGCGTCGGTCTCGGTGCGGGTCGGCGACGGCGTCCGCCGCGGGCAGGAGCTCGCGGCGCTCGCCACCGAGGCGATGCACGACGAGATGGTGGTGGTCCAGGCCACGGTCGCGGCGGCGCGCAGCGAGGAGCGGCGCACGGAGCTCGAGCTGGACCGGACGCGTGACCGCCGCGCCCGCCGCGAGCTGCACCCGGAGCTCTATGCCGAGGAGGACCTCGCCTCGGCGCGCAATGCCGAGCAGGAGGCGGCGGCGTCGGTGGAGAGCGCCAAGGCGCGCGTCGCTGAGGAGGTCGGCCACCTGCGGCAGCTGGAGACCCGCCTGCAGCACGCGGTGCTGCGGTCGCCCATCGACGGCCGCGTCGCGCTGCGCTACCTCGACTCCGGCGCGCTGGTCCACTCCGGCGTGCCGGTGGTGCGCCTGATCAGCGCCGGCCAGTTCATGCTGCGCTTCGCCGTGCCGCCCGAGCAGGCGGCGGCGATCCGCAAGGGAGCCGGCGTCGTGGTGCGCCTGGACTCGCTGCCCCTGAGCCTGTCCGGGAGGGTGTCGCAGGTGGCGCCGCGCATCGACACCGCCTCGCAGATGGTCTTCGTGGAGGCCGATCTGGAAGTGCCGCCAGGCATCATGGATCGGCTGCAAGACGGGCTGCCGGGAAGAGTGAGCTCGAGGTAAATCCTAGCCGGAGAGCCCGCTGGCCGAAGTGGGGAGGCCGGCTCAGTCGGACCGGGGGGTGCCCACGGAGGCGACCGGCTGCGGGGCCGTCACCTTCAGCGAGCTGATGCGGTTGCGCTGGACCTCGGTGACTTCCAGGGTGATCGGGCCGAGCTCCACGCGATCGCCCACCACGGGGTTGCGGCCGAGCTCGGAGAAGACGACGCCGCCGATGGTGTCCTCGTCGCGGTCGCTCAGCTCGAGCCCCAGGGCCTCCTCGAGCTCCTCGACCAGCATGCCGCCCGACACCTTGTAGGTGCCGTCGGGATTGCGCTGCAGCTCGGGCTTTTCGACGTCGAACTCGTCGTGGATCTGGCCGACCAGCTCCTCGATCACGTCCTCCAGGGTGACGATGCCCGAGACGCCGCCGTACTCGTCGATGACCGCGGCGAGATGGAAGCGCTCGGCGCGCATGCGCTTGAGCAGGCGGTCGAGCTCCAGCGTCTCGGGGACGAAGGCGATCTCGCGCGCGACCTCTTGCAGACTGGTGAGGGGGCGCTCGCGGCGATAGAGGTCCTTGATGTGGATGAGCCCGATGACGTGGTCGAGGTCGCCCTCGCACAGCGGAAACCGGGTGTGGCCGCTGCGCCGGACCAGGCGCAGGTTCTCGGCCAGCGGCAGGGTGGTCGACAGATAGACGACGTCCTGGCGGGGGAGCATGATCTGGCGCGCCACCCGGTGCGACAGCTCGAAGACGTTGTCGAGCAGCTCGCGCTTCTGCTCCGAGACCTCGGTGTCGGGGCTCGACGCGAGCAGCCGGCGCAGCTCCGCCTCGTCGCGAATGACGCCGCCGCCCACGGGCGGGGCCACCCCGAGCAGCCGGGTCAGGCCGCGCGCGGCGCGGTTGAGCACCCAGATCGCCGGATAGGTGGCGCGGTAAAAGGCGTGCAGGGGCAGGGCCACCAGCAGGGCGGCCGGGCGGGCGTGCCGCAACGCCACCCACTTCGGCGTCAGCTCGCCGAGCACGATGTGCAGGATGGTGATGGCGAGAAACGAAATGGTGAGGCCGAGCGAGTGCACGAGCGGCGGGTTGCGGCCGGCGAAGAAGACCACCACCGGCTCGATCAGCCAGGAGAAGGCGGGCTCGCCGATCCAGCCCAGTCCAAGGGAGGCCAGGGTGATGCCGAGCTGGGTCGCCGACAGGTAGGCGTCCAGATGCTGGGTCATGTGGCGGGCAAGGTGCGCCCGCCGCGGCTCGGGGCCGGCACCGGCGTCGAGCTGGGTCGGCCGCACCCGGACCAGCGCGAACTCGGCGGCGACGAAGAAGCCGTTGAGCAGCACCAGCAGGAAGCCGAAGAGCAGCGCCCATCCCGGCCGCAGCATGGCCGCGGAGCCGGCCACGGGGGCCGATGCCGCCGATGTGGCCAGGGCCGCCGGGACGGCGCTCGCCGGCGTGGCTATCAGGCGGACGAGGGCGGGAGTGGGGCGGAAACTCGGGGGGTCGGTACTCAAGGGAGCGGATTTTAGCACAGGGCGCCGGCACCCCGCCGATCGTCACGATCTCGACACCCTGGCCTCTTGACAGGCCGCCGGCGGCGGCTTAGACTGTTAGCAGTCACCATGCCTGAGTGCTAACAAACGGCGATGGTGGATCCGTAGAGCCTTTCCTATCAACGAGTTCAAGGAGGTAACGCCGTGTTGAACATTCGTCCATTGCACGACCGAGTGGTGGTGAAGCGCATCGAGCAGGAGGAGCAGGTGCGTGGCGGCATCATCATCCCCGACACCGCCAAGGAGAAGCCGCAGGAGGCCGAGGTCATCGCCGTCGGCCCGGGCAAGCTCAACGACGAGGGCAAGCGCTCGCCCATGGACGTCAAGTCCGGCGACCATGTGCTGATGGGCAAGTATTCCGGCAGCGAGATCAAGATCGGCGACGAGGACTACGTCATCCTGCGCGAAGACGAGATCCTGGCCGTCGTCAACGGCAAGAAGTAGCCGCCGCAAGCCGCGCGCATCCCGTTTTCTACTATCGCGAAACAGAGGAGGCATAAAAAGCCATGGCAAAGCAAATCACCTACTCCGGGGACGCCCGCGCGGCGATCCTGCGGGGCGTTAACAAGCTCGCCGACGCGGTCCGCGTGACCTTGGGCCCCAAGGGCCGCAACGTGGTCATCGAGAAGAAGTTCGGCTCCCCCACGATCACCAAGGACGGCGTCACCGTCGCCAAGGAGATCGAGCTCTATGATCCGCTCGAGAACATGGGCGCGCAGATGGTGCGCGAGGTCGCTTCCAAGACCTCGGACGTGGCCGGCGACGGCACCACCACCGCCACCGTGCTCGCCCAGGCGATCTACCGCGAGGGCTCGAAGAACGTCACCGCGGGCGCCAACCCGATGGAAGTCAAGAAGGGCATCGACCTGGCGGTCAAGGCCGCCATCGCGTCGATCGACAAGCTGGCCAAGCCGGTCGAGGGCAAGGACATCGCCCACGTCGGCACCATCTCGGCCAACAACGACGAGGAGATCGGCCGCATCATCGCCGAGGCGATGGAGAAGGTCGGCAAGGACGGCGTGATCACGGTCGAGGAGGCCAAGGGCCTCGAGACCACGCTCGAGGTGGTCGAGGGCATGCAGTTCGACCGCGGCTACCTGTCGCCGTACTTCGTCACCGACGCCGAGCGCATGGAGACGGTGCTCGAGAACGCCAAGATCCTGCTCAACGAGAAGAAGATCAGCTCGATGAAGGACCTGCTGCCGGTGCTCGAGCAGGTGGCCAAGCAGGGCCGCCCGCTGCTGATCATCGCCGAGGACGTCGAGGGCGAGGCGCTGGCCACCCTGGTGGTCAACAAGCTGCGCGGCACGCTGCACGTCGCCGCGGTCAAGGCGCCGGGCTTCGGCGACCGCCGCAAGGCCATGCTCGAGGACATCGCCGTGCTGACCGGCGGCCAGGTGATCACCGAGGATCTCGGCATCAAGCTCGAGAACGTTCGCTGGGAGGACCTGGGCGAGGCCAAGAAGGTCGTGCTCACCAAGGACGACACCACGATCGTCACCGATTCCGACAACACCAAGCGGCGTGAGACGATCGCGGGCCGGGTCAAGCAGATCCGCAACCAGATCGAGGACACGACCTCCGACTACGACCGCGAGAAGCTGCAGGAGCGGCTCGCCAAGCTGGTCGGCGGCGTCGCGGTGATCAAGGTGGGCGCGGCGACCGAGACCGAGATGAAGGAGAAGAAGGCCCGGGTCGAGGACGCCATGCACGCCACCAAGGCGGCGGTCGAGGAGGGCATCGTCCCCGGCGGCGGCGTGGCGCTGCTGCGCGCCGTGGTCGCGGTCGACAAGATCGAGGCCACGGGCGACGTCAAGGTGGGCGTCAACATCGTCCGCCGGGCGCTCGAGGAGCCGGCCCGCCAGATCGCCAACAATGCCGGCGAGGAGGGCTCGGTGGTCGTCAAGCAGCTGCTGGCGAGCAACGGCAACAGCGGCTACAACGCCGCCACCGGCAAGCACGAGGACCTGGTCAAGGCGGGCGTCATCGATCCGGCCAAGGTGGCCAAGACGGCGCTGATCAACGCCGCGTCGATCGCGGGGCTGATGCTCACCACCGAGGCTCTGGTCTCCGAGATCAAGGAAGAGAAGGAGAAGGGCGGCGGTCCGGGCGGCATGCCGGGCGGCGGCATGGGCGGGATGTACTAAGCCGCCTGACCCCGGGGCCCCGGCGCACTGCCGGCGACCCCGGGAGGACAGCGTGCCCCGTGCCGGCGGCCAGGCCGCGCAAGCGCTGGCCGCCGCGCGTTGCAGATAGCAGGACGAAGCACCACGGCCGGTCCGGGAAGCCCGGGCCGGCCGTCGGCTTATTTCAGGATCAGATGCCCGGCGCGATCAGCCGCGCTCGCGCCGTAGAGCGCGCTATACTGGCCTGACCGCCAAAGGAGACGGCAAGAGATCCGGGTCCCCGGTGCCCCGGGCCTCGGCACCACGACGGATGGCCCAGTCGAAACTACGATCGATCGCGGCAGTGATGCGGAACGGCTTCCGGATCGAGCCGGCCCATCTCAGCCGCTCCTTGGGCCATGGCGAGGCT
>DASZHY010000037.1:0-7597 GCA_035949675.1 Thermoanaerobaculia bacterium
CCAGGCGGGCGGCCCCCCTCAGGGAGCCCGTTTACCTGTCGGGCAGATCGCGCGCGAGATCGACGATGCGCTCGCGGGTCATTTGCAACACGCAGGCCGTCTTGCGGGTATCGGCGAGGACCCCCTGGACCCAGCGCTCGCGGTCTGTCCCGGTCTCGTCGAGACTGCACGTCCGGGCTCGCGCCGCGAGCCACGACCTCTGCTCCTCGATCAATCGCTTTTTGCCGGATCGATCAACGCTTCTCGCGACGAACTTGTAAAGGCGATTGAGGGTCAGGTCGGCGTCGCGCAGGAGGCTGCCGAAGCAGGCGCTGCGCTCCTGGTCTCCCGCGGCCTGGGCGCAATCGGTGCCGCTTGCCGCAAATTCCTGGTGCGACGCTGTCGGCGCCGGAGTTGCCGCGGACGAGGGCGCCACGGTATAAGGTTTCTTTCCCAGATTTTGCATCCAGACCTGGAGCTCGTCGATCGCACTCAGGTTGAGAACGCGTCTGTTGGTCTCATTAAGGGCACACATCGTCTTGACAGGATCGCGCAGCACCGCCTGCAGCCACCGCTCGTGGTCCTTGCCTTCGTCCTCCAAGCCACAGGTCCGGTTGCGCCCGGCGGCCCATTCGGCTTGCGTTTTTCGCAACAGGGCCGCCTCTGACTCGGACATGGTCGAGAGCAGCTTCTTCCACAGCCGCTCGTTTGCCCGATCTGCCTCCCTGAGCTGCACCGCGAAGCAGGTCGCGCGCTCGCCCTGATTGGCGAGTTTTCCACAATCGCCGGCAACACCGGCCCCGGGAGCTTCCGGCCCAGGTCCTTGCGCCGCTACCGCCGTTGCCTTCACGAGCGCAGCCACCATGACGCCGGCGATCACCAGGCTCAGGTTCCTGCGCTCCAGCTGGAGCCGCTTCATGTCATCTCCTCGTCGGAGGGTGTTGGTCCGCTCGCCCTCCTGAAGATGGATGCGCACGGCGAGAAGCTGCCGGGACAAGGTCCCCAGGATCATCCTGCAACGCATGGTTACCATCCTTTAGCAGCGACTTATTCATGGAAGCCGGCCGTGGCCGCCCTTTCCATGGAGCGCGAGCGAGAGTTCCCGGGCTCCCGGGGACGTCGGCTGCGGGCTCCCGCAGCCGGTGCTAGACTTCCCGCCGTTCCAAGGAATCACCCGGTCTCGGAAGAGGGACTCCATCGTGATGATCCTTTGGCCCGCGCCAGCGCTGAGCCGCGGCCCCAGCCGCCCCGTCACACTGACGGCGCTCGCCGCCAGGGCCGCTCTCCCCGCCGTCGCTGCCGCCGCCGCCCTGGCCGCCGCCGCCATCGCCGTCCTGGCGGCGGGCTGCTCCCGGCCGGCGGCGCCGCCGGCGCGGCCGCTGCGCATCGGGCTGCACAGCGACCCGCTGGTGCTCGACCCGCATTTGCGCAACGAGGCGTTGACCTACTCGGTGCTGCGCAACATCTATGAGGGCCTGACCGCCTTCGACGCCGAGATGCGCGTCGGCCCGGCACTGGCGGTTTCGTGGGAGAACCCCAACGACCTGACCTGGGTCTTCCACCTGCGCCCCGGCGTGCGCTTCCACGACGGCCGCGAGCTCACCGCCGCCGACGTCGTCTTCAGCCTCGACCGCGCGCGCACCCTCCCGGCCAGCGGCTTCGGCAGCTACGTGGTGGCGGTCAGCAAGGTGCGCGCGCTGGACCCGCACACGGTCGAGCTGACCACCCGCCGGCCCTACGCCATCCTCCTCAACAAGCTCGCCTTCGTGCTCGTCGTGCCGGCCGGCTCGCCGCCCGAGATCCGCCGCCCGGTGGGCACCGGCCCATATCGCCTGCAGTCCTATCGGCCGGGGGAGCGGCTTGCCCTGGCCGCCTTCGACGGCTACTGGGGCGGGCCTTCCGCCGTCAGCCGCGTGGACTTCCTGCCGATCGCCAGCCAGCGAGCGCGCGTCGCGCGCCTGCTCGCGGGCGACCTCGACCTCGTCCAGGAGCCCGGAGCGGAAAACCTCGAGCGTCTCCGCGCCACGCCCGGCTGCCGCGTCCTCGAGCAGGAGAGCCTGACCGTCCTCTATCTGCTGCTGAAGACCGAGCGGCCGCCGCTCTCCGATCTCCGCGTGCGCCGCGCCATCAACCTGGCGCTAGACCGCCCCGCCCTGGTCACCGCGGTGCTGCACGGCGAGGGCCATCCGGTCGGCCAGATGGTGGGCCGCAGCGTCTTCGGCTTCGCTCCCGACATCGCCCCGCCGGTGCGCGACCTCGCCGCCGCCAGCCGCCTGCTGGCCGAGGCCGGCTATCCCGGCGGCATCGACCTCGACCTCGAGTTTCGCCCCGGCCGCCGGGCCGAGGAGATCGCGCGCCAGCTCGGCGACGCCGGCATCCGGGTGCACCCCGTCGAGCGGCCGTGGGCGAAGCTGTTCCCGCGTCTCCTCGCCCACCAGGTGGGTTTCTATCTCGGCGCCATCCTGGCTCCCTCGGCCGACTCGAGCGACCTCTTCGACGCCATGGTGCACAGCCGCAACGCGGCGCTGGGATACGGCGACGGCAACTTCGACGACTACCACAACGCCGAGCTCGACGCGCTCATCCAGGAGAGCGGCTCGACGCTCGACATGCTGACCCGCCGGGCGCAGCTAGAGCGCTGCATGCACCTGCTGATGCAGGACCTCGCCCTGATCCCGATCTACGTGCCCTGGAACCTGTTCGCCGTCCGCGACGACCTCATCTGGCAGCCGCGCCGCGACGGCTACATCCTGGCGCGCGAGATACGCCGCCGCGGCTGAGGGCCGCCCCGCCCCAGCGCACCTACCCGGCCTCGCCGACGGCGGCGCCGAAGTGCTCGCCGAGGTACAGCGGCGCCTGGCTGCTCAGCACCGCCGGCTCGGCGAAGTAGAAGCCTTGCGCGAACGGCACCCCCATCGCGCGCAGGGCATGGAACTCTTCCGCGCTCTCCACTCCCTCGGCGATCACCTTGGCGTGGATCTTCTCCGACAGCACCACCAGCGTCTCGAGCAGATTGCGCTTGATCGGCGAGAGGTGAATGTCGCGCACCAGCGAGATGTCGAACTTCAAATAGTCGGGCTCGACCTCGGCCACCGTCTGCAGCGACGAATAACCCGCGCCCATGTCGTCGATGGCGATCGAGAAGCCGAGGCCGCGCAGCGCCGCGAGGATGGCGCGGAACTCCTTCCATTCGGTGATCGCCACCCGCTCGGTGACCTCGAAGACGATGTCGTGCGGCTGGCGCCCCGCCCGGCGCACCTCTTCGAGGATCGGCGCCGACACCAGCTCGGGATCCACGAACCCGTGCGCCGAGCAGTTGATGAACAATTTCTGCGGCACCTCGAGCCGCGCCGCGCCGCGGATCGCCTGCAAGCGGCAGAGGCGTTCGAGCTCGACGATCTGCTCGGTCTCCTCGGCGAAAGAGAACAGCATCTCGGGGTTCTCGAAGATGTCGCCGGAAGGGCCGGACGACAGCGCCTCGAAGCCGTGGATGAGACCGTCGTCCAAGCGCACGATGGGCTGGAAGCGGACGAGCACGTCGCGCGCCGCCAGGATGCGGCGCAGCTCGTTGAGGCGCAGGCCGTGCCGGCGCTCGTGCTGCCGCCGGCAGATGGTGCGCACCTCTTCGATCGCCTGGTAGATCGAGCGCTCGATGCGCACCGTCGGATCGGTGTGCATCATCGCGCTGCCGCAGGAAAGCGCGATCCCTTGCGGGACCTCGCTGTCCATCTCGAGGCGCAGGCGGCCGTAGAGCTCCTCCGCCAGCCGCTCGCGCAACCGCGTCAGCCGGCGCTCGTCGAGCGTCTGGCCGTCGCGCGGTCCGACGAAGAGCAGGAACTCGTCGCCGCGCACCGCCGTCATCGCCACCGCGTCGCGCGGCGTCAACGAGCGGCCGCGGAACTCGAGCAGCGCCGCGGTCACCTGCTTGATCAGGCGGTCATAGGTCTGCCAGCCGCAGATCGCCTCCAGGCGCTCGCCGCTCGCCAGGTCGAGGTAGATCAGGCCCATCGGCTCGCCGTCCTCGAGGCGGCGCCGCACGTCCTCGAGCACCGCCGGCAGCGCGGGCAGCCCGGTGTTGGGATCGAAGAGATAGCCGCGCAGCTTCAGCCATTCCGCGCGCAGCTCCCAGTAGCGCTGGTCGTTCACTCGCTACCCTCCACGCCCGCCGCGGCAGCCGGCGATTGATCCAGAATGGCCGCGATCTTGGTCAGGATGTCGCGCACCGCGAAGGGCTTGGTCACGTAGTCGATCGCGCCTTCCTGCAGGCCGCGGATCTTGTCCTTGGGCTCGACCCGCGCCGACAGGATCACCACCGGGATGCCCGAGGTGCGCTCGTCGAGCTTGAACAGCTTGAGCACCTCCCAGCCGTCCATCTGGTGCATCATGATGTCGAGCACGATCAGGTTGGGCAGCTCGCTCTGGGCGCGCGTCAGGCCGTCCATCCCCGAGGTGGCGGTGAGCACCTCGTAGCCGTTCTTGGCCAGCACCAGCCGCAGGACCTCGAGCACGTCCTCCTCGTCGTCCACGACCAGGATCTTCTTCATGCCGCACCCTCCCCCCGATGTCCGGAAGATCCGGCGGGTCCGGCGGGTCCTTCCGGCAGGTTGGGCAGACCGGCAGGCGACTCCGCCGGCGACGCCGCTCCAAGCATGCGTTCGATATCCTCGAGCAACGTGCCGAGGTCGAAGGGCTTGCCGACGAAGTCCATGACGTGGAGGTCCTCGCCGGCAGCCCGCTCCGCGGCGCCGTCGCGCGCGCTGAGCACCACGACCGGCAGCTCCGCCGTTGCCGGGTCGGCGCGCAGCCGCCGCAGCGTCTCCCAGCCGTCCACGCCCGGCATCATCAGGTCGAGCAGCACCAGCGCCGGCCGCCGGGCGGCGATCAGGGCCAGGGCCTCGCCGCCGTCGGCGGCGCCGCGGGCCACGAGCCCGCCGGCTTGCAGGCGCTCGACCAGCAGGTGACGCAGGTCGTCGTCGTCGTCCACCACCAGCACCTCGGGGACCCGATCCGCGGCGCCGTCCGCAGCGCCCGCGGCGCCGGCGGCGCCGGCAGCGCTCCGCGGCTGCCCCAGGGTCTCGAGGATGAGCTCCTGGACCCGCGCCGGCCGCACCGGCTTGACCAGGTAGCCCGATGCCCCGAGCCGCAGACCCAAGGCGCGCTCCTTGCGCACCGAGACCACCAGCACCGGGATGCCGGCCGTGCGCTCGTCCTGGCGCAGCCGGGAGAGCAGGTCGAATCCGTCGCCGTCGGGCAGCAGGCGATCGAGCAGCACCAGGTCCGGCGGCGCCGCCACCACCCGCTCGAAGCCCGCGCGCGCCGTCGGCGAAACCTCGACGGCGAAACCTGCCCGCTCGAGGAAGCCCGCCAGCAGCTGCGCAAATCCCGTATCATCGTCGATCAACGCGATCCTTTTGCCCGCGACCCGCTCCGGAACCGCCGCGGCGGGCGCGGCGAGCTGCAGGGTGAAGCGGAACGTGGCGCCCTTGCCCTCCTCGCTCTCGACCTGGATCTCGCGGTGGTGCGCGGCCAGGATCTCGCGCACGATGGCGAGCCCGAGCCCCATGCCGCCGTACGCCCTGGTCGACGAGGTGTCGAGCTGGTAGAAGCGCTCGAAGATCTTCGCATGAGCTGCCGCCGGGATGCCAATGCCGCGGTCGGCGACCGCCACCTCGACCTCGTCGCCGCGGCGGCTCAGCCGCACCCGCACCTCGCCCCCCGGCGGCGTGAACTTCACCGCGTTGGTGACCAGGTTCTCGAGCACCTCCGCGATGCGCCCCGGGTCGCCCCATACCAGCGGCAGGCCGCTGCCGCCACGCTCAGCGGCCCCACCGCTCGCGCCGGCGCCTCCGGCCGGCCCTGCCTCTCCTGCCTCTTCGGTCTCGCCGCCCTCGCCGGCAGCCACCTCGAGCCGTAGGTCGAGCGCGGGCCCATGACCGGCGCGGACGCTGCCCACCACCTGCTCCGCCAGCTCGACGAGATCGAAAGCCTCGAGGTCGAGCCTGGCCATGCCCGCCGCCGGGAGGCGCGACGCACCGGGCGCTCCATCCTTGGCCAACGCAGCCAGCGCAGCCGGCGCGGCGGGAGCTTCGAGCGCGTCCAGGCGCGAGAACGCGAGCAGCTGCTCGATCATCCCCATCAGGCGGCGGGAGTTGCGCTGGACGACGTTGAGAGCGCTGCGCTGCTGGTCGTTGACCGATCCCAGGAGCCCCTCGTCCATCGCCTCGGTATAGCCCTGGATGGCGGTCAGCGGGGTCCGCAGCTCATGGCTGACGTTGGCCAGCAGGTCGCTCTTCATCCGGTCCAGCTGCTGCAGCTCGAGGTTCATCTGGCCGAGCGTGCGGTTGCTCGTCTCGAGGTCGGAGATGGTGCGCGCCAGCTTCTCCGCCATCTGATTGAAGGTGGCGGCGAGCACCCCGAACTCGTCGCCGGTGGCGAGCTCGATGCGCCGTCCCAGCTGCCCGTCGGCCAGGTCCTGCGCGCCTCTGGTCAGCACCTCGATCGGTCTGACGCTCTGGGCGGCGAGCAGGATGGCGATCAGCACGCCCAGGGCGAGAGAGCCTGCCGACAGCCAGAAGATGCGCCAGCCCGCCGACAGCGCCGCCAGCCGCAGGCTGTCGTAGCTGAAGGTGAATGCAACGGAGTAGCGGTGCCGTCCCCACTCCTCGACGTACGGCGCCATCACCACGTAGGCCCGGCCGTCCTCGGCCGGCCAGGCCGAGGGCGCCAGGCCCTGGACCGCCGTGAGCAGGCGCTCCCCACTGCCTGGGAGAGCGCCCGGGGGCACGCCGGCGACCGCGCCGGCGGGAGCGCCCGCCGGCGCTCCCGTGGGGGCGCCGCCGGCCGGCGCCGGTGCGACATTGCGCTGGACGGGCTCGACGAGCTCGCTCCTCAGCTCCCGCGAATCGAACAGCACACGTCCGGCGGTGTCGTAGATGGCCAGCCTGGCGAGGTCGGGATCGAGCTTCATCTCGTCCTGCACGATCTCGCGGAACTTGCTGTAGCCACTGGCGTAGTAGGTCTCGTAGGCATTGCAGATCTGGGCCACCGACAACCTCGCGAAGGCCTCCGCCCGGTGCTCCAGGTCTTCGCGCAGGCGGGGGCGGTTGGCGAGCGCCAGCACCAGGCTGTTGGCCACCAGCACCAGCGCCACCAGCGTCGCGATGGCGAGCACGAAACGGAGCCGCAGGCTGCGGATCCTGCGCACGCGCGCATCCGCCATCTAGCGCTCCACCCGCCGCATGTTGGCGGCCGGGATGCGGGAGTCGAGCCGCGGGGCCCAGGCGAGGTCGGTGCGGACGCCGTAGAGGTTGTAGGGGACGGCGAGAGGGATCAACGGCAGGTCGGCGGCGAGCAGGCGCATGGCGCTCTCGAGGATGCGGCGGCGCTCGTTCATGTTGAGCGTCGCGCCGCTGCTCTCGATCAGCTTGTCGAGCGCCGGATTACCGTAGCCGTTGGAGTTGCTGTCGCCGTAGCCGCGCGCCGGGTCGGGACTGTGGATCTTGTTGTCGAACAGGTCGCTGGCGTCGCCGGACGAGCATTGCCAGGAGCCGTAGTAGAAGCCGACCGTCCCCTGCAGCAGGCGCGGGTAGAGCTCGCTCCACTGCCGCGGCTCGAGACG
>DASZHY010000038.1:0-5480 GCA_035949675.1 Thermoanaerobaculia bacterium
TGCGGTCTCGCCGAGAGCGACCGCTTCGCCCTGCTCTCGGGCCTCGGCCACGATCCGCTGTTGCGCGACCTGCTGACGCCGCTGGCCCTGGGCGCCTCGCTGTGGGCGCCGGCGCCTGGCGATCTCGAGCAGCCCGAACGCCTGGTCAACTGGCTGGCGGCGCGCGAGGTGACGGTCATGCACCTGACCCCGGCATTCGGACAGCTGCTCGCCCAGGGAGCGGCGGGCGGCACCGCCGAGCCGGGCGGGCCCTGTCGCCCTCTCGGCGGGCCGCCGCTGCCGGCGCTGCGCCTGGCCTGCTTCGGCGGCGACCAGCTCGCCGCCGAGGACGTCACGCGGCTCCGCGCCCTGGCCCCGGCCGCGCGGCTGCTCAACCTCTATGGCACCACCGAGACGCCGCAGGCCATGGGCTGGATCGAGGTGCCGCCAGCCGCCGAGCTGGCGGCGCGCGGCGCGCTGCCGGTCCCCGTCGGCCGCGGCATCGACGGCGTCGAGCTGCTGGTCCGCACGGACCGCGGCGGCTGGGCGGGCGTCGGAGAGCTCGGGGAGATCATCGTCCGCACCCTGTTCCTGGCCCGCGGCTACCTGGGTGACGAGGCGCTGACCCGTGAGCGCTTCCTGCCCGATCCCGCCGGCGGGCGGGCGGGGCTCTACCGGACCGGCGACCTCGGCCGCTACCGGCCCAACGGCAGCCTCGAGGTCGCCGGCCGAGCCGACCGTCAGATCAAGCTCCGCGGCTTCCGCATCGAACCGGCGGAGATCGAGGCAGCGCTGGCGTCGCATCCGGCGATCGCCGCGGCGGCGGTGGTCGCCGTGGCGGCCGCACACGAGACCTGGCTCGCGGCCTTCGTGGTGGCGCGCCCGGGGATGGATGCCCCGCCCGCCGGCGAGCTGCGGCAGCACCTCGCACTGCGCCTGCCGCCCTCCCTGCTTCCCGCATGCATCGCGCCGCTCGACCGGCTGCCGCTGACGCCCAACGGCAAAGTGGATCGCCGCGCCCTGGTGCGTCGCCTGGCGGGCGCGGGCGCGGGCGCGGCCGGTCGTGCCAGTGCCGCCGCCGCGGGCCGGCATCGGGTGGCGGCGCGCGATCCGATCGCAGAAGTGGTGGCGGGCATCTGGGAGGAGGTCCTGGGCAGCGCGCGGACCGGCGGCGCGGTGGGGCCGGACGACGACTTCTTCGCCCTCGGTGGGCACTCGCTGCTGGCCACGCAGGTGCTGTCGCGGCTGGGCCTGGCCTTCGCGGTCGAGGTGCCGCTCAGGCGCCTGTTCGCCACGCCGACCCCGGCCGGCCTCGCCGCGGCGGTCGCCACCGCGAAAGCGGCGGGCACCGCGGCGCACGGCGAGCCCGCGGCGGGCGTGCTGCCGGCGGCGCCGCCGCCGCTGCTCGTCGCCGCGCCGGGCGGCGGCGAGCCGCCGCCGCTCAGCTTCGCCCAGGAAAGTCTCTGGTTCTTCGAGCAGCACTTGCCGGGGACCGCCGCCTACAACCTACCGCTGGCGCTCCGGCTGCGCGGCAAGGCCCCCCAGGTCGCAGCGCTGCGGTCGGCCCTGGCCGAGGTCGCTCGCCGCCACGAGGCGCTGCGCACCGGCTTCGCCGAACGCGCGGCCCTGAGCTTGCCCGGCGACGGGCCGGTACAGGTGATCACACCTCCGGATGTCCTTGCGGCGGGCGGGGGGGCGGCCGGCCTCCTCCCGCTCGTCGACCTCTCGGGCCTGCCCGCGCAGCACCGCGAACCGCTGGCAAGGGAGCTCGCCGCCGCCACGGCGGCGGCGCCGTTCACGCTCGAGCGCGCCCCCCTCTGGCGCGCGCGGCTGCTGCGCCTCGCGGCGGCCGAGCACGTCCTGCTGTTCGCCGCGCACCACATCATCTGCGACGGCTGGTCTATCGGCGTGCTGGCCGCCGAGCTCGACGCCCTGCTCGGCGCCCTCGCCGGCGGCCGCCCCTCGCCGCTGCCGCCGCTCGCGCTGCAGCCCGCGGACTTCGCCCGCTGGCAGCGGCGCTGGCTGGCCGGGCCGGCCCGCGACGCCCTCCTTGCCTGGTGGCGGCCACGCTTCGCCGGCGCGCCGCCGCTGCTCGAGCTGCCCACCGACCGGCCGCGGCCCGTCCGGCCGCGCCATCGCGGCGCCCGCATCGGCTGGCAGCTCGGGCCGGCGCTGTCGGCGGCGCTCGCCGGCCGCGCCCACCGCCAGGGCGCCACCCCTTTCATGCTGCTGCTGGCCGCGTTCGCGGCGCTGCTCGGCCGTGCCAGCGGCCAGGACGATCTCGTGATCGGGCTGTCGATCGCCCAGCGCAACCGCGCCGAGCTCGAGCCCCTCATCGGTTTCCTGGTGAACCTGCTGGCGCTGCGGGCCGAGCTGCGGCGCGACCCGCCTTTCGCCAGGCTGCTGGCGCAGGTGCGCGACTCGACCCTCGACGCCCTGGCCCATCAGGACCTGCCGTTCGAGCTGCTGGTGGCCGAGCTGAGGCCGGAGCGCGGCGTCGCCTACTCGCCGCTCTTCCAGGTGCTCTGCACGTTGCAGAGCGCACCGCTGCCGGCACGTCTGGCAGGGCTCGAGCTCGAGCCCTTCGCCTTCGGCAGGCAGGCAGCCCATTTCGACTTGACGCTCTCATTCGCCCGCGGCGAGGACGGCACCATCGCGGGCTACCTCGAGTACGACGTCGATCTCTTCGACGCCGCCACCGCGCGGCGGACGGTGGCGCACTTCCAGACGCTTCTGGCGGCGCTGGCGGCAGACCTCGAGCACCGCCTTTCCGAGCTGCCGCTTCTGGGCCCGGCCGAGAGCCACCAGCTGAGGGAATGGAACGACACCGCCGCGGCGTATCCCGCCGGCAGCTGCCTGCACGAGCTGATCGCGGCACAGGCCCGCCGCACGCCCGAGGCGACGGCGGTGGCGGTGGCGAGCGCCAACGACGGCGGCAACGGCGCCAACGACGGCGGCAACGACGGCGACGACGGCGAGCAACTGAGCTTCGCCGAGCTTACGGCGGCCGCCGAATCCCTGGCCGCGCGCCTGCGCGCCGCGGGGGTCGGCCCCGGCGTGCTGGTGGCACTGCATCTCGAACGCTCGCCGGCGCTCGCGGTCGCGGTCCTGGCGGTCCTGGCGACGGGCGGCGCCTACCTGCCGCTTGACCTCGGCGAGCCGGCGGACCGCCTGGCCTGGGTGCTGGAGGACGCGCGCCCGCGTGCCGCCGTGACGCGCCGCGCCGGCGGCCTGGCGGCCCGCCTGCTGGCGGCGACCGAGGGCGGGCTGAAGATCGTTTGCCTCGACGAGCCGCCGCTCGAGTCCCCCCGGCGGCCCGCGGCCGCGCCCCCGTACGGAGCGTCGCCGCACGCCGGCCGCCCCGGCCTCGCGGCGACGCCCGACGACCTCGCCTACGTCCTCTACACCTCCGGCTCGACCGGCCGGCCGAAGGGTGTCATGGTGCCGCACCGGGCGCTGGTCAACTACCTGAGCTGGGCGGTCGCCGCCTACGAGGTCGCGGCGGGTTGCGGCGCGCCGGTCCACACGCCGCTCGCCTTCGACCTGACGGTGACCAGCCTGCTGGCGCCCTGGCTGGCCGGCCGCTGTGCGCTGCTGGTGCCCGAGAGCGACGGCGTGGACGGGCTGGGCCGGATGCTTGCCGCACCGCCCGCCGCCCGGGGTGCCTTCAGTCTGGTCAAGCTCACTCCCGCCCACTTGCCACTGCTTGCCGAGCAGACCGGCACGGCGGCCCCCGGCCGCACCCGCGCCCTGGTGGTCGGCGGCGAGGCCCTCGCCGGCGAGAGCCTCGAAACCTGGCGCCGGGCGGCGCCGGCGACGCTGGTGATCAATGAATACGGACCGACCGAGGCGACCGTCGGCTGCTGCGTTCATCGGGCGCCCGCCGGCGCGCTCGGCGATGGCCCGGTCCCCATCGGGCGCCCGATCGCCAACGCCCGGCTCTACGTCGTCGACCGCCACCTGCGTCCGGTGCCGCTCGGCGCCAGCGGCGAGCTGCTGATCGGCGGCAACGGTCTGGCACGAGGCTACCTGCGCCGCAGCGCCCTCACCGCCGAGCGCTTCGTGCCCGATCCGTTCGGCGATGCGCCAGGGGGACGCCTCTACCGCACCGGCGACCGCGTGCGGCAGCGGGCCAACGGCAGCTGCGAGTACCTGGGCCGCTACGACGACCAGGTGAAGGTCCGCGGTTTCCGTATCGAGATCGGGGAGGTGGAGGCGGCGCTCCTCGAGCATCCGCGGCTGGCGGCGGCGGCGGTCGCGGCACAGCCGGCCCCGGCGGGCGGCAAGCGCCTCGTCGCCTACGTCGTGCCGCGGCCGGGGGCCGCCGCGCCCGCCGCCGCCGAGCTGCGGCAGCACCTCGCCGCGCGCCTGCCGGAGTTCATGCTGCCCGCGCGGTTCATCCCGCTCGGCGGGCTCCCCTTGACCGGCAACGGCAAGGTGGATCGGCAGGCCCTGCCGCAGCTCGCGGCCGAAACCGCGGTGCACGACGCCGCCGCCGTGCCCGCGCCAGGGGCGGCCACCCTAGGGCCGGACGCCCCCGGGGCCAGTGCGGCGCAGGGAGTCGTCGCCCTCGGGAGCGCCGCCACGCCGGAGCCCAATGCGCCGCCGGCGGTGCCCGCCGCCGCGGCCTACGCCCCTCCAAGCACCCCGGTCGAGGCGGCCCTCGCCGGCCTCTGGGCGGAGCTTCTCCGCCTGCCGCGCGTGGGGATCGACGACAACTTCTTCGAGCTGGGAGGCGACTCGATCTTGAGCCTCCAGCTCGCCTCACGTGCCAGGGCCATCGGCATCGCTTTCCGGTCCCGCGACGTCTTCCGGCACCAGACCATCGCGCGCCTGGCGGCCGCGGCAGCTGCCGCGGGGGCCGCGGCGCCGGCGGTCCCACCAGCGGCCAGCCTGCCGGACCCGGCCTCGCCGGCGGTGCCGCTGCTGCCGATCCAGCGCTGGTTCTTCGACCAGGGACTCGCCGAGCCGTGGCACAACAACCAGGCAGTGCTGCTCTCGCTCCGGCGGCCGCTTGCGCCGCCGGTGCTGGCGGCGGCGTGCGCGCGGCTGGTCGAGTGTCACGAGGCGCTGCGCCTGCGCTTCGAGCGCGATCCCGGCGCCACGGCAGGCTGGCGCCAGCGCATCGCCCCGCCCCCGCCGCCGGCGGCGCTGCCCTGCATCGACCTGTCGCACCTGTCGCACCTGTCGCGATTGGGGGGGGAGGCGGCGGCGGCGGCCGGCGTTCTCGCGGCGGCCGCGACTGCGTTGCAGGGCGGCCTCGACCTCGCCGCCGGGCCCATCCTGCGCGCGGCTCGGTTCACGCTGCCGCGGTCGATTGGCGACGGCGACGCCACCCCTGGCACGCGGCTGCTCCTCGTCGTGCACCACCTGGCGGTGGACGGGGTCTCGTGGCGCATCCTGCTCGAGGACCTCGAGCGCGCGTGCACCCAGCTCGAGCGCGGCGAGCCGGTGCGGCTGCCCTCGCCGCCGGTGCCCTTCCGGCGCTGGGCGGCGAGCCT
>DASZHY010000039.1:0-33817 GCA_035949675.1 Thermoanaerobaculia bacterium
GTTCCCGGCTGTCGACTTCGGCGAGCGGCTGATCGTGCCGACCGAGGCGCAGGGAGGCGACGGCACCGCGATCAACGAGTTCCGCCAGCGCCTGCGCTCGGGCATGCGCTCGGCCGCCGGGACCATGACCACGCGCGAGGATGCGCTGCGCCAGAAGCGGCGGGCGGCGCTGACCACGGATATCAAGGAGACCCCGTAGCCATGCTGCGCCTGCCGCCCTTCAGGCTGCTGCGCCCCCGGACGCTCGCCGAGGCGGCGCGGCTGCTGGTCGAAGAGGGGGCCGCCGACCAGACGGCGGTTGGCCCGGTGGGGTCCGCGGGGACGGCGTCTAGCCCGGCGGGGTCCGCGGGGACGGCGCCGCCCGTGCGCCTGGTCGCCGGCGGCACCGATCTCTGGCCGAACATGAAGCGCCGCCACCAGCGGGCGGCGGCGGTGGTGAGCCTGATGGGAGTCCCGGAGCTGGCCGGCATCCGCAACGGCGGCGGGGCGGCTGCGAGCGGGCCTGACGCGCCGGGCAGGCCGGACGGGCCGGCGGCGGATGCGGCGCCCGGGGCGGACGGCGCGGTGCGCATCGGCGCCACCACCCTGCTCGACGACGTGGCGCGGCATCCGCTGGTGGCCGGGCGCTATCCGGCGCTCGCCGCGGCGGTGGCGTCGATCTCCTCGCCGCCGCTGCGCAACATGGGGACGATCGGCGGCAACCTCTGCGTCGACACCCGCTGCACCTACTACAACCAGACCGAGGAGTGGCGGCGCTCGATCGATTACTGCATGAAGGCCGAGGGAACGATCTGCTGGGTGGCGACCAGCTCGCCGCGCTGCTGGGCGCATTCGGCCTCCGACTCGGCGCCGATGCTGTGCGCGCTGGGGGCGGGCGTGCGGCTGGCGTCGGCGCGGGGAGAGCGGGTGGTGCCGGTCGCCGGTCTCTACCGCGACGACGGCATCGACTACCTGGCGCGCCGTCCCGACGAGATCCTCGCCGAGATCGAGCTGCCGGCGGACGCCGGCCGCGACCGCTGCCGCTCGGCCTTCTGGAAGCTGCGCCGGCGCGGTTCGATCGACTTTGCGGTGCTCTCGGTGGCCGCCGCGGTGTGGACCGACGCGGCCGGCGACGTGAGCCGCGCCCGCATCTACCTGGGCGCGGTGGGCAGCGCGCCGGTCGCCGCCGAGGCCGCCGCCGAGCTGCTGGTCGGCCAGCCGCTGCGCGCGCTCGCGGGCGACCAGGAGCTGCTCGCCGCGGCCGGCCGCCTGGTGCGCAAGGCGGCGACGCCGATGGACAACACCGACTTCCAGGCGCAGTGGCGCGGCGTCATGGCCGCGCGCTACGCCGAGGCGGCGCTCCGCGAGCTGGCCGGCGGCGAGCGCCAGCGCCTGGCGCCGCGGCACCCGCTGCCGGCGGCCTGACGGGGCGGCCGCCCCGCTCAGCGCCCGAGGACCGCGTGGAGGAGGCGCTCTCGCCAGAGGATGCGCAGGGAGTCGATTCCCGAGGGGTCGCCCGCGTCGGCCTGCTGCGCGTAGAGCGCCTCGGCACGGTCGTAGCGCCGGCGGGCGGCGTTGGCGCGCGCCTCCCAGCCGAGGCTGGCCACGGCCAGGCCCAGGCTGTCCGCGAATCCGCCGGCCGCCAGCTTGCGCGTGCGCTGGAACCAGCCCACCGCCGCGTCGAGATCGCGGGGCGAGCGGCGCAGCGCCGCTCGGCCCAGCATGAAGGCAGCCCAGGTGGAACGGTAGTGACGTTGCTGCTCGGGCAAGGCCAGCAGCCGCTGCCAGTGGCCGCCGGCGGCCGCGAGATCACCGCGGCGATAGGCGAAGGCGCCCAGCAAATACTCGGCGAACTCGACGGGGAGGCCGGGCGGCAAGACCGGCTCGACCGCCGGGGCGGTCCGGGGCAGGGCAGGCACCGCGGCGCCCGCGGGGTCGAGATCGAGGAGACCCGGCGGCGCGGCACCCTGGCCTGCCGCCCGCGCGTCCTGGATGAGCCACTCGGTCCGCAGCCGGCGGTACTCGTCGAGCAACTCCCGGCGCCGCGCCGCCGGCAGGTCGAGCCGGCTCGAGGCCTCGGCAAGCTCGCGTGCATCGTTCTCGGCGGTCTCGCGGTAGGGATCTCGTTTCGCGCCGGCCTGCTCGGGCAACGCTCCCGCCCGGCGCTGGGCGCCCGGGCCAGCGCCGGCGGCCAAGCCATCACCGGCGCCCGGGCCGGCGCCGGCGGCCAAGCCAGAACCGGCGTTAGGGCCAGCGGCGCCGCCGCCGGCGACGGCCTTCGCTCCGGCACGGGCCGCGCGGCCGCGGAATAGCAGGAGGTCGGTCCGCTCCCAGAAGGTTAAGGGCGGCGGATTCAACTGCGCGAAACTTCCCGGATGCCGGCCCGGCTGCCGGCCCGGCTGCCGGCGAGACGCGGAGCCGGCGAGCTGCCAGACGGCGAGACCGAAGGTCACGCAGAGGACGGCGCCCGCTGCGACGCCCACCGCGAGGGCGCGCCGCAGGAATTTCGCTCCCACCAGCATCTCCTTACTTTACGCCGGCCGCAGCCAGGCCCTTACAACCGCCGTGTCGCCCCTCCTGCCTGACGCGCTACTTGCGGACCGTCACCGTATAGACGTCCGGCTCCTTGGCGGGTGGATCGATCGTGGAGGTGGCGAAGGTCGCCACCCAGAGGGGCAGGAAGTTGTTGCCGCTGGCGGCCAGGCCCTGGTAGTCGCCGAGAAAGAAGAGGCCGTCGGCGATGGCGGCGGCACGGTTGTCCCAGGACGAGAAGCTCTCGCGGCGGCCGCGGCTGAAGGGCCGGCCGTGCGGGCCGCCGACCGTCAGGTACTCGTCGACCTGGAAGGGCGTGCCGGGAGGGCTGTTGCGGAACGTATAGTAGGCGACCCCCACCTGCCCCGCACCGTTGACCGCCACGGCGGGCGTGAAGTTCGGAGTGTTGTTGGGACCGTCGGAGATCCGGCGTGGCGCGGTCCAGCCGCTCACGCCGTCGGCCGAGACGGTGAGCAGGATCTGATCGGTGCCGGGGGTAAAGCGCTCGTCCTGCCAGACCACGAAGACGTTGCCGGTTGCGGGATCGATGGCCGCGGACGGCAGACCGTCGCCGGTGCGGGAGCTCGGCACCGGCGCGGCGAGGACGTCGGCGACCTTGACCGGCGGGCTCCAGGTATCGCCGCCGTCGGTCGAAAACGAGCTCTCGATCGTTCCCGCCGTCAGGGCGCCGCCGTTGTAGTGCAACCAGATCGCATGCACGATCCCGCCGGGTCCGATCAGGGGAATGATGCCGATGTTGCCGCCCTGGTCGAAGATCGTGGCCGGCGAGCTGAAGGTGGCGCCATTGTCCGTGGAGTGAGCCATCACCAGCGTCTGCGGCTGCGAGGGATCGTTGGGCGAGATGTCCCAACCGACGTAGACGCGGCCGAAGTAGGGGCTGTGCGGGTTGCTGTCGACGACCACGGCATCCTTGTCGTCGATGGCGCCGCTCGATTGGGTGTGCACCTGCACCGGGTCGGCCCAGGTCACGCCGCCGTCCTTGGAGGCCGAGACCACGATGCCTCCCAAGGCATCGCCGTCGTCGAACGCCAGGCCGCTGCAGTAGACGAGATGACCGGCGCCGAAGGCCACCCAGGGGTCGGAGGCGCGATCGAAGGCGCCCCCGGAGGCAACCGTGAGGTTGGGCAGCAGCCCTTCCTGCCAGTGGCGTCCGCCGTCGGTCGACAGCGCGAAGGTGAGAGCGCGGGCGCCGCCGATCGACGGGAAGCGGTCCTCCTGGTAGAAGGCGAGCAGGCGCTGCGGGTCCTCGGGGTCCACGGCGAGGTAAGGCTCCGCCTCGGTGGCCGGCTGGGCGCCGCTGGCGCCGTCCGGAGGCAGGATGTCATGGCTCACCCGCGTGTCGGGGAGGCCGGGCGGAACGCCCCTCCGGCCCCGCGGCTGCTCCCATGGCTGAGAGTACTGTGTGAGCAGCAGCTCGAGCTCCCGGGTGCGGGTGCCGGGCATGATGCCGCCCGAGAAGCGCACGCCGCGGCGAGCGCCCTCGGCGATCCAGCGGGCCCGCGAGTAGCCCTGCTGGGAGACCAAAAGGGGCGCGAACAGCAGCAAGGCGCCGGCGGCGGCCAGGAGAACTGCAAGCAGGGACCGGAATGGCTTTTTCATAGTTGACCGCGCCTCCTACTTCAACAGCTTTGCGGATCTTAGCACGTCACGGAGCCGATGCAACACCATAACCTGTGCTTCCGGCGACCGCGGCGTCACGCTACCATGGTGCGTTCCGATGATCGCTCCCCCCTACGAGACGCCGCGGTTCGCGCGCCTGCTGCGCGGCCCCATGCTGGCGGTGCTCGCCGTCCCGGTCCTGCTGCTCGGGTGGCTGGCGTGGGAGGCGCTCACCTGGCCCGACGTCGCGGCGCTGTCCCACCGCCGCCCGGTGACCACGGCCTTCATCGAGCACTACCGCGATGGCGGCTGGCTCCATTGGTTCCGGCAGCCGCGCCCGGTGGCGTGGCAATGGGTGCATTACTCGCAGATCTCGCCCAACCTCAAGCGGGCGGTCCTCGCCGCCGAGGACCTCGGGTTTTACTCGCACCATGGTTTCGAGCGTGCCGAGATGAAGGCGGCGCTCGAGGACGCCTGGGAGGAGAAGCGCCTGCCGCGCGGCGCTTCGACGATCACCCAGCAGCTCGCCAAGAACCTCTGGCTGTCGTCATCGCGCAATCCGCTGCGCAAGCTCAAGGAGGCGGCGCTCACCCGCCAGCTCGAGGCGCATCTCGGCAAGCGCCGTATCCTCGAGCTCTATCTCAACGTCGTCGAGTTCGGTCCCGGCGTCTTTGGCGCCGAGGCGGCGGCCCGCCGCTACTTCGGCAAGCCGGCGCGCAACTTGACCGAGCGCGAGGCGGCGCAGCTCGCCGCCAGCCTCCCCTTGCCTGCCGAATGGCACCCCGGCGCCGACAACCGCGCCTACCGCCGCCACGTGCAGACCGTCCTGCGGCGGATGAGCAGGGCGGGATGGCTGTGGCAGCTGATCTGATCGTGGCCCTTCCCGGCTTGCGCCGGTAACGACCCCCCGGCGGAGCCTGGTGGACCTGGTACCTCCGCCTACCCCGCGAATCTCGCAACTGCTACCGAGAAGGGCGCCGACCTGTAGAATAGGGGGCAGTCGCGAGACGCGAGGCGGAACCTCGCCTTAGGAGTTACATGCGCCTATTTGCATTTCAGGGGCTGCGCTACACCGCACGGGCGGGGGATGCGGGTCGCTTGGCGGCACCTCCTTACGACCAGATCGACGACACGGCGCGGGACCGCCTCCACGCCGTTTCGCCCTACCAGTTCGCACACCTGACCCGGCCGGTGGGCTCGGCGGGCACCGGCGCCGGCAGCGGCGATCCGTACCGCCATGCCGCCGAGCTGCACCGTCATTGGCTCCACGACGGCATCATCGGCCGCGACCGCGAGCTCTCCCTCTACCCCTACATCATCGATCTCGCCGGCGGCGGCCAGCGTCTGGGAGTCATGGCCCTGGTCGGCTACGCGCCGCCCTCGGAGATCCGCCCCCACGAGCAGACCATCGACAAGCCGCTCGCCGACCGGCTGGCTCTGCTGGAAGCGACCCGCGTCGACCTCGAGCCGGCGCTGCTGCTGGCGGAGGACGACGGGCAGCTGGACCGGCTGCTGGCGGAGGACCTGGAAGGCCGGCCCGAGGGAGCGGTGCGCCGGCAGCCCCAGCAGCCCGGGAAGCCCCGGCAGCACTGGCAGCACTCGCAGCAATTGGCGCCCCTGGTCGACTACCTCGACGACGCCGGCCATCACCATCTCTTGTACAGGATCGTCGATCCGGCCCGCATCGCCGACTACCAGGAAGCGCTGGCGGCGCGGCCGGCCGCCATCGCCGACGGCCACCACCGTTACAAGGTGGGGCAGCAGTTCGCGGCGGCGCACCATGCCGGCCATGCCAGCCATGCCGGCCATGCCGGCGACACTACCGCCGCCGCGGCCAAGCTCTCGGTGGTGACGAGCATGAGCTCGCACGCGCTGACCATCGATCCCATCCATCGCGCCTTGCGTCAGGCGATCGACCCGGCGCGCCTGGCCGCCGCCCTCGGAGGCGCGATCGTGCCGTTCCAGGGCGCCTCGGGCGGCGAGCTGGCGCGGGCGGTCGCGGCGGCGCCGCAGCCGGCCCTCGGGGTGTGGGTGTCCGGGCAGCGGCCCGAGATATGGCTGCTCGGAGCTGCGAGCGCGCCGGCGCCGCTGGTGGTCAAGGTCTTCCAGGATGCGGTGCTGCCGGCTCTGGGCCTCGCCGCGGAGTCCGCGACCGATGGCACGCTGGCCTACCGCTCGGATCCGGACGTCCTCTATGCCCAGGTTGAGCGCGGCGAGCTCGGCACCGGCTTCTGGCTGCCGCCGATGCGCCCCGCCGACTTCTCCGCCGCCATCGCGCACGGCGAGCTGCTGCCGCCGAAATCGACCCGCTTCCTCCCGAAGGCGATGTCCGGGCTGGTCTGGAGCGACCACGAGTCGCAAGTCTCGGGCATCGGCGAGGGGCGATCTGCGGCGGTCGGCGCCAGGACGGCGATCTGAAGAGGAGCTGTGCATGCCCACGCGTCACACCACCAAAGGCACCCCGGTCGTGCAGTTCGATCCTCAGCTCGAGGTGCCGCCCTACACCGTCTTTCGGCGCCTCAAGGAGGGTGATCCGCCCCTGCTCATCGACGTGCGCCCGGTGGGCGGCCGCCTGGCCCTGATGGGAGCGCGCGGCCTGCCGGGACCGGACTGGACCCCGCCGCCGGAGATGGACGTGGTGCTGATCGACGACGACGGCTCGACGGCCGTGGGCGTCGCCCGCCGGCTGCAAGCGGCAGGCTTCCCCCGCGTGCGGGCGCTGTTCGGCGGGCTGCAGCTCTACGAGTTCTCGCTCGATCCCCAGGTCGTGGGCTCCGAAACGTATCTGATGAAACGTAAGGCTTGACGCGGGGACGCCCTCAGAAGCTCACCACCCGGCCGGCGGTCGCGGTCTTGCGCGACAGGGTCTGCCAGCCCAGCACGGCGTCGACTGACTCCTGCAACCGCGCCTGGTCGAGGCCCAGGATGCGGCCCGAGGCGCTGCACGCATAGATCCGTATCGCGCCCGTCTGGCGCCCCGGCGCCAGCAGGTCGGACAGCGGCGGCAGGCCGAGCGCTTCCAGGCGTTGCACGGAAACCGGCGGCGCCGGGTCGAGCGCGTCCCAGCGCCCGCCGGCCCAGCAGTCCAGGGCGGCGAAGAACAGCGCGATCTCGACCTGCTCGCCCGCCGCCGCCGCGCTCGCCGCCAGCGCGGAGACCTGGAAACGCATCTCCCAGCTGCCGGCGTGGGCGAGGATCATCAGGTCCGACATGCGGACACGCGGTCGGCGCTGGCCGGCGCTAAGACGGCGCCGAACTGGCCGGCGGTCCCGCCGGGACCGTCCAGGTGTCGCCGCCGGTCAACAGATCTTCGAGCTTGCCTGGCCGAACCTGCTCGAGACCGTGGATCTGCTCGACGACGCCGTCCTCGTAGCTCGGCCGCTCGACGGCGCGCAGCACGCCGAGCGCGGTCGGGAGCCCCGGGGGCAGCAGCTGGGCGGCCAGGAAGGCCAGGGCCGGGCTGTCGACGGTCTCGTCCCACACCAGGCAATCGTCGATGGTGTTCGGAGGTTCGGAACCGATCTCGAAGGCCTCGAAGGCGGCGCCGCGCAGGCGGATGCCGCGGTCGCGCCGTTTGCCGAAGACGAGCGGCTTGCCGTGCTCGAGCTGCACCGTCTGCTCCTCGCGGCTCTCCTTCTCGACCATGTAGCTGAACGCCTTGTCGTTGTAGATGTTGCAGTTCTGGTAGATCTCGACGAAGGCGGTGCCGTGGTGATGGGCGGCACGGCGCAGCGTCTCCTTGAGATGCTGCTGGAAGACGTCGACGCTGCGTGCGACGAAGGTGGCGCCGGCGCCGAGCGCGAGCGCCAGCGGGTTGAACGGCGTGTCGATCGAGCCGAAGGGCGTGGACTTGGTGCGCTTGCCGGCTTCGCTGGTCGGCGAATACTGGCCCTTGGTCAGGCCGTAGATGCGGTTGTTGAACATCAGGATCTTCACCCCGACGTTGCGCCGGAGGACGTGGATGAGGTGGTTGCCGCCGATCGACATCGAGTCCCCGTCGCCGGTGGCGATCCACACCTCGAGCTCCGGCCGCGCCAGCTTGAGGCCGGTCGCCACAGCCGGGGCGCGGCCGTGGATGGAGTGGAAGCCGAAGGTGTTCATGTAGTACGGGAAGCGGCTCGAGCAGCCGATCCCGGACACCACCACGAACTTCTCGCGCGGGATCCCCAGCTCCGGGAAGACCTGCTGCACCGCCGACAGGATGGCGTAGTCGCCGCAGCCGGGGCACCAGCGCACCTCCTGGTCGGTCTGGAAATCCTTCTTAGAAAGCGCTGGCGCTGTCGGCGTCATGGGGCCTCGTCTCGAGGAGCTGTGCGATCCGGTCCAGGATCTCGCCGCGGGTGAAGGGGCGGCCCTGCACCTTGCTCAGGGTGATCACGTCCTTGAGGAAGCGGGCGCGCAGCAGCAGCGCCAGCTGGCCGAGATTCATCTCCGGCACCAGCACCCGCTCGAAGCGCGCCAGCACGTCGCCGGTGTTCGCCGGCATGGGGTTCAGGTAGCGCAGATGGGCCCGGCTGACCTCGAGGCCGCGCCGGCGGGCGGCGTTGACCGCGCCGGTGATCGCCCCGGCGGTCGAGCCCCAGCCCAGCACCAGCAGGCGGCCTGAAGGCTCGCCGTCCACCGCCAGGTCGGGGATGTCGCGAGCGATCCTCGCCACCTTCTCGGCGCGCAGCCGCACCATGTGGTCGTGGTTTGCGGGATCGTAGGAGACGTTGCCGGTGACGTCCTCTTTCTCGAGGCCGCCGATCCGGTGCTCGAGCCCGGGGGTGCCGGGTATGGCCCAGGGCCGCGCCAGGGTCTCGGGGTCGCGCAGGTAGGGCGAAAAGCCGGCAGGATCGGTGCGGAACTCGACCCGGAGATCGGGGAGGCTGGCGACGTCGGGCAGCTTCCAGGGCTCCGAACCGGTGGCGATGTAGCCGTCCGAGAGGATCACCACCGGCACCATGTGGCGGACCGCCAGGCGCACCGCCTCGAGAGCCACCTCGAAGCAGTCCTTGGGCGAGGCGGCGGCGAGCACCGGCAGCGAGGACTCGCTGTTGCGCCCGAACATCACCTGCAGCAGGTCGGCCTGCTCGGTCTTGGTGGGCAGGCCGGTCGAGGGGCCGCCGCGCTGGATGTCGCAGATCACCAGCGGCAGCTCGACCATCACCGCCAGGTTGATCGCCTCCGCCTTGAGCGCGATGCCGGGGCCGCTCGACGTCGTCACTCCCAGGGCGCCGCCGAACGAGGCGCCGATCGCGGCACAGACCGCGGCGATCTCGTCCTCGGCCTGGAAGGTGGTGACGCCGAAGGCCTTGTGGCGGGCCAGCTCGTGCAGCACGTCGGAGGCAGGGGTGATCGGGTAGGCGCCCAGGAACAGCGGCAGGCCGCTGCGCCGGCTGGCGGCGATCAGGCCGATGGCTAAGGCGCTGTTGCCCTGGATGTTGCGGTACAGGCCCGGCGGCATCGGCGCCGGCTGCACCTCGTAGCGATGATGGAACAGCTCGGTGATGTCGCAGAAGTTCCAGCCGGCGCGCAGCGCCTTGGTGTTGGCGTCGGCGAGCTGGGGCTTCTTGGCGAAGCTGCGCCCGAGCCAGGCGATGGTCGCGTCGAGCGGCCGGCTGAACAGCCAGTAGACCATGCCGAGCGCGAAGAAGTTCTTGCAGCGGTCGATGCTCTTGGCGTCGAGGCCGGTGCCTTCGAGAGCTCGCCGCGTCATGGTGCCGATGTCCGCCTTGAACACCCGGTAGCGCTCGAGGGCAGGGTCGTCGAGCGGGTCGGCGGCGTAGCCGGCACGCGCGAAGTTGCGCTCGTTGAACTCGTCGGTGTTGACGATCAGCACGCCGTTCGGCATGAGGTCGGGGAGGTTCTTCTTGAGCGCCGCCGGGTTCATCGCGACCAGCACGTCGGGAGCGTCGCCCGGCGTGTGGATGTCGTAGTCGGCGATGCGCACCTGGAACGCCGAGACGCCGGCCATGGTGCCCGCCGGCGCCCGGATCTCGGCCGGGAAGTCGGGCAGGGTCGAGAGGTCGTTGCCGACCAGCGCCGAGGTGGTGGTGAACTGGCTGCCGGTCAGCTGCATGCCGTCGCCTGAATCGCCGGCGAAGCGGATGACGACCTCGTCCAGCTTCTCCGCCGGCAGTCGCTGCGGGAGATGAGGCGCGGCAGGCTGTTCCGCGGGGCGGTTCGCGGTGCCGGAGTCCCCGCCGGTGGCGCCGCCGTTCCCAGATGGAGTGATCGTGGACATGTGAGCGAGCGCGGTTGGGCGCTATCTTAGCGCAACTAAGGGCCTTGGAGGCGTATTCCCGGCGGCAGAGGCCGGCAGGTCATCAGGACGGCGGCGCCGGGGCGGGCGGCGTGGTCTCCTTCGCCGCCGGCGACGGTTCCATGCGTGCCCGGCGGGCCGCTTCGACCAAAGAGAAGGCCTCGCGGCGCGGCTTCCCCTGATCGGCCCGCTCCGCCTCTTCCTCGGGATAGCGCGGCCGGTAGCCGAGGCTCTTCTCGTCGACGGTGTACGGCTTCATCAGGTCCGCCTTGCCCACCACCGTCTGGTCGCGGTTGAAGTAGGCCATGTCGTAGTTGTTGCTCATGATGATGGCCTCTTCCGGGCAGGCGTCGACGCAATAGCCGCAGAAGACGCAGCGCAGCATGTCGATCTCGTAGACGACCGGGTACTTCTCGATGTTGACGTCGGGGTGCTCGCCGGCCTCGATGTGGATGCACTCCGCCGGGCAGGCCTGGGCGCAGAGGTAACAGGCGACGCAGCGCACCGAGCCGTCGGGCCGGGTGGTCAGGATGTGGTGGCCGCGGAAGCGGTGGCCGTAGGCGCGGCGCTCCTCCGGGTACTTGATCGTGGGCATCCCGCCCGGACGGAACAGGTTGCGCAGGAAGTGCCGCAGGGTGACCAGCAGGCCGCCGACGAGCGGCAGGTACAGCCGCTCGGCGATGCCCTGTTGGTAGGGCCGGGTGGTCGTCGGATAGGGCGCCGGCAGCGGGGCGCCGGCAGGCGCTGCCGGCGTCGCGGGCGCTGTCGGCGTCGGCGTCGGGGTCGCGGCGTTCATCGTTCGAGCTCTCCGGCGACGACGTTCAGGCCGCCCAGAGAGATGACGGCGTCGGAGACCGAGCCGCCCTGGATCAGCCGCGAGAAGGTGGACATGATCGGAAAGCACGGCGGGCGGACCTTGATGCGGTAGGGCTTCGCCGTGCCGTCGGAGAGGATGTAGAAGCCGAGCTCGCCGTTGGCCCCTTCGGTCGCGGTGTAGATCTCCCCCGCCGGCACCTGGATGCCGTCCATGATCAGCTTGAAGTGGTAGATCATCGCCTCCATCTCGTTGTAGGCCTTCTCCTTGGGCGGCAAGGCGACGTGCGGATCGTCGACGATGTAAGGGCCCTCGGGCATGCCGCGGTCGAGCAGCTGGCGAATGATCTTGAGCGACTGCTTGATCTCCAGGTTGCGGATACGGTAGCGGTCGTAGATGTCCCCGCCGTAGAGCACCGGCACGTCCCAGTCGACCGTGTCGTACAGGTCGTAGGGCTGCGCCCGGCGCACGTCGAAAGGCACGCCGCTGGCGCGCAGGCAGGGTCCGGTCCAGCCCCAGTTGACCGCCTCGGCGCCGGAGATGGCGGCGACGCCGACCGCGCGGTCGAGCCAGATGCGGTTGTGATCGCAGAGCTTCTCGACGTCGGCGACGAACCCCGGGATGATCTCGAGCAGCCGGCGGCTGCGCGCCATGAAATCGGGCGGCAGGTCCTGCGACAGGCCGCCGATGCGGCCGTAGGAGACCGTCAGGCGGGCGCCGCAGCATGATTCGAGCAGGCCGTAGATCTCTTCGCGCGGCTGGAACATGTACCAGAAGTTGGTGAGGCCGCCGGCGTCGACCAGCGTGGTGCCGTTGCACACGCAATGATCCATGATGCGCGAGAACTCGGAGAGGATGGTGCGCGCCCACACCGCCCGCGGCGGGACCTCGATGCCCAGGAGCTTTTCGACCGGCCGGCAGTAGGCGACGTTGTTGATGAACGAGGAGCAGTAGTTGAGCCGGTCGGTGTAAGGGATCACTTGCTGCCAGGTGTGGGTCTCGCACATCTTCTCGAAGCAGCGGTGCAGGTAGCCGATCTCGACGTCGGAGGCGATGATGGTCTCGCCGTCGAGCACCGCCATCAGCCGGAAGGTGCCGTGCATGGCGGGGTGCGAAGGCCCGATGTTGATGGTCATGCGCTCGAAGAGGTCGTCGCCGCCGGCGCCTTCCTGAAAAGCCGCCTGGGCCGCCTGGGCCGCCGGGCTGCCGCCGGTATCGGCGGCATGGCCGGCATGGCCGGAGGCGCCGGTGTGAAATTCGCCGGGGAGGTCGAAGTGCGGCTTGTACATCTTGTCTTCAGTCAAGATCCAGCGCCGGGCCGGATCGTAGTCCTTGCGCAGCGGGTGTCCCTCGAAGGCCTCGTGGCAGAGGATGCGCGACAGGTTCGGGTGGCCGGTGAAGCGCAGGCCGAACATGTCGTAGACCTCGCGCTCGGCCCAGTTGGCGGCCTTCCAGACCGGGTTCAGGGACGGGAGCACCGGATCGCTCTCCGGCACCGGCACCTTGAGCCGCAGGCGCGCGTTGCGCGGCACCGAGTACAGGTGGTAGACGGCCTCGAAACGTTCGGGACGGTCCGGGTAATCGACGCCGGCCAGGTCCATCAGCAGGTCGAAACGGGTCTCGCGGTTGTCGCGCAGCTCGCGGGCCAGGTCGGCCAGCACCTCGCGCCGGACGATCCAGGTCGGCTGGTCGGCGCCGCCGGCACCGCCAGGGCGCGGATCCGGCGTCTCGGGGGTGATGCTGCCGGCCGGGAACTTGGACCGGACGCCGTCATAGAAGGCGCCGGCCGCGTCGCCGGTGCCGGCCCCGGAGGCGGCGCCGGCCGTGGCGCCCGTGGAATCGACGGTGGTTGGGGTCATCGCGCGAGGTCGGGGCTCTCGCTGGACCGCTCCTTGGCAGCCGGGTCGGCGTGCTTGCCGAGGCGCTGGCGGTCGCGGAACACCTTCTCCCGGAGCTGCAGGATGCCGTAGATCAACCCCTCGGGCGTCGGCGGACAACCCGGCACGTAAACGTCCACGGGAATCACCTCGTCGATGCCCTGCATGACGTGGTAGGCGCGGTAAAAGCCGCCCGAGCACGCGCAGGCGCCCATCGAGATCACCCACTTGGGATCGGCCATCTGGTCGTAGATCTTCTTCAACACCGGCGCCATCTTGTCGTTGATGGTGCCGGCCACCAGCAGCACGTCGCTCTGGCGCGGCGAGAAGCGCACCACCTCCGAGCCGAACCGCGCCAGGTCGTAGTGACTGGACACCGTGGACATGAACTCGATGGCACAGCAGGCGGTGCCGAAGGGAAACGGCCAGAAGGAGAAGCGCTGCGACCAGTCCTCGAGCTTCTCGAAGGTGGTGGTGATCCAGCTCTCCCCGGTGGTGACGGTCGTCGCTTTCATGGTCCTCGGGACCTCCTTCGTCCCGGCCGCCAGTCTACCACTTGTGACTGTCAGTCACAAGCTCTGTAAACTATTGTGTTGCCGATAGTTAGGAGGTCGGCGCGGGGGCTGTTGCCGCCGCCGGGAGGCTGCTCGGCGGGAGCGATCCGGCGCCCGCTTCGGTCGGCAGCTGGACGTCGCCCTGCGCCGCCCCGAGGTCGCGCCGCAGCGCCTCGAGCTCGCGCAGGTGCTCGACCTGGTCCGCCGTCAGCTGGCGAAAGACTGCCGCCGCCTTTTGCTCTCCGGGATCGGCGAGGTCGCGGATGATCTTGGGGTACAGCACGTCGTTTTCGAAGCGCTCCTCGGCGATGGCGGAGCCGAGATCGGAGTCGAGCCCGCGCACCTGGTCTGCCGCCACCAGCAGGCGGACCGCCAGGCTGTCCTTGGCGGCCGCCAGGCGCCGCCAGCGCGCCGCCAGGCGCGGCATGCCGTCCTTTTCGGCGCGGACGGCGAAGGCGCGGTAGCGCGCGGCGCTCACCGCCTCGGCGGTGAAGCCGGTCTTCAGGTGCTCCTGGAAACGCGGGATCCTCGACACAGTGCTCCTCCTCGATATTCAGGCTAAGATGCCGTGGCGCGGGCCGGGCAAGCCGGCGCGGCCATTCTAGCCGGAAACTTTAGCGTCCGTCGGGCGTAGTGCCAATCGGGGCAAGGCCCGCAACCGGCCGACCTCTCTCAGCCTGAGACGCACGCGACAGGCCAGCAAGCGCCGCCCGTGAGACTCCCCCTTCCCCGCCGACTCGCCGCCCTCCTGGTGGGCCTCGCTCTGGCGGCGCTGGGCGCCCTGCTGGTCGTGGCGCTCTGGCGGTTGCACCTGCCCTACGTCAACCTGGTGCTTGGGCTGGGGATCGGCTGCCTGTGCCTGATCCTGGCCTTGCTGGCGCTCTGGCGGCTGATGAAGGCCGTCCTCTACAAGGTCGGCCGCCGCCTCGCCTTCTCCTACTTCCTCATCGGCGTGCTGCCCATCCCCATGGTGGTGCTGCTGCTTGGCGTGGTGGCCTACCTGCTCGCCTGCTTCTTCATCGGTCACGTCTACCGCGACGCCTTGCACTCACTGGACGCGGAGATTGCCGCGGCGACGCGGGAGGCCGCCGAGCTCTACGTGCGGACCGGAGTGGCGCCGGCGGCGCCGGCGGCTGCCCCGCGGGGGTCGCGGCCGGAAATGGTCTTCGCCTACTACCGCAACGGCGAGCGGACGGCCGGGGACCGGCGTGCGCCGGCGCAATGGCCGAGCTGGGCCCAGCAGCAGGCCGCGACGGCCACGACGGCGGCGACCGTGACGACGGCGGCAATGGCGACCGGCCCACCTGGCCTGCCCTCTCTCTACACCGGGTCCCTCGGCTGTCCCATCCTGGCCGCCGCCGCCGGCAGCGCCGATCGCGGCGTGCTCGGCGCCTACGCCGGCGACATCGACCTCGAGCTCAGCCGGCGCAGCGGCCTGTGGGTCGAAACCAACCGCCCGGGAGACCCGGCCAACGTCATGCGGGTCAACATGGGCAGCCACGAGCTGCCGCTGCTGGCCCTGGGCCATGCCCGCAACCTGGGAGAGGCGCAGAGGTTCTTCAAGCGGCGGGCGCGGGCGGGCGGGTGGTGGGACCGCCCGCTGCTGTGGTGGGCCCAGACCACCGGGCCGTTGCTCGACGTCGCCAGCGGCCGGCAGGTCGCCGGCAACCTGCAGGTGACCTTGAACGGCACGCCAGCCATCTTGCGGCAGCACCTGTTCGCGGCCAACGGCGAGATCGACGCCGCGGCCTGGGGGCTGCTGGTCGGACTCTCCGTGCTGCTGCTCAACGTCTACGTGGCAGCGGCGCTGATGGCGCTGTTCATGATCGTCGGCCTGTCGCTGGCGGTCAACCGGCTCAGCCGGGCCACCGACTCGGTGCGCCGCGGCGACTTCGGCGTCCGCATCCCAGTCAGGCGGCGCGATCAGGTCGGCGAGCTGCAGCGCACCTTCAACGAGATGGCGGGCAACCTCGAGACCCTGGTCGCCGCCTCGGCGCAGAAGGAGCTGCTCGAAAAGGAGCTGGCGCTGGCGCGCGACCTGCAGAACAGCCTGATCCCCAGCCAGCTGCCGACCGGCGAGGGGGTCGAGTTCGCCACGTTGTTCGAGCCGTCGGCGGCGATCGGCGGCGATTACTTCGACGTCCTGCGGCTCTCGGAGCGCGAGATCGCGGTGATCATCGCCGACGTCTCCGGACACGGCCTGTCGACCGGGCTGCGGATGGCGATGCTCAAGGCCGCGCTGCTGATCCTGATCGAGCAGACCCGCCAGCCGGAAGAGATCCTGCGCCGCCTCGACGCGGTGGTGCGCTCCAACGCCGAGGGCCGCTGCTTCGTGACCGCCACGCTCGCCATCTTCGACCTGCGGGAAGGCCGCCTCACCCTCACCAACGCCGGCCACCCGCCGACCTACCTGGTGCGCGGCGGCGGGGTCCAGGAGATCTTGCTCCCCAGCTCCCCGCTCGGCGGCCTCGGGCAGAGCTACGCCCGGCGCGAGCTGACGCTCAACCGCGGTGACGTCGTGGTCTGGCTCTCCGACGGCGTCTTCGAGGAGATCGACGCCGCCGGCGAGCCGTTCGGCTACGACCGGGTCGAGACCGCGCTGGCTGCCGCCGCCAAACCTGCCGTCAGGCCGGGACCGCCGGCGCCTGCCTCCGGGTTGCCGGCGGTGCCGGCAGTGCCGGCGGTCGGCGCCAGGCGAGCCGGCCGCGGCCTTGGCGCCGCCGCCGGTGGAGGCGGCGCCGAGGCGGGTGGCGGCCACCTGGTCGAGCCAAGCGCGGCATCGGTGCGCGACCAGCTGCTGGCCGCGGTCGCCGCCCACGTCGGCACGCGGCCGCCTACCGACGACCGCACGGTGGTGGTGATGCGCTGGGGCGGCCCGCTGGCGATGCCGGTGGAGGCCGCGGCAGAGGCGGCGGCGGTCTCGGCCTGAAAGGCCCAGGGGGCTGGAGCGGCTGGATTACCTAGCGGCCTGCCGAGCGGCTGGCGGCGGCGGACTGGGCCCCCGCCGGGGTTCCCGCCTTGTCACCGCCCCAGGTGGGGAGCAGCGCCAGGCCGAGGCTGGAGAAGATGCGCCGCACGTAGCCGCGGGTCTCGCGGTAGGGCGGCACGCCGCCGTAGCGGCTCACGGCGTTCTCGCCGGCGTTGTAGGCGGCGAGCACCTTGGCGAGGTCGCCGGGGAACTGGTCGACGAGCCAGGAGAGATAGCGGCTGCCGGCCTCGAGGTTCTGGGCCGGGTCGAACAGCTGCTGGTGGCGGATGCCGAAGCGCTCGGCGGTGGCCGGCATCAGCTGCATCAGGCCCCTGGCGCCGACCCGCGACACCGCGAACGGGTTGCCGGCGGACTCGGCGTGGATCACCGCCGCGATCACCCAGGGGTTGACGGCGTTGCGGCGCGCCGCCTCGTAGATCAGCGCGCCCCATGGACCGTCGGGCACCTCCTGCTTGGGATCGAAGCGCAAGGGCATCAACGCCACGGGGGTGCCCGCGCCGCCGGGCGCTGCCGCCTGGGGCGGCGCCGGCTCCGGGTCCGGAGCCACCTCGTCGTCCACCACCCGCTCGACCCGGGTCAGCGCCAGCGTCATCAGGCCGCCGGAGCGCAGGGTGAGGCGGGCATGGTCCGCGTCCACCAGCTCGTAGGCCTTGATCTTGAGGACCCCCCCGCCGGCGAGGACCACCAGGTCGGCGCGGGCCGCGCCGGCGACCGCCGCGCCCAGGCCGGCGGCAAGGGCAACCCGCCGCCAGCCGCGGCAACGAGAGTGCGGCGGGGCGGCCGAAGATCCCTTTGGGCTCTGGGGGTCTCGAGTGTCCATTACCTCTTTGGCAGGCGGCGACGGGGCCGCAACGCTGCATATTGTACGTTGGCGGGGCCGCCGGCGCCTAGTCCACCATCGCCCAGGTACTGGTCACATGACCCACTACCATCGCCCAGGTCGTCCAGGTACCGGGTAGTGTAGTGCAGTAGCGGTCCGCACTGAAGGAGGCACGGTGGGGGAGAAGGGAGAAGTAGGGGGGCGGCGCGGAACACGCCGCCCCTGATCGCTGCCGGACGGCGCGCAGAGCTTCTAGCAGGCCGTCCCGCAGAGGGTGAGAGTGCAGCCGGCGCAGCTGGTGCAAGTCGCGCATGTGATGTAGCAGCTGCAGCTCTGACGGCTGCCGGTCCCGCCACCAGCCGCCTCGCCCAAGGCCGGACCGGACAGGCTGCGGAGCGTGTCGCGGTTTAGCGTCAGCTTGTTACGAGTCTTCTTCATACTTCCTCCCTTGCTTTGACCTCGTGACGGAGTTGTCGATCGAGGCGCCGTTTGGCGGTGACGTCAGTTCCCGTCCCGCGGGGGCCGGCCGGCGTCATGGGGGCGGGAGGTGATCCTCGTCCCTGCACGAAAATGCGTATTCGACGGAGGGAGGGGGACACTCGATGGCCGCGGCGCTGGAAGGCCGCCTGGGCGAGACGCCTACACGGCGTCAGTCGAAGACCGATTTCAGCTCGGTGGCCTTGACGCCTTCCTTGACCATGCGGAGACGGTAGTAGGCGACCGCGGTGGCCGTGGCTCCCAGGCCCACGAACAAGGCGCTGACCAGGAAGGTGACTGCCTGCCGTATCCATGGCTCGGCGCTCAGCAGCGCGAGCAGGAAGGAGACGGCGAAGGTCAAGCCAAACTGGAGGGCCGTGAGCTTGCTGAGCAGATAGAAGATGTGCAGCCGGTAGCCCCGGGTCAGCTGGGCGCTGCGGCGAAGAGCCCCGATCGGACCCAAGCGTTCCTCGACCGCCGCCGGCACCGCGACAAAGAGCATCACGAGCAGGAAGAGCCCGGGCAGGAAGCAGAGCAGCAAGCCGGCCAGGACGGCGATGGCCTGAAAGATGGAAACCAGGAGGACGCGCAGGAGCGACTTCACGCCCGTGATCAGGCAGTCGACGATCGACGGCTGCAGGCCGCGCATCTCCTGCAGGACGCCATAGGTGAAGGCGCCGGTGGCGAGCGGGACCACCAGCAACGAGCCCGCAACCGCGACGCCGAGCCACCAGAGAGGCGAGAGCTCGGCCGAGCGCAGCCGTTCCACGACATAGCGCGCCAGCGCCACCTCCGGCGCCAGCACCAACAGGGAGACGATCGAGAAGGGGACGACGTTGGTGCCGAAGGTCGTGAACGTGTCACGCAGCAGCTCTTCCTGGCTGAAGGTCCATTGCGTCTTGAGCAGCTGCCTTATCCGTTGCGGGTCGGCCGCCATCGGCGGGCGCTGCACGGCGCCCGGAGCCCCGGGCGCGAGCCCGCTGGCGGCCACCGCCGGCCCGCTGCCGGCAACCGCCAGCTCGCTGCCGGCAACCTCCGGCCCGCCGCCGCCGGCCGGCATCGGCGGCGCCGCGGGCGCGCCGGCCGGGCCGTGGTATTTCGCGAACACCACCCCGCAGCGCGCGCATTCGTCGCCGGCCGCCTGCTCGAAGCCGCACTTGGGGCAGATCACGGCACCGGTCTCGAATTACGCGCGCGGATGGAAGCGGTCGTAGAGGTTCTTCAGCCTCTGCTGATGAATGTGGGTGTAGATCTGGGTGGTCGAGATGTCGGCGTGGCCGAGCATCATCTGCACTGCGCGGAGATCGGCGCCATGCTCGAGCAGGTGGGTGGCGAAGCTGTGCCGCAGCACGTGCGGCGAGGGCGCGGAGCGCAGCCCCGCCGCGAGCGCGTGGCCGCGCAGGATCTTCCAGAAGCCCTGCCGGCTCATCGCCTGGCCGGAGCGGTTCACGAACACCGCGAGATGCCGCTCGCCGGCAGCGAGACGCGGGCGGGTCTCGCGGAGGTACCGCAGCACCCAGGCCGCCGCCTCCTCCCCCACCGGCACCACGCGCTCCTTGCTGCCCTTGCCGAAGGCGACCAGGAAATCGATCTCCTGCTGCGAACCCACGCCGGCGCCGCGCAGCTGCGGCAGCTCGAGCCCGACCAGCTCGCTGACCCGCAGGCCCGTGGCATAGAGCAGCTCGAGCATGGCGCGGTCGCGCAGGCCGAGCGGCGTCGCCGGGTCGGGGGCGGCGAGCAGCGCCTCCACCTCGCCCTGGGACAGCACCTTGGGCAGGGTGCGCCAGAGCTTGGGCGCAGTCAGGTTGAGCGAGGGATCGTCGGCGCGCTCGCCGGTCGCCACCGCGTGAGCGTAGAAGCCGCGCAACGCCGACTGGGCGCGGCTGATGGAGCGCGGCGCGAGCCCGTGCCGGCGCAGCTCGCGCACGTGCGCCGCCAGGGCTGACGCGTCGGCCGACAGCAGGTCGCGCTCGCCGCCGCGCGCCAGCCCCTCACCGAACCGCTCGAGGTCGGAGCGGTAGGCCGCCACGGTGTGACGCGACAGACCGCGCTCGGCGCTCAGGGCGTCCAGGTAGGCACGCAACACCCGGCGCCATCGGGCGGGCGGCTCCGGCTTGTCCGCCGGAGCGGCAGGAGCGGCCCCCGGAGCGGCCCCCGGAGCGGATGATTCGCTGGCCACGGCTCAAGACATGCGCAATGGGGCGGCCGGAGCGGCGGCGCCCGGCGTTTCCTCCGCCACGGCTGCCGCACCGGTCCTCGCCGGCCCGCCGGGAGCCTGTAGCGCGGCGCAGATCTCCAGGATCTCCGCGTCGGTGAGCACTTTCGCCGCCTGCTTGGCGCGGCGGAAGATCTCCTCGACCAGCGCCGGCTCGGCGGCGATGCCATGGTCCTCGAGCCAGCAGACGACGTTCGACTCGCCGCTCATCGGGCCCACCTCGATGACCTGCCGGCTGCCGATGAGGCTCGCCGGCACGGAGGAATACACCCGGTCCGCCAGCCATTCCTGGCCGCGGGCGCGGGCCTTGAGGATCGCCGAGGCATGGACGCCGGTGGCGGTGCGGAAGGCGTCGCGCCCGACGACCGGGTAGTTGTCGGGCAGCGGCACGCCAGTGGTGTCGGCGACCAGCTGGCAGTAGGCGCGCAGGCTGCTGAGATCGCGGTCGATCCAGCCCATCAGCTGCATGTTCACCAGCAGCAGGTCGATGGGGCAATTGCCGACGCGCTCGCCGATGCCGACCGCGGTGCCGTGCAGGCGGTCGGCGCCGGCGGCGGCGGCGCTGAGCGCGTTGATGACCGCCAGGTCGCGGTCGCGGTGGCCGTGCCAGTCGATCTGGACCTCCTCGCCGGTCGCGGCCACGACCTCGCGGATGAAGCGGGTGACGTTGGCGGCGCCGGCAGGGGTGGCGAAGCCGACCGTGTCGGCGATGCAGACGCGGCGGGCGCCGGCCTCGACCGCCGTCGTGTAGAGACGGCGGAGGTCCTCGGGGGCGGCGCGGGTGGTGTCCTCGGTGACGTACATCACCGGCAGGCCCTCGCCCACCGCGAACGCGACGGCCTCGCTCGTCAGCCGCAGCATGCGGTCGAGAGTCCAGCCCTCCGCGTACTGGCGGATCGGCGAGGAGCCGATGAAGCAGGCCACCTCGACCGAGAGCCCGGTGCGCTGCGCGATCTCGACGATCGGCTGGATGTCCGCGATCACCGTGCGCGCGGCGCAGTTGGGGGTGATGGGCAGCCGCTGGTCGACGATCTCGCGGGCCAGCCGCTCGACGTCGCGCACCACGTGCGGCCCGGCGCCGGGCAGTCCGAGGTCGGCGGCCTCGATCCCCAGCTTCGCCATCATGTGCAGCAGGCGCAGCTTGTCCTCGATCGCGGGCGCCTTGACCGACGGGGACTGCAGGCCGTCGCGCAGCGTCTCGTCGTCGAGCTCGACGCGGCCGCGCGCCGGTTCGAGGTCGGCGCCGGCGGCGCGGTTCCAGTCGTAGATCAGCGGCGTCCCCGCCGGGTTCGAGATGTCCACGGGTGCGGTGCTCCTTCGTCGTGAGAGCGAGGGTCGTGAGCTCGAGCGCGAGGCCCGAAGCGCTCGGCCCCGCCAGCCCCCGCCCTGACAAGATGGATGCTACTACGGGAGTGCCCTCATCGTGAGTCTCCACGCGGACGGGTACCGGGTCAGCCCAGTACCCGCGGACGACGCCGTTTGAGGCACAATCAGGGAACCGATGAGCGCCCTGGTCCAGGACCTCCGTTTCGCCGCCCGCGGCCTCGCCCGGCAGCCGGGACTGGTTCTCGCCGCCGTGCTGACCCTGGCGCTCGGCATCGGCGGCAACACCGCGATCTTCAGCGTCGTCGACTCGGCGCTGCTCATGCCGCCGCCTTTCCGCGACCCTGGCCGGCTGGTCGTCGCCTGGGCCTCGAATCCGGGGCTGGCGCAGTCGGCCGGCCTGGCGGACAAGCTGCCGGTGTCGTACGGCGATTTCTACGACTGGCGGCGGCAGAGCCGAGGCCTGGAACGGCTGGCGCTGGTGCAACCGGCGACCATGGCCTTGACCGGGCAGGGCGACCCCCGGCAGCTCGACGTCGTCCGCGTCACCGGCGACTTCTCGGCGCTGCTGGGTACGCCGGCCGCCCTGGGGAGAGGGCTCGTGCCCGCCGACGAGGTCCCGGGCAAGGCCGCGGCCGTGCTGCTCTCCGACACCGGCTGGCGGCGCTGGTTCGGCGGCGACCCGCACGTCGTCGGCCGGCAGGTCGTCCTGGACGGCAATCCGGTGGTCGTCGCCGGGGTGATGCCGCGCCGCTTCGCCTTCCCGCGCGCCTCCGAGATGCCGGCGTTCTACGGCTTCGCCGCCGAACCCGACGCCTGGGTGCCGCTGGCGCTGCGGGCCGACCAGCTGCAGGACCAGGCGAGCCGCATCGGCGTGGCGATCGGCCGCCTGCGGCCGGGCGTGGGGATCGCTGCCGCCCAGGCCGAGCTGGCGGCGATCTGCGGGCAGCTGGAACGGCTCCACCCGCGGGTCAAGGGCTGGACCGCGCGTCTCGAGCCGCTGTCCGAGCAGCTGGTCGGAGATCTCCGGCCCGGGCTGCTGATGCTCTGGGGCGCCGGCGGCCTGGTGCTGCTCATCTCCTGCGCCAATGTCGCCAACCTCCTGCTGGCGCGGGCGGCCGGGCGCCGGCGGGAGATCGCCGTGCGCACCGCGCTCGGCGCCGGGCGCGGGCGGCTGGTCGCCCAGCTGCTGCTCGAGAGCTGCCTGCTCGCCCTGGCGGGCGGCGTCCTCGGCCTTGCCGTTGCCGCCGCCGGGCTCCGGCTCTTCGCCGCCGCGGCACCGCCAGTCGCTCGCGCCTTCATCGCCGGCTCCGGCGCGGGGGGCGGCGGCGCCATGGGCCTGGACGGCCGGGTGCTGGCGTTCACCGCCGTGCTCTGCCTCGCCGCCAGCATCATGGCCGGCCTGGCGCCCATGGTGCAGACCGGCCGGCCGGACCTTGCGGAGCTGCTGCGCGGCGGCGCCCGCGCGGGCACCGGCACGGTGGCGAGCCGGCGCACCCGCAACGGCCTGGTGATGGCGGAGGTGGCGCTCGCGGTGGTGCTGGTGATCGGCGCCGGCCTGCTGCTGCGCAGCCTGATCTCCCTGCTCGGCGTGGATCCGGGATTCCGGGCGGCAGGGGTCCTCAGCTTCGAGATCGACCGGCCGGAGGATCCCGCGCGGCAAGCGCCCCGCCTGGCGCTCCTCTTCCAGCGGGTGGCCGACAGGCTGCGGGCGCTGCCGGGCGCTGCCGCGGCGGGCGGCATCTCGGAGCTGCCGCTGAGCGGCGTCGAAGCGAAGGCCGGCGTCTACATCGAGGGGCGGCCGGTGCCCGAGAAGCCAGAGGAGGTGATGTTCGCCGACTCGCGGGAGATCGTGCCCGGATACTTCGAGGCGATGGGCATCCCGCTGCGCGAGGGCCGTTTGCTCGACGCCGGGGACGCCGCCGGCAAGCCGCTGGCGGCGGTCATCGACGAGGTCATGGCGCGGACGTTCTGGCCGCACGAGGATCCCCTGGGCAAGCGGTTTCGCCGCGCCACGAACCCGCGGCGCGGCAACGACGCCGCCAATCCCTGGTACACGGTCGTCGGCGTCGTGGGCACGGTCCGCCAAGCCCTGGGGAGCGAGCCCCAACCCCAGATGTACCGGACAGCGGCACAGATCCTGCCGGCGCTGGCGTCGTCCAGCATGGCCTTCGTGATCCGTACCCGCACCGACCCCGCTGCCATGACGGCAGCGGTCAGGGCGGCGGTCCGCCAGGTCGACTCCGGTCAGCCGATCACCAAGGTCCGCACCCTCGAGCAGGTGGTGAGCGGTTCCGTGAGCCGGCGCCGCTTCAGCCTGATGCTGCTGGGTTTCTTCGCCGCCCTCGCCCTGGCGCTTTCGGCGGTGGGCATCTACGGCGTCACCTCCTACTCGGTCGCCCAGCGCACCCGCGAGCTGGGTCTGCGGGTGGCGCTCGGGGCGAGGCCGCGGGCCGTTCTCGGCCTCGTGGTAGGCGAGGCCGCGCTGCTGGCAGGAGGCGGAGTCCTGCTGGGCGCCGGCGGGGCCCTCGCCCTCGGCAGGATCCTCTCGTCACTGCTCTACGGCGTCGGCGCGGCCGACCCGCCGACCTTCGGCGCGGCGGCGGCAGGGCTCCTGCTGGTCGCCGTGGCCGCCGCCTGGTCGCCGGGCCGGCGGGCCACCGAGGTCGACCCGATCGTCGCCTTGCGCAGCGATTAGCAGCGGAAAGGCCGGCGGGCGAGCGTTCAGATCGCGCTACTCAAAGGGCGCGATGACTTTCTCTTCTCCGACCTTGATCGGCTCCACGTGGCGACGGATGGCGGGATAGCTTGCATCCGTCGGCGAGTAGCAGCGATACCCTTCGGCGACCGGCTTCCCGGGTTCTTCAGTCCGCAGACGCAGGCAGATCTCGCCGCTCGCTTGCAGCGTCGCAGTGCCGAAGAAGGTGCCCTCCGTCGCTTTGTCCGGTCCCTTGGGATGCCCGCCCTGCGGGCTGGTCTTTGCCGCACAGGAACCCAGCGCGACGCACGCGAGCAAGAGGAGGACTGTTCTCATCTCGGAAGCTCGCGATCTCCCTCCCGCAGGCGTGGAAGCTAGAGTGCCGGAGCTGCCGCGCGCGAGGCGCGGGAAACCGCCGCCGCCAGCAGGTCGCCGACCTCCGAGGTGGTCAGGCTGCCGCCGAGGTCGGGGGTGGTCTGACCCTGGCGCAAGCTGTCGGCGACCGCGTCCTCGATGGTGCGCGCCGCCTCGGCGTGGCCCAGGGTGTCGAGCATCAGCGCCGAGGAGAGGACTGCGCCCACCGGGTTGGCGCGGCCGGTGCCGGCGTACTTGGGCGCCGAGCCGTGGACCGGCTCGAACATCGAGGTGCGCCCCGGATGGAGGTTGGCGGAGGCGGCCACGCCAAGGCCGCCCTGCAGGGCGGCGCCGAGGTCGGTGATGATGTCGCCGAACATGTTGTTGGTGACGATCACGTCGAGCTTCTCGGGATGCAGCACCATCTGCATGGCGAGCGCATCGACGAACATGTGCTGGGCCTGGATCTGCGGGTAGTCGGCGGCGACCTCGCGGAAGCAACGCTGCCACAGGTCGTGGCCGTAGCGCATGACGTTGGACTTGTCGCTCATCAGCACCTGCCGGCGGCCGTGCGCCACCGCGTAGTCGAAGGCGGCGCGCAGGATGCGCTCGACCCCCTTGCGGGTGTGGATCTCGTCCTGCACCGCCACCTCGTCGGCGGTGCCGCGCTTGAAGTTGCCGCCGATGTTGACGTAGGCGCCCTCGGTGTTCTCGCGGAACACCACGATGTCGATGTCGGCCTCGCGGCGGCCCGCGAGCGGACAGTAGCGCGCGTCGTAGAGCTTGATCGGCCGCAGGTTGATGTAGAGATCCAGGCCGAAGCGGATGCCGAGCAGGATGTCCGCGGCGTGCTTCATGTCCGGCACCCGCGGATCGCCGTAGGCGCCGATGAAGACCGCCGACCAGTTGTCGCGGAAATCCTCGAGAGCGCCGACCGGCAGGGTCTCGCCGGTCGCCAGGTAGCGGTCGGCATCCCAGGGGAGATGCACCAGCTCGAGCGGCAGGCCGAACGCCTCCGCCGCGGTCTCGAGCACCTTCACCGCCTCGGCGGTCACGTCCTTGCCGATGCCGTCGCCGGGCAGCATCGCGATGCGCTGCGGCCGGCGGTCCCGGGGGTCGATTGGGTTCAAGCGCAGGTTCGGGCGCGAGCTCATGCGGCGGATGCTAGCACGCCGGCGCCGGCCGCGATTTCGGCCGACTTGACAGGCGCCGCCGGCTGCGGCTCGCCGAGGAACGCGGGGCTGCCGATGCGGCCGGCCGCCGGATGCGGCAGGTGCTGCACCACCGGGTGCACCCTGGGCACCAGGTCGAAGGCGATCGAGAACGGCATCTCCGGGCAGAGCCAGCTCGAGTGCAGCGCCGGCCAGGCGCCATGGCCGTCCTGCGGCGGCAGCAGGCGGCGCAGCAGCGCGTCCCCTCCCACCTCGGCGGCCAGCGGCCAGACGGCATCGACGGGCGGATGCGAGGCGTCGACGCGGTGCAGCGCGCCGCCGTGCACGGCGTAGCCGCGCGGGCGGTCCTGGAAGTAGCGCACCGTCTCCTCCCAGCTGCCGACGCGCGGTCCCTCGCCGAAGGTCGGGCTGTGCACCCAGGCGCGCACGGTGAGAGTGCCGCCGCGCTCTGCCCGCCATTGCCAGCTCTCGGCCCCGACCTCCCGCGACGGGCGCGGGAAGTCCAGGCGGGCGCTGGCCGCCGGGTGGTGCGACACCAGACGCACTCCCGGCGCCACCCAGGCCGGCATCAGCTCGCGCTGGAAGAGCACCGCCGGCACGCCGTCCTCGTCGAGCACGTAAAGCCTGACGTTGAGCTGCGGATATCCCACCCGCAGCAGCGGAAAGGCGCTCCACCGCACCGCGTCGTGGTGGAACAGCAGCGCCGACACGAACACGTGGTCGCGGCCCCGCCAGACATGACGCTGGTAGCGCAGGGGCGCCGGCGGCTCGGGGAGGGCCTCGGCGGGCAAAGCCCAGTTCAGGAACAGGCAATCGCGCACGACGGTCCGTAGCTTCACCGGCCAACCTTAACCCGAGGGGGTGCGGGCCGCAAGCCGGGAAGCCTACTTCGCCGCCGCCGCACCCTGCTTGACGGCCTCGATGCGGATCGAGACGTCGACGTCGTCGCCGAGGATCGTCCCGCCGCCCTCGATCGCCCGGTTCCACGCCACGCCGTAGTCGAGCCGGTTGACGGTGAACGTGCTCTCGAAGCCGGCCCGCTCGCCCATCGGCGACTTCACCTCGCCGCGGAACTTGGCGGGGATGGTGACCGTCTTGGTCACGCCGCGGATGGTCAGGTTGCCGGTGACGTCATAAGCATTGTTGCCCTTGGGAACAACCTTGGTGCTGGTGAAGCTCAGGGTGGGGAACTTCGCCACGTCGAAGAAATCGGGCGACCTGAGATGCTTGTCGCGATCGTCGGTGCCGGTATTGATCGACGCCGCCTGAACGGTGAACTGCACGCTCGAGTCGGCCGGGTGCTGGGCATCGTACTTGATCGTCCCCTCGAACTCCTTGAAGCGGCCGTCCACGTCGCTGACCAGGTGACGGATCGAGAACCCGACCTTGGAATGCACGGGATCCGCCTTGTACACCGCCGGCTGGGCGGCCGCCGTTCGCCACGCCACCGGCAGCAACAGCATCACGGAAAGCGTCTGCAGGGCCTTCTTGATTCGCATCGGAAGTGTCTCCTCTCCGGTTGGGATATCGGCTGTCAGTGTCCGCCGCCGGCCGGCCGGTTCAACCAGCCGGAGGCTAGAGTCCCGCTCGGGCCACTAGGTGTAGAGCGGGTTCGCCTTCTCGGGATCGACCCCCAGATCGACGATCGCCTGCCGGACCAGCTCGCGGTCGAGGGCGCCGCGACGCGCCAGGCTGTAAAGGGTCGCCACCACGATGCACTCGGCGTCGACCTCGAAGAAGCGGCGCAGCGCTTCGCGCGTGTCGCTCCTGCCGAAACCGTCGGTGCCGAGCGAGAACAGGCGGCCCGGCAGCCAGCGTCCAATCTGGTCAGGCAGCGCCTTCATGAAGTCCGAGACCGCGACGAGCGGCGCGTCATCGCCGGCGAACAGCGAAGCCACGTAAGGCTGGCGCGGCTCCTGGTCGGGGTGCAGCATGTTCCAGCGCTCGACGTCCAGGGCGTCGCGGACCAGCGACTTGTAGCTGGTGGCGCTCCACACGTCCGCCGCCACGCCGTAGCGCTCGGCGAGGATCTGCTGTGCGCGCAGGGCCTCGCGGAGCAGCGAGCCGCTCCCCAAGAGGTGGGCCTGCGCCGCCGGGGCGTCTGCGCTCGCCGGCGCCGCCTGGATGGATGGGGGGATGGCCGGCGCCGGGCGGACCTTGTAGAGCCCCTTGAGGATGCCTTCGTCGACCCCTTCCGGCTTGGGGGGCATCGGGTAGTTCTCGTTGTAGAGGGTGATGTAGTAGAAGACGTCCTCGCGCTCCTGGTACATCCGCCGCAGCCCGTCGCGGATGATCACCGCGACCTCGTAGGCGAAGGCCGGGTCGTAGGCGAGGAGATTGGGCACCGTGGAAGCGAGGACGTGGCTGTGGCCGTCCTCGTGCTGCAGCCCCTCGCCGTTGAGCGTCGTGCGGCCCGAGGTGCCGCCGAGCAGGAAACCCCTGGCGCGCTGGTCGCCGGCCGCCCAGATGAGGTCGCCGATGCGCTGGAACCCGAACATCGAGTAGAAGATGAAGAACGGGATCATGTCCTTGCCGTGGGTGGCGTACGAGGTGCCGGCGGCGATGAAGGAAGCCATCGAGCCCGCCTCGGTGATGCCCTCCTCGAGGATCTGGCCGTCCTGGGCCTCGCGGTAGTACAGCAGCATGCCCTTGTCCACCGGCTCGTACTGCTGGCCGACGTGGCTGTAGATGCCGAACTGCCGGAAGAGAGACTCCATGCCGAAGGTGCGCGCCTCGTCGGGCACGATCGGCACCACCAGTTTGCCGATCTCCTTGTCCTTCATCAGCTGGGTCAGCATCTGCACGAAGACCATGGTGGTCGAGACGTCGCGGTTGACCCTCGCGTAGAAGGTCTTCCAGATGTCGTCCTGGGGCAGCGCCAGCGGCGCGCTGCGCACCCGGCGCCGCGGCAGCGGCCCGCCCAGAGCGCGCCGGCGCTCCTTCAGGTACTGGATCTCCTTGCTGTTCTCGGCCGGCCGGTAGAACGGCGTCTCGTGGAGGTCCTCGTCGCGCACCGGGATGTCGAAGCGGTCGCGGAACTGCCGCAGCTCCTCGTCGTTGAGCTTCTTCTGCTGGTGGGTGACGTTCTTGCCCTCGCCGGCCTCGCCCAGCCCGTAGCCCTTGACGGTCTTGGCGAGGATCACGGTCGGCAGGCCGCGCTGCGTGATCGCCGCCTTGAAGGCGGCGTAGACCTTGACCGGGTCGTGGCCGCCCCGCCGCAGGCCCTTGAGCTGCTCGTCGGAATAGTTGTTGACCAGCGCCAGGAGCTCGGCATACTTGCCGAAGAAGTCCTTGCGGATGTAGGAGCCCGGCTCGACCACGTACTTCTGGTACTGGCCGTCCACGACCTCGTTCATGCGCTGGACCAGCAGCCCGGTCGAGTCGGCTTCGAGCAGCGGGTCCCACTCGCTCCCCCAGATCACCTTGAGCACCAGCCAGCCGGCGCCGCGGAAGGCGGTCTCGAGCTCCTGGATGATCTTGCCGTTGCCGCGCACCGGGCCGTCCAGCCGCTGCAGGTTGCAGTTGATGACGAAGATCAGGTTGTCGAGCTTCTCGCGCGCCGCCATGGTGATGGCGCCCAGGGTCTCGGGCTCGTCGGTCTCGCCGTCTCCCAGGAAGGCCCACACCCGCCGGCCCTGGTGCGGCCGCAGACCGCGGTCGCGCAGGTAGCGGTTGAACTTGGCCTGGTAGATGGCGGCGATGGGCGCGAGCCCCATCGAGACCGTCGGGTACTCCCAGAAGTCCGGCATCAGCCAGGGGTGCGGGTACGACGAGAGGCCGCCGGTCGAGGTGAGCTCGCGCCGGAAGCACTCCATCTGCTCGAAGCTGATGCGTCCTTCGAGGAAGGCGTGGGCGTAGATGCCGGGCGAGGCATGTCCCTGGAAGTAGACCAGGTCGCCGCCGAAGCCGTCTTCGGCCAGCGCGTCGCGGCCGCGGAGGAAGTGATGCAGGGCCACCTGGTACAGGGTGGCGGCGGACGCGAACGTCGAGATGTGGCCGCCCAGGCCCGCGAACTTCTTGTTCGCCCGCACCACCATCGCCATGGCGTTCCAGCGGGTGATGCTCTTGATGCGGCGCTCGATCTCGCGGTCCCCGGGGTAGGCTGGCTGCTTGGACGCCGGCACCGTGTTGATGTACGGCGTGTTGGCGGTGAAGGGCAGGCTGACGTCTCGCTCGTAACCCTTCTCGAGCAGCTTCTGCAGCATGAACTGCGCGCGGTCGCGGCCCTCGCGCTCGATCAGCTGCCCGAACGCCTCGAGCCACTCCTGGGTCTCCTCGACGTCGTTATCGCGATCCCCGCTCGCATACCAGTTGAGCGGGGCCCTGTACACATCGCTCATTCTCGCTTCCTCCTCGCCCGCCGCCATCTTTCCACACTTCCCGGGCGGGCGTGAGACGGCGGGGCACCTCCTTGTATAGCACGCCGCGGTGACGGATAGAGCCGGCGGTGACGGCCGGTGGCCTCGAGCAATGGGGGATAATATCCGCCGGCCATGACCCTGCCGCTGCCCACCGCCGGTGCCGGGACGGCTGCCACCCAGCTGCCGCTCGCGGTGTCGGTGGTCGTCCCGGTCTATGACGGCGCGGCGGCGCTGCCCGAGCTGGTGGCCAGGCTGGCGGCGGTGCTCGCGGTCCGCGCGCCGCGCTCGGAGGTCCTGCTGGTCAACGACGGCAGCCGCGACGCCAGCTGGCAGGTGATCCTGGGGCTGGCGGAGCGCGAGCCGCTGCCGGGCGAGCCGCGGGTGCGCGGCATCGATCTGATGCGCAACTACGGCCAGCACAATGCCCTGCTGTGCGGCATCCGGGCGGCGGCGGGGGCGGTGGTGGTGACCATGGACGACGACCTGCAGCACCCACCCGAGGAGATCCCCAAGCTGCTCGACGCGCTCGGCGAAGAGGTGGACGTGGTCTACGGCACGCCGCTGGCCGAGCGGCACGGGCTGCTCCGCGTCGTCGCTTCACGCGCCACCAAGCTGGTGCTCCAGGGCGCCATGGGCGCGGCGATCGCCCGCCGCGTCAGCGCCTTTCGCGCCTTTCGCACCGAGCTGCGCCACGCTTTCGAGCAGTACGGCAATCCCTACGTGTCGATCGACGTGCTGCTCACCTGGGCTACCACCCGCTTCGCGGCGGTGCCGGTGCGCCACGAAACGCGGCGCAGCGGGCGCTCCAACTACACCTTGCGGATGCTGGCACGCCACGCTCTCAACATGGTCACCGGTTTCAGCGTCGGACCGCTCAAGCTGGCGAGCTTCGTCGGCTTCGCCTCGACCCTGCTGGGGATCGGCGTGCTCGCCTACGTCGTCGGCCGCTACCTCATCCAGGGCACCAGCGTTCCCGGGTTCCCGTTCCTGGCCTCGGTGATCGCGATCTTTTCCGGCGCCCAGCTGTTCACCCTCGGCATCATCGGCGAGTACCTGGCACGCATGCACTTCCGGCTGATGTCGCGCCCCATCTACAGCGTGCGGCGGGTCACGCCGGGAGACCGGGCCTGAAGCACCCACGGCCCGGCCGCCCGCCCTGCGACCTGCTCCCCTGGGACAGCGGGCACTTCGGGCGGCGCATCGGCAGGGTGCGCGGCAACCGCCTGACCCGTGAGACGCTGGCGCGCATCGAGCGCTGGGCGGCGCGGGAGAGCGTCGAGTGTCTCTACTTCCTGGCCGACGCGGCCGATCCCGAAACCGCGCCGCTCGCCGAGGAGGCCGGGTTCCGGCTGGTGGATGTGCGAATGACCCTGGACCTCCGGCTGCGCTCCGGCGGGGGCGGGGCCGGCGGCGGCAGGGCCAGCGGCGGCGGCGCCGGCGCCAGTGCGGCCGGGGCCGCTCCAGCGGAGGCGGTGGCGGTGCGGCGGGCGGCGGCGGCGGACGTACCGGAGCTGCGGCGCATCGCCGCTGCCAGCCATCACGACTCGCGCTTCTACCACGATCCGCACTTCGACCGCGGCCGCTGCGACGACCTCTACTCCATCTGGATCGAGAACAGCTGCGGCGACCCGGACGGCGTCGTGCTCGTGGCGGCCGAGGCGTGGCCCGAGGCCGGAGCCGGCGCGATCCGCGGCTACATCACCGCCAGCCTGGCGGCGGAAGGCGAGGGCAGGATCGGCCTCTTCGCGGTCGCCGGCACGGCGCAGGGCCAGGGGATCGGCGGGCGGCTGATCGCCGCCGCCCTCGAGTGGTTGGAGGACCGGAGCACCGCGACCATCAGCGTGGTCACCCAGGGGCGCAACGTCCGCGCCCAGCGCATCTATCAGCAGTTCGGCATGCGCACCCGCTCGCTCGAGCTGTGGTACCACCGCTGGTGGTGAGGGCTGGTGGTGAGGCATCGATGAGCGAGAGCGGCGAGATCGACATCCCCTTCAATCGCCCGGCGGTGGCCGGCGAGGAGCTGCGCTACATGCGGGAGGCGCTCGCCGCCGGCAAGATCTCCGGCGACGGGCAGTTCTCGCGCCGCTGCGAGGCGCTGCTCGCGGCGGAGCTGGGAGCCGAGCGGGTGCTGCTGACCACATCCTGCACCCACGCCCTCGAGATGAGCGCCTTGCTGCTCGACCTGGCGCCCGGGGACGAGGTGGTGGTGCCGTCCTTCACCTTCGTCTCCACCATCAACGCCTTCGCGCTGCGCGGCGCCCGGCCGGTGTTCGCCGACGTCCGGCCCGACACCCTGAACCTCGACGAGTCGCAGCTGCCGCGGCTCCTCGGCCCGCGCACGCGGGCGATCGTGCCGGTGCACTACGCCGGGGTCGGCTGCGAGATGGAAGCCATCCAGGAGGCCGCCGCGCCGCGCGGCATCGCCGTCGTCGAGGACAACGCCCACGGCCTGTTCGGCAAGCGCGGCCGCCGCCCGCTCGGCAGCTTCGGCGGCATGTCGACGCTGTCGTTCCACGAGACCAAGAACGTCACCTGCGGCGAGGGCGGAGCGCTGGTCATCAACGACCGCCGCTACGTCGAGCGCGCCGAGATCGTGCGCGAGAAGGGCACCAACCGCAGCCAGTTCTTTCGCGGCATGATCGACAAGTACACCTGGGTGGACCTGGGATCGAGCTACCTGCCGGCCGACCTCCTGGCCGCCTTCCTGCTCGGTCAGCTGGAGGCCCGCGAGCGCATCCAGGCGGCGCGCCGCCGCATCTGGGAGCGTTACCGGCAGGAGCTGGCCGGCTGGGCGGCGGGCGCCGGCGTCAGGCTGCCGGTGGTGCCGCCCGGCTGCGAGCAGCCCGCCCACATCTTCTACCTGCTGCTGCCGTCGCTCGCCGCTCGCCAGGCGCTGATCGCCCATCTCGCGAGCCGCCGCATCCTCGCCGTCTTCCACTACGTCCCGCTCCACCTCTCGGCGTACGGGCGCAAGCTCGCCGCCCGCCCGAGCGACTGCCCCGTCGCCGCCGACGCCGGCGACCGCCTGGTCCGCCTGCCGCTCTTCCACGCCTTGACGGCGGCCGAGCAGTCGCGGGTGATCGAAGCCGTCCTGTCCTTTCAGCCGTAGGAGGCGGGCTGGCGGGCCCCGGCTCGTCAGGCGACCGGGAGCTGCACCGGCGCGCCGAACAGCTCGCGGCCGAGGCCGGCGAGCTCGGCGTGGAAGCGCGCCTCGAGGGCGGTGCGCTCGGGCACGGGCAGGAAGGATTGGCGCAGTCCGGCCAAGGCCAGGCCGGCGAGCTGGTCGGCGTCGTAGCCGAAGGTCTGCCCCAGGCGCAGGTACTCGCGGGTGAGGTTGGTGTTGAAGAACGCCGGGTCGTCGGAGCTCACCGACACCCGCAGGCCGGCGCGGTAGAGCTGGTCGAACGGGTGGTGGGCGAGGTCCTGCACCACGCCGAGGCAGAGGTTGGAGGAGGGGCACAGCTCGAGGGGGATGCGGCGCTCGCGCAGCTCGGCGAGCAGGGCCGGGTCCTCGACAGCGCGCAGGCCGTGGCCGATGCGCTCGGCGCCGCAGACCTCGAGCACCGAGCGGATCGACTCCGGCCCGGAGTGCTCGCCGGCGTGGGCGACGCGGTGCAGCCCCGCCTGCCGCGCCGCCTCGAAGTGGGGGCGAAAGGGCTCGTTGGAAAACCTCGCCTCGTTGCCGGAGAGGCCCAGGGCCACGACGCCGCGGTCGCGCCCCTGAAGCGCCCACTCCAACGTCTGGTCGGCGGCTGCCGGCCCGACGTTGCGCACCACGTCGGGGATCA
>DASZHY010000040.1:0-9580 GCA_035949675.1 Thermoanaerobaculia bacterium
TCTGCGCGCCACGCTCGCCGAGGGGCAGCGCGGGCAGCGCCTCGAGCAGGCGCATGGCGCCGTCCCACGACAGCTCGCCGGCGGCGGGGGACGGAAACGCGCTCATAGCTTGAACACTCCCGACAGGCTCTTCAGGCGCTCGGCCTCGAGCGCCAGGCTCTGGGTGGCGACCGACAGCTCCTCGGTGGCGGAGAGGTACTGCTGCGCCACCTGCGCGATCTGATCGACGGCCTTGACCACCTGGTCGCCGCCGCGCATCTGCTCGGCGGTGGCGTCGGCGACCTGCTGCGTCATCTGATTCATCATCGACGCCGTGGTCATGATCTGGCGGGCGCCCTGCGCCTGCTCGCGGGCGGCGGTGGCGAGCTGCTGGGTGACGTCCTGCATGCTGCCGGCGGTGCGCAGGATGCGGGCCGCGCCGCCGCTCTGTTCCTGGGTGGCGGCCTGGACGTTGCGCACCAGCTCGGTGGTGCGGCTGACCGAATCGACGATCTGGCGCAGCACGCGCTGCGACAGCTCGACCGCCTCCTGGGTGTCGCCCTGCATCGCCTCGACGAAGTTGGTGATCTCGCGCGTCGAGGCGATCGAGCGCTCGGCCAGCCGCTTGATCTCGTCGGCCACCACCGCGAAGCCGCGGCCGGCGTCGCCGGCGCGCGCCGCCTCGATGGCGGCGTTGAGCGCCAGCAGGTTGGTCTGGTCGGCGATGTCGTCGATGATGCGGACGATCTTGCCGATGTCCTTGCCCGAGGCGCCGATGCCCAGGATCACCCCCGAGAGCCGCTCGCCGCCTTCGGTGGCGGCGGCGGTGGCCTGCCGCGAGACCTCGTCGACGACGTTGACCTTGGCGGCGATCGACTCGATCGAGCTGGTCATCTGCTCGATCGTCGTTGCGGTCTCCTGGACCGAGCCCAGCAGGCGTTCCGAGCTCCTGGCCACCTCCTCGATCGAGGTCCCCATCTGCTGGATGGAGGTCGAGGTCTCCTCGACGTTGGCGGCCAGCGCCTGGGTGGAACGGTTGACGCTGTCGAGCTGGGTCGCCATCTCCACCATGGTGGCCGAGGTCTCCTCGGTCGAGGCCGACTGGCTCTCGGCGCCATGCCGGATCTCGACCGCCGAAGCCGAGATCTCGTCGGCGGTGGTGGCGACCTGCGCCGCCGAGCTCTTGAGGTCTCCCAGCATCTGCCGCAGGTTGGCGATCATGGTGCGGAAGGCCTGGCCGAAGGCGTCGGTCGGCGAGCGCGGCTCGACGTCGCCGCGCAGGTCGCCCAGGGCGATCGCGTCCGCCACCCGCGCCATGTCGCGCAGGTAGGCGAGCAGCTGCTGCATGGCGAGCGACAGCTCGCCGATCTCGTCGGGCGACCGCACGGCGATCGCCGCCGACAGGTCGCCGCGCGCCAGGCGCCCCGCGGCGTCGACGGCCTCGTTGAGCGGCCCGGTGAGCGAGCGGATGATCAGGAACGACAGGCCGGCGAGGACGATGACGATCGCCACGGTGAGCGTGCTGATGATGCCGAGCGACAGGCGCTGGTTGGTGCGGGCGCTGGCGAACGCCGCCTCCATGTCGGTGCGGCTGCGGGCGGTGAAGTCGGCCAGCCTGCGGCGGATCTCGTTGTAGCGGTCGATCTGCTCGCGCAGGCCCTCGGGGACGGCGCCGCCGATCGTGCTCTGGGTGTTGCGGCGCGCCAGCTGGTAATACTGGTTGACGGCGCCGGCGATCGACTCCCGTTCGGTCGCCGGGATGGCGGGGTTGTCCTCGGCCTTCTTGAGCGCGCCGAGGAACGCGTCGTGCTGCCGGTCGGCCTCGGCGAGCAACCCGGCGTCGCGGGTGGTGGCCGCGTCCTGCAGGCCGCGCTGGATGGCGCCGAGCGCCGCCTCGAGGTCGCGCGCGGTGTCGAGAGCCGGCGCGTAGCCGTGCTGGATGTCGGTCAGCGCCTTGCCGGTGCGCGCTCCCAGCACCTGGATGGCGACCAGGATCAGCACCAGGCCGGCGGCGGCCAGGCCCGGCATGAGCAGCACGCGATGGGTGAAGCGCAGGTTGCGGAACATGCGCGCCTTAGCCTCGGCTCTCGCGCCGACCGCTGGCGGGTCGCCGGCGTGTGGCCGGTCGCCGGGGTGTGGACGACGGCCGGGGTGTGGCGGGCCGCCGGGGCGTGGCGGGCCGGCCGCCGGGCGCGGCGTGGCAAGCGCGGCGCGGCCGCGGCCTCATGGCGTCACCTTGAGCGCCTTGACCCCGTCCGGCAGCTGCGTGCCGGCCGGGACGTAGCCGATGGCGCCGGGGTTGGCGCGCACGTACGCCAGCACCTCGGCGGCGGAAGGCTTCTCGGGCGGCGGCGTGTCGATGCCGGAGAAGATCATCCGCTGCCAGTAGGCCTTGACTGCGGAGGTCGGGCGGCCGTGGACGGCTTTCGAGAAGCTCTCGCGCGCCGCCGACGTCTCCGGCAGGTCGACCGCCTTGATCCGTTCGCCGGACTCCCACTTGTGCGTCTTCTGCAGGAACATGTTCGAGACCTCGGCGGCGGGCACCGCCGCCTGCGGGTTGGCGGCGTTGACCACGACGACGAAATCGGCGGCGGCCGCCGCCAGGCCGAGCGCGCCGGCGGCCAGCGCCAGCGCCGCGGCGAGGCCGGCGACCGCCCGCGCCCCGCGGCTCCATCTTCGGCGACGGCCCTCGCGGGGCGGCGGCCGGCGCGGCGGGCGGGTGTTGGTACAGGATGCCTCGGTGGTCACGACGGTCCTCCTGCCTCGAGTTGGGATTGGTTCTCGGCGTCCTCGGGCACCAGCAGCAGCTGGTCGATGTCCAGCGCGATCACCAGGTTGTCGTCGAGCTGGACGACGCCCGCCAGGTAGGCCGAGCGCTCGTCCATCAGATCGGGCGGCGGCGGCTCGATGCGGCTCGGCAGCAGGCCGACGACCTGGTGGGCGGCATCCACCAGCAGGCCGAGCGAACGCTCGCGCGCCGACACCACCAGGATGCGGCTGCGCTCGCCGGCGGCGGCGGCCGGCGGCAAGCCCAGGCGCAGCCGCAGATCGACCACCACCAGCACCCTGCCGCGCAGGTTGGCGATGCCGCGCACCGGCGGCGGCGCGTGCGGCACCCGCGTGATGCCGTGGGCGCGCGTGATCTCCTGGACACGGGCGACGGGCAGAGCGTAGCGCTCGCCGGCGAGCTCGAACGTCACCCAGCTCTGCGGCCGCTCGACCGGCACCTCCGGCGCCGGCGCGGCGCGGTGCTCCAGGCTCTCGGCGAACGAGAAGATGCGGTTGGGGCCCCGCGGCGGCATGGGCGCGGACGGCGCGCTGGGCGCAGGGGCCGTGCCCGGCGCAGACGGCGCGCTGGGCTCGGGGGCCGTGCCCGACGCAGGCGGCGTGCCCGGCGCGGGCGGCGTGCCCGATGATGGAAACGTGCCCCACTCGGTCGGCGTTCCTGGCCCTGGACCCGGCACGGCCGCCGCCGCCGATGCAGCCTCGCCGCCCTGCCGCGGCTGCTGTTCCTGACGCTCCTGACGCTCCTGAAGCTCGACGCCGGCCAGGATCTCCCGCGCCAGACCGGAGGCCGGCAGGCGGAGGGCGGCGGCCTTGCCGGCCGCGGCGGGGCGGCCGCGGCGGCGGGGCGGACGCGGGCTCACGGCAGAGCCTCTCGCTTCACGGAGCTGCCTCCGGCAGGGGGGACATGGCGACCAGCGACACCGGGTCGAGCACGAGCACCGCGCGGCCGTCCCCCATCACCGTCGAGCCGGCGACGCCGGGCAGCTCCGCCATCAGCCGGTCGAGGCCCTTGATGACGATCTCACGGATGTCCAGCACCTGATCGACCAGCAGCGCGCGGGAATGGCCGCGGTCCTCGATGATCACCGCGTAGCCTTCGCGTCGCCGCTCGGCGGCGGTGCCGAAGGCGCACCCCAGGTCGAGCGCCGAGATCACGCCGCCGCGCCAGCGCAGCGCGCCGCCGCCGTTGATCTCGTGCAGCTCGCCGGGGCCCAGGCGCCGGCTCTCGACGACGGCCCGCAGCGGCACGGCATAGCGCTCGCCGTCGCTGCCCAGAAGCAGCGCGCGGGCGATGGAGGCGCTGAGCGGCAGGCGCAGGCGGAAGAGGCTGCCCCGCCCCGGCTCGGAGGCCACCTCGATGCGCCCGCCGCGGCGCTCGACGGCTCCCTTGACGGCGGCGAGGCCGATGCCGCGGCCAGCCCCGAGGTCGGCATGGCGGCGGGTCGAGACACCGGGCAGGAACAGCAGATCGAAGACGTCGGCGCCGGCTGCGCTGTCGCCCGCGGCTGCGTCCGCGGCTGCGCTTGCGTCCCTGACTGCGCTTGCCTCCCTGGCTGCGCCCGCGCCCGCGGCCGGACCCGTGCCCGGGCTGCCGGCCTGCGCCGCGGCCGTGCGCGCCGCCGCGGCGCGCACGGCCGCGGCCTGCACGCCCCTGCCGTCGTCCTCGACGTCGATGCACACCTCGCGGGCGGTGGCGTGCGCCGTCAGGCGCAGCGTGCCGCGCTCGTCCTTGCCGGCGCGGCGGCGCTCCGCGGGCTCCTCTATGCCGTGGATGACCGCGTTGCGCACCAGGTGTCCCAGCGCCTCGCCGGCGAGCTCGAGCAGCGCCTTGTCGAGCGCCGTCTCGCCGCCGGAGGCGAGCACGCGGACCTGCTTGCGCTGCTGCTCGCCGGTGTCGTGGACGATGCGCCCGAGCTGCCGGAAGATCGAGGTGAGAGGCACCATGCGCAGGCCCATCACCCCCTGCTGCAGCTGGTCGAGCGTGCGGTCCAGGCGCTCGCGGGCTTCCGCCGCCTCGCTCCATTCGGCTCGGCCGAAGCGGGCGCCGCCGTCGCCCTGCGGGCGGGCCCGCGCCAGGGAGTCGGCGAGGCGGTTGCGTGCGATCACCATCTCGGCCAGCAGGTCGACCAGCGCGTCGAGGGTGGCGAACGGGATGCGCACGCCGCTGCCGGCTGCGGCAGCGGTCGCCGGACCTCCGGCCGTCGCAGGCGCCGGAGCGGCGGCGGGGGCGGCGGTCGCCCCCGGGGCCTCCGCGGCCGAACCTTCCGCCGCCTCGGCGCTGGCGCCTCCCAGGGTCCCGGCGGCCGAGCCGCCGGCCGCAGCGCTGGCTCCGCTAGCCGAGCTCGCTGCATCCCCGGCGCTCGCGCCTCCCGCCTTCTCGGCGCTCGCGCCTCCCGCGGCGGCGGTCGCCGTCTCGACCCTCTCCAGGAGCGTCCGCAGGCGATCGAGGGCAGCGAGGAGGGGCTCCACCCGCGGCCGCCTGAGGTCGAGCTGCTCGACCAGGTCCTCCATCGCGTGGGCCTCGGCTTGCAGCTCGCTCAGACCCATCATGCCGGCGTTCCCCTTGAGAGTGTGAAGCTCCCGCTGGATGTCGTCGATCAGCTGCCGCGCGGCGCGGGCCTCCGTGGCCGGCAGCGCGAGCAGCAGCTCTTCAAGGTGTCCGAGCCGCTCCTCGGCCTCGGCCTCGAAGTCGCGCAGCAGCTCGTCGATGGGCAGCCCTTCCACGGCTCGATCTTCCTCCCTGCCGCGGGCAGCCGCGGGCCGCGAACGGGTCCGGCTCGAGGGAGGGCTGCCGCGGCACAGGCTGAACGGCTCGGTGCGATTCACTGCATGATAGCCCACCCGGGGCCCGCGCGCCCGTGCGAGCCCGCCCCCGGAGGACACGTTGGCACGACCCTGCCCCCCTGAACCGGCGGGGACGCCGCCCGGCGAGCGGCCGAGACCGCGCCGCGGCCGCGGGCGTGCTCAGGCGTGCTCAGGAGCCAGGGGCGCGGGGTGAAGCGAGAGGTAACGCTCCCGTAAGGTTCCGGTCAGGCGCCAGGACCACCAGGCCGGCCATGATCCGCTGATGCTGCCTCGAGGAAGGCGCTCCGAGTCGCTGACCGCCGGCGGCGCCGGAGAGGCCGGAGCTGCCGGCACCGACGCCGGCGACCGCCGGCGGTGGACTGCCGGCGACGACGCCCGCGAGGGCCCCGCGGCGGGCGAGGATTGGGGCCGCTACCGGATCAAGAGCCTCCTGGGCGCGGGCGGCATGGGGCGGGTCTGGAAGGCCTGGGACCCGCTGTTGCGGCGGCCGGTGGCGCTCAAGTGCCTGCGCGCCGACGACCCGGCAGCCGTCGAGCGCCTGCTGCGCGAGGCGCGGGCGCAGGCGCGCATCGAGCACGACAACGTCTGCAAGGTCTACGACGTCGGGGAGGTCGGCGGCAGGCCCTACATCGCCATGCAGCTGATCGCGGGCGGCGGCCTGCGCGACGCGGCGGCGGAGATGAGCGTCGAGCAGCGGGTCGACGTGATGCGGCAGGTTGCCCTGGGGATGCACGCCGCCCATCGCTCCGGCCTCATCCACCGCGATCTCAAGCCCGGCAACATCCTGGTCGAGCGCGGCGAGGACGGTCGCCCCCACCCCTACGTGGTGGACTTCGGCGTGGCGCGCGACACGGCGGCGCCGCCCGAGACGCGGATCGGCCTGGCGGTGGGATCGGTCCACTACATGGCGCCCGAGCAGGCCCGGGCGTCGACGGTCGACCGGCGCGTCGACGTGTGGGGGCTGGGAGCGACGCTCTACGAGCTGCTGTGCGGCCAGCCGCCGGTCGGCGGCGGCAGCGAGAGCGAGGTGCTGCTGCAGCTGCTCGCGGGCGAGGTGACGCCGCTCGCGCGCCGGGCGCCGGGGCTGCCCAAGGACCTGCAAACGGTGGTCATGAAGTGCCTGGAGAAAGAGCCCGAGCGGCGCTACGACTCGGCGCGGGCGCTGGCCGCCGACCTGGGGCGCTACCTCGACGGCGAGCCGGTCGCGGCGCGGCCCGCGGGCTTTTGGTACCGCGCCGCCAAGCGGGTGCGCAAGCACAAGGCGCTGGCCGCGGTCAGCGTTTTCTCGCTCCTCGCCCTTGCGGTGCTGGCCGGTCTGGCCGCGCGGACCCAGTGGCGCGCCCGCGCCGCGGCGCTGGCGGCCCAGCGCTTCGGGCGCCAGGTCCAGGAGATCGAAGCGACCCTGCGCATCGCCTATCTGCTGCCCTTGCACGACGTGCGGCGCGACCAGCGCGCGGTGCGCGATCGCATGCGCCAGCTGGCGGCGCAGATGGAACGGCTGGGCGGTCTTGCCCGCGGTCCGGGCCACTACGCGCTGGGGCGGGGGTACATGGCGCTCGGCCGCCTGGAAGACGCCAACCGGGAGCTCGGCGCCGCCTGGCAGCTGGGCAACCGCAGCCCCGAGGTGGCGTACGCGCTGGGCAGGGTCCTGGCCGAGCGCTACCAGGCGGGGCTGGAAGACGCCGCGCGCCTCGCCGACGCCGACTTGCGCCGCGCGCGGCGGGAGGCGGTGGCGCGCGCCTACCTGCAGCCGGCGCGGGCGGCGCTGCGTGCCAGCCAGGGCGCCGAAGGCGAGAGCCGCCAGTACCTCCTGGCACTGCTGGCGCTCGCCGAGCGTCGCTTCCCGGAGGCGGTGCGCCACGGCGCGCGCGCCTTCGCCGAGGACCCCGCGCGCTTCGAGGCCGGCCTCCTGGTGGGGCAAGTCCACCTCCAGCTCGGGCGCGAGGCGCGCGAGCGCGGCGACTACGAGGCGGCGGCGAGCCGGCTGGACGAGGCCCGGCGCGCCTATGCGGCGGCCGCCGGCGTCGCGCGCAGCGCTCCCGAGGTCCACGCCGCCCGCTGTGCGCTCGAGGCCGCCGCCGTGGAGCTCGAGCTGGCGCGCGGCAACCCGGTCGAGCACAGCTTCGGCAGCGTCGGCGCGGCGTGCGGCGCGGCGCTGGCCGCCGATCCGGAGAGCGCCGCCGCCCACGCGGCGCTGGCCCAGGCCAACCTGAGCCTGGGCGACGACCGGGGCGGCCGGGGCGCCGACCCGGCCGGCGCCTATGGCGCCGCGGTCGACACCGCCGGCCAGGGGCTCGCCGCGGCGGGTCCGCCCGCCAGCTCGGAGCTGCTGCGGCTGCGTGCCAAGGCCTGGCTGCGGCTCGGCCAGCAGTGGGCCGACCGCGGGCGCGACCCGCGGCCGTTCTTCGGCCGCGCCCTGGAAGACGCCAAGCGCGCGGTGGCGCTGGTCCCGGGGTCGGCGGCGGGATACCAGGACCTGGGCTTCGCGCAGCTGGCGTTGGGCGAGTACCAGATCGGCCAGGGGATCGACCCGACGCCGGCGCTGGCGAGCGCGGCCGAGAGCTCCCGGCGCGGCCTGGCCATCGACCCGGCGGTCGCCAACCTGCACCATCGCCTGGCCTACGCGCTGTACCAGCAGGCGACCTGGGACAGCCTGCGCGGGCGCGACCCCCGGCCGGGACTGGCCGCGGCGGCGGCCAGTTACCGGCGCACGCTGGAGCTCAATCCACGCACCGTCCAGGCGCACTCCAACCTCGGTAACGTCTACGTCACCGCCGCCCTGTTCGAGCTCGACCACGGGCTGGACCCGCGGCCGGCCCTCGCCCAGGCGGTGACCAGCTACCGCGGTGCCCTTGCCTTGCAGCCGCGCTACGCCTCGGCGCGCCAGAACCTCGGCGCCGCGCTCATCGCCCGCGGTCAGTACGAGGCCAAGATCGGCCTCGATCCGCGGCAGTCGCTGGAGCTCGCGGGCCAGGAGCTGCAGGCCGCCAAGGCGCTCAACCGCAACAGCCCCGACCCCCTGAGCAACCTGGCGACAGCGGCGGTCTGCCTGGGCGGCTATCTCGCTGGGCGCGGCCTCGACCCCGGTGCGGCGCTCGCCGCGGGCCGCCGGGAGGTCGCCGCCAGCCTGGCCGTGAACCCCAATGATGCCGACGTGATCCGCACCCGCGCCGATCTCGAGGTGGTCGGAGCGCGCTGGGCGCTTCGCCGCGGTGCTCCCGCCGGCCGCCAGCTGGCGGCCGCGGCGCGGGACGTCGAGCGTTCGCTGGCGATCAACCCCGCCGACGCCCGCACCTGGGCCGACCTGGCGGCGGTGGAGGAGCTGCACTGCGAGCCGGGGCTGACGATCCCGGCGCCGGGGCCGCGAGGGGCGCCGGCGGCGGCAGGCAACGGCGGCACGGGCATCGACGGAGCGGGTAGCGGCGGCGAAGCCGGCATCTCAGTCGGAGGCAGCGGCGGCGCCGGCGTCCTTGCGGCGGCGAAGCGGGGGCTCGAGGCCGCCGGCAAGGCGCTCGCCCTCAACCCGCGGCTCGCCGACGCCGCCCGCCTGCAAGGGACACTCGATCTGGCCGTAGCCCGCCGCGCGGTCGATCCGGCTGAGCGCCGCCGGGCGGCGCACGAGGCCGGCGCGGCGCTCAGCCACGCGGTGGCCCTCGATCCCTTGCTGCGGCGCGAGGTCGAGCCGCTCCTCGCCGCCGCGAAGGTGCTGGCGGAAACTGAATTCCAAGCCGCCTGTGCGGCCGGCGCGAACGGGCACTTGGGTACGGCGATCGGCTCGGCGGAAAGGCGGTGCCTGCTACCAGCTGGCGGGATGCCGGCCCGCGTGGAAGGTCAGGAGGAGCGGCGCCTGGTTCCTGGTTCCGTTCTCCCCTAAATCGTGCCTGCCGGACAACTGGCCAGGGGGCCCTGCTGGATGCATTCCAGGATCCGCTGCGCGCCAAGTTGCGGATTTACTTGTCGCCTAGCCTTGGAACATCGGGAACCGACGCTGTCTGCTCAGGCTTCTGAG
>DASZHY010000041.1:0-12957 GCA_035949675.1 Thermoanaerobaculia bacterium
CGAGGCCGGGATGGACGGCGGCGTGGCGGCCTTCGTCGGCCTGATCTCGCTGGCCACTGCCGTGATCTTCGGCCTCGCCCCCGCCCTGCAGCTCTCGAGCCCGGACCTGCAAACCAGCCTCAAGGAGGCCGGGGGCGGCGCGGCCGGCCCGAGCGCCGGCGGCGGCAGGCTGCAGAGCCTGACGGTGGTGGTAGAGGTCGCCCTGGCCGTGGTCCTGGTGATGGGGGCGAGCCTCATGATCCGGACCTTCTGGTCCCTGTCCCGGGTGAATCCCGGCTTCCGCGCCGAAGGCCTCCTGACCATGGGGATCTCTCCGCCGGCGGTCAAGTATCCGCGCGCCGAGTCGTTGATCCGGCTCTACGACGAGGTCCTCGATGGCGTCAGGAGGGTGCCGGGGGTCAGCTCCGCAGGCGCCGTGCGGGCTCTGCCGCTCGCCACCGAGCTGGGGGACTGGGGCCTGAAGGTGGAGGGTTTCGCGCCGCCACCCGGCGAGAGGGTGACGGCCGACTGGCAGATCGTCACCCCGGGGTACTTCGAGACCATGGGCATCCTGCTGCGCGCCGGCAGGACCTTCACCGCCGCCGACCGCCGCGACGCCCAGCCGGTCATCATCATCAGCGTCGCGCTGGCGCAGCGGTTCTGGCCGGGCAAGGACCCGCTCGGGCGCCGGATCAGCGTCGCCGGGCGCCAGCAGCGTTTCAGCACCGTCGTCGGCGTGGTGGGTGACGTCCGGCACAACGGCCTGACGGCGCAGGTCAAGGGCGCCTTCTACCTGCCGCGCACGCAGTTCGACCTCTCGACCGGCTCGCTGATTCCGGGCATGACCCTGGTGATCAAGACCGGCGGCGACCCGGCGGACCTCGCCGGGCCGCTGCGCGCCGCGATCCATGCCGTCGATCCGGGGCTGCCCGTCTCGGAAGTGCGAACCCTGCGCGACGTGGTCAGCGGTGCGGCCGGCAAGCAGCGCTTCACCATGTTCTTCCTGCTGCTCTGCTCGGCGCTGGCGCTTACCCTCGCGGCGGTGGGCGTCTACGGCGTGGCCCGCTGCCGCGTCGGCGCCAGGACCCGCGAGATCGGGCTGCGGCTGGCGCTCGGCGCTCAGGCGGGGCAGGTGTCGCGCCTCGTGGTCGGGCAGGGCATGGGCCTCCTGGCGGCCGGGCTCGGGGCGGGCCTGCTCGCCGCTCTGGTCCTCACGCGGTTCCTCGGCAGCCTGCTCTACGGCGTCGAGGCAGCGGACCCGCCAACCATGCTGGTGACCGCGGTCATCCTCGGGCTGGTCGCCCTGGCTGCCAATTGGCTCCCCGCCCGCCGCGCCGCGCGGGTCGACCCGCTGGTCGTCCTGCGCGCGGAGTAGGCGTACTCCTTAGATAGGATCTCTCGTGGGAAAAAGAACCCGATGAACCTGTCGAAGCAGTGATTGCATTTCGCCGCGGTTACTACGACTGACCCGCGCCGCCGGCCTGGTCGGTCGCGAGTTCCCGCCCGGCGCCGTGGCTGGCCGCGGCGATGGCTGCCGCGAGCAGGCCGCAGACGAGGGCGAAGGCGACGATCCCGGCGATGGTCAACCAGCCGCCGACGCCCTCGGGCGCGGCGAGGGCGCGCAACGGCGTCACCAGGTCGAAGGGCCCTGCCGGGTGGCCCGCGGTGGCTCGCATGGCCTTGAGCGCGGCCAGCAGCGCGGTGACCAGGGCTGCGAAGGCGCCGCCTGCCAGGGTGCCGGCGGCGGCCCGGGCGGCCAACTCCCGCGACGAGAGCGGGCGGTCGCGGGCGGCTGTCAATTCCACCTCGAAGGCCGGCTCGCGGGCTCCCCAGGGGGCGAAGCGGGTCAGCAGCAGGAGCGCTGGGAGGCCGGCGAGGATCGCGAACCAGAAGAAGCTGGTCCAGCCTACCGCGTCCACCGCGAAGCCGCAGATCGGGCCGGCCACCAGGCGCGGCAGACCAAACAAGCTGGAAAAGAGGGCGTACTGGGTGGCGGAGAAGCGCTTCTGGGTCATGCGCAACAGGAGCACCGAGAGGGCTCCCATGCCGAGGCCGGCGGCGAGGGTCTCGAAGCCGATGGCGGCGTACATCACCAGGCGATCGGCATGGCCCAGGGTGGAGAGGACGACGTAACCGGCATTGGAAAGCGCCTGCAGGGCGCCGAAGATCCAGAGGGCGCGCCCCAGCCCCAGGGGCGCGGTGGCCGCCCCGCCGAGGAAGACGCCGGTCAGGGTGCCCACCAGGCCGATGGTGGACAGCGCGAAGCCGCGGTCGAAGTCGCTGTAGCCCATCTCGACCAGGAACGGGCGCTGCAACGACTGCGCGAGGTTGTCGGTGAGGCGGTAGAGGATCACGAAGGCGAGGATCTCGAGCGCTCGGCGGCGGGCGAGGAAGCCGACGAAGGGGAGCCAGACGGCGTCGCGCAGGGTGCGCGGGGGCGGCGGCAGGCCGGGGGGCTCGGGCGCCTTCCAGGTGATCACCAGCATCGGCAGGTAAAGAAGCGCGAGACCGACGTTGACGATCGGCCAGGAGAGCCTGCCCGCAAGCGTGATGGCGATGCCGCCGGCCGCCACCATGCCGACGCGATAGATGGCGGTGCGCGCGCCCCCGGCCACGGCCTGCTCGTCCGGCCGCAGGACGTCGACGGCGTAGGCGTCGAGAGCGATGTCCTGGCTGGCGGAGGCGAAGGCAATGGCGAGGGCGAGCGCCGCGACCACCCAGGGAGTGTCGGGATGATGGCCGACGCCGGCGAGCCCGAGGGTCAGGACGCAGAGGGCGATCTGGGTGAGCGCCGCCCAGCCGCGCCGCCGGCCGAAAAAGGGCGGCGTGTAGCGGTCCATCAGCGGCGACCAGAGGAACTTGAAGGTCCAGGGGGCCTGCGCCAGGGTGATCAGGCCGACGACGCGGATGTCGACGCCGATCTTGCGCATCCAATCGGGAATGGCGATCCAGACCAGGCCGAGCGGCAGCCCCGAGGAAAACGACAGCAGCACGACCGAGGCGGTGCGCCAGGAGCGCATCGCCGCCGCGAGGCTGGCCATGGTGCCGGGCGGCCGCTCGTTCGCCTTGACCGCGGCCGCGCCGCCAGCGGTCGCTGGTGCCTGGTCTGGCTCTGAGATCGGCAAGAAGGACTCGCTAGAGACGGGCAGGCGGAGCTTACCGCGACTTTCCTCCTAACTCTCCTCGCCGCTGATAGCATGCCTTCCCGATGAGCTCGCCTGCGTCGGTGCCCACCGTCGATCTCTCGGACTACACCTCCTGCGACACCTCGCTGCGCTCGCGCACCATCGCCGAGCTGGGCGGCGCCCTGGTGGACATCGGTTTCGTCATCGTCGAGGGCCACCAGATCGACGGGCGCCTGATCCGCGACGCCTACGCGCTGTGGCAGCGCTTCTTCGCGCTCGACGAGGCGGTGAAGCGCCGCTACGCGGGAGCCGAGGGGGGCGCTCGCGGCTTCACGCGGTTCGGCGTCGAGCACGCCAAGGACAACCCGACGCCGGACCTCAAGGAGTTCTGGCACGTCGGCCAGGAGCTGCCGCCCGATCACCCGCTGTGGCATGAGTATCCGCTCAACATCTGGCCGCGCGAGCTGCCCGAGCTGCGCCAGCCGACCCTGGCCCTGTACCACGAGCTCGAGCGGGTGGCGGAGCTGCTGCTGATGGCGTTCGCCGAGTACTTCGCCTTGCCCGAGGAAACCTTTGCGGCGATGATGCGTGGCGGGGACAGCGTGCTGCGCATCCTGCACTACCCGCCGGTGCCGGCGGCGGCCCCCCTCGAGACGGCGCCGGCGACTGCCGCACCGGCGCTGCGGGCGGCGCCGCACGAGGACATCAACCTGATCACGCTGCTCTGCGAGGCTACCGACTCGGGCCTCGAGCTGCTGCGCCGCGACGGCACCTGGCTGCCGGTCGAGGCGCACCCTGGACAGATCGTGGTCGATACGGGCGACATGCTGTCCCGCATCACCAACGAGGTGGTGCCGGCCACCACCCACCGGGTCGTCAACCCGCCGGCCGGCGCCAACCGCGAGCGCTACTCGATGCCTTTCTTCGTCCACCCGACCGCGGCCTGCGATCTCTCCGTCCTGGACCGCTTCGTTTCGGCTGAGCGGCCCCGCCGCTTCCCGCGGATCACGGCCGGCGAGCTGCTCGCAAGGCGCCTGACCGAGATCGGCCTCAAGGGCTAGTGGTCCCGGAACTCGCACCCGCCTGCCTCAGGGCGCCATTGCCAGGTCTTCAAGGAGAGAGAACCATGCGCAACGTCCGTCCTCGTGCCGCCGCTCCGCCGCCGCGCACCGCCGCCCGCGCCAGGCGGAGGCTTGCTCTGGGGTTGCTGACGCCGCTGGCCCTGATGGCGCTGGCCGCCGTCGTTGCGGCCACGTCGGCGGCGGCGCGCGCGGCCGGCGCTCCCGCGGCGGCGGCACGGCGGCCGATCGCCGAGACCGACCTGTTCCACTTCGTCTGGATCGCCGACCCGCGGATCTCGCCGGACGGCAAGCGCGTCGCCTTCGTCCGGGTGACGGTGGATGCCAAGCACGACGGCTACGAGACGGCACTGTGGATCGTCGACGCCGAGGGTGTTGCCGAGGGCGGCCAGAGTGGGGCTGCCGGCTCGGAGCCGCGGCCGCTCACCGCCGGCCCCCGCGACTCCGCGCCGCGCTGGTCTCCCGACGGCCGGCGTCTGGCATTCATCCGCCATGCGGGCAAGGAAGACCAACTGTTCGTGCTGCCGCTCGACGGCGGCGAGGCGAGACAGCTCACCGAGCTGCCGGGCGGCGCCTCGTCGCCGGCCTGGTCGCCGGACGGCAGGACGCTCGCGTTCGTGAGCACGACCAGCGCCGCCGACCTCGCCAAGCCAGCCGGCGCCAAAGCGAGCGCCGGCAAGAGGGCGGCCGAGGGCGCCAAGGGCGTTCCGGCGCCGGCGGACGCGTCGGACGCGTCGGAGCCGGCGGACGCGTCGAAGCCGGCGGTCGTTCCGGAGCCGGCGGCCGCGCCCGAGCCGGCGGACGCGCTGCCCGAGCACGAGAGCGACGTGCGGGTGATCAACCGGGCGGTTTACCGGGCCAATGGCGCCGGCTACCCCGACCTGTCGCATCCCAGCCATGTCTGGACGGTCGCGGTGCCGGCGGGCGGCGGAGCACCGCCGCCGCCGCGCCAGCTCACCCGTGGCGATCTCGAGGAGGAGAACCCGGTGTGGGCGCCGGACGGCTCGCGGCTGTACGTCGTCTCGGACCGGGCGAAAGAGCCCTACTACGAGGAAGCTGGCGAGGCGATCTATCAGATTCCGGCCACGGGCGGCGAGCTGGTCAAGGTGACAGGCATCGCCGGCGGCATCTCGGGATTGGCGGTGAGCCCGGACGGAGGCCGGATCGCCTTCATCGGCGCCGCCAAGGTCGCGCCGGTGCGCTCCTACGACCAACCCGATCTCTGGGTGGCGGCGACGGCGCCGGCGAGCGAGGCGCGCAATCTCACGGCCGCTTTCGACTTCGACATCGGCGGCCACCTGATCGCCGATCAGCATCCGCCGCGCGGCGGCGCCCGCGACCTCCCGGTGTGGAGCGCTGACGGGCACTCTCTCCTCGCGCCGGCCGCGGAGCACGGGCGGGTCGAGCTGCGCCGCTTCGACGCCGAGCGCGGCGATTCGCAGCCGGTGACCGCGGGCGACCACGAGGTCGTGTCCTACACCGCGACGCCGGACGGCAGGAGCCTGGCGCTGGTGATCTCGACCCCGACCGCGATCGGCGACCTCTTCGCGCTCGATCTGGGCCCAGGCGCCGGAGCGCCGGCAGCGGGAAGGGCAGGCGGCGCCGGCGCCGCGACCGGCGGCATGACGCCGCGGCAGCTCACGCACTTCAACGAGCCGCTGTTCGCGCGTCTCGAGCTGACGCCGCCCGAGGAAATGACCTATCGCAGCTTCGACGGCCGCGAGATCCAGGCGTGGGTGCAGAAGCCGCCGGGCTTCCGGCCTGGCAAGCCTTATCCAATGATCCTCGACATCCACGGGGGGCCGCACGCCGCCTACGGGTACACGTTCTTCCACGAGGCGCAGTGGATGGCCGCCAAGGGCTACGTCGTGCTCTACCCCAACCCGCGCGGCAGCACCGCCTACGGGCAGGAGTTCGGCAACGTCATCCAGTACCGTTACCCGGGAGACGACTTCAAGGACCTGATGGCCGGCGTCGACGAGCTGGTGCGCCGCGGCGACGCCGATCCCAAGCGCCTGGGCGTCACCGGCGGCAGCGGCGGCGGGTTGCTGACCAACTGGGCGATCACCCAGACCGACCGCTTCGCGGCCGCCGTCTCGCAGCGTTCGATCGCCGATTGGGCGGGCTGGTGGTACACCGCCGATTTCACCTTGTTCACGCCGCGCTGGTTCCGCGGCCCACCCTTCGAGGACCCGCAGGACTTCGCGGCGCGCTCGCCGATCACCTTCATCAAGAACGTCAAGACGCCGCTGATGCTGATCGAAGGCGAGGCCGACTATCGCACTCCGCCCACCTCCGGCGGCGAGGCGATGTTCCGCGCCCTCAAGTACCTGCGCCGCCCGGTGGTAATGGTCCGTTTCCCGGGCGAGAGCCACGAGCTCTCCCGCTCGGGACGTCCGTGGCATCGCGTCGAGCGCCTGCAGCACATCGTGCGCTGGTTCGACAAGTATTTGGAGGGCGCGAAGATCGATCTCTACGACGTGCGGTGACCGTGGCCCGCGCGATGACGCCAAGTAGCCGGGCCGAGCAACAACTTGCGCCGGTCGCCGGGTAGACGCGGCAGGAACAACGACCTACGGCGGCACCTCGACCTGGCGCCTGCCCCGCGCCTCGAGCCGCCGGTTCAGCGCGGCCAGGTCGGCGGTGCGCAGCTTCGCCCAGGCCGCGAGCGCGCGATCGAGCTGGGCCCTGTAGGCGGCGAAGGCGGCGGCGGCCTGCGTGGTGGGGGCGGCGTCGCCGGTGCCAACGCTGACCGCGAGGGCGGCAAGGCCGGCATGGATGGTCTTGAAGCCCGGCTCCTTCTCGGGCGCGGCGGGGTAGTCAGGCTCACCGCCGGTCAGCGTGTTCACCCTTCTTCCTAACGCGGCCGCGACCTTCGCGAGCTCGCCGTCGCCGTCGCCGGCGCCTCGGCTGGCGCCGCCGCGGCCGCGGGCGGCGGCGGTCTGCCCGCCGGCAGCGGCGCCCGTCGCCGCCAGCGCCTCGAGCTGGCTGCCGACCTCGCGCAGCTGCCGGACGGCCTGGTGGCTCTCGGCGAGCGCGGTGTCGATGCGGCGGGCCAGGGCCAGCTGGCTCGCCAGCGCCGCCGTCGAGGCCTCCACCCGCGGGTCCGGCTCGACGCGCAGCGAAGCGGTGGCGGTGTGCCCGCCCGCGGTGAGCCTGAGCTGATACATGCCGGGTAGCACCAGCGGCCCCCCGGGTTCGAGCGGCGTGTCCTCGCCGTAGACGGCGTCCATGGCGGCCTGGGGATGGAGGGCGGGCGGCGGCGGGAAGCGCAGGTCCCAGACGAAGCGGTTGAGCCCGGCCCGCTTGGCCAGCGGCGCCGCCGGCCGGAGCCAGTACCTGGGGTAGGGGGCCGCGGCGTCGGGCTGCCGCACTGGATCGCCGCTGCTGAAGCGCCGCACCGTCTCGCCGTGCTCGTCGAGGATCTCCAAGGTGACCTCGCCGGCCGGCTCGGCGGCCAGCCAGTAGTCGACCGGCGCGCCCGCCGCCGGGTTGGCGCCGGCCGGGGTCTCGGGCGGCAGCGGCGTCTCGCGGTTCTCGCCGCGGCGCTTGCGCACGGCCGGCGCGGGAGTGAAAAGGTGGGCCGGCGAGGAGGCAACGGCGGCATCCAGCTGGCGCAGCAGCGCCAGACCGTCGAGCACCCAGAACGACCGCCCGTGGGTGGCGGCGATGAGGTCGTCGCCGTGCACCGCCAGGTCGCGTACCGAGGCCGCCGGCAGGTTGAGCTGCAATGGCTGCCAGTGGCCGCCGTCGTCGAAGGAGACGTAGACGCCGCTCTCGGTGCCGGCGTAGAGGAGGCCGCGGCGCCGCGGGTCCTCGCGCACCGCATGGACGTAGGCGGTGGCGCCGATGCCCTCGGCGATCGGCGCCCAGCTCTTGCCGAGATCGCGGGTGCGCAGCACGTGAGGACTGAGGTCGTCCATCTGGTGGCGGTCGATCGCGACGTAGGCAGTACCGGCATCGTGGCGCGACGCCTCGATCAGGCTGACCATGCTCCACTCGGCCAGCCCGGGCGGCGTCACGTCATGCCAGGTCTTGCCCTCGTCCAGGGTCAGGTGGATGAGGCCGTTGTCGGTGCCGGCCCAGATCTGGCCGGCGCGCAGCGGCGACGGTGCGATGCTGAAGACCACCGCCTTGCCGCGATCGCCGGCGCCGCCGCTCCGCGCGCCCGCCGCGCCGCCGCCGCCGGCTCCTTGGGCGGCTCTGCCATCACCGCCGGGCGCAGATCGCGCCCCCGCCGGCGGGCTCACGGTCAAGTCGGGGCTGATCACGGTCCAGCTCATGCCGCGGTCGGTGGAGCGGTGAACGTACTGCGATCCCTGGTAGAGCGCGTGCGGCGGGTGCGGTGAGATCGCCAGCGCCGGAGTCCAGGGATAGCGGTACACGATGGCGCCGCCCGCCTCGCCGCCGGGCGGACCAATGGTGGGTGAGATGTCCTGTACCTGGCTGGTGCGGCGCGAGAAACGGAACAGCTGGCCGCCCGGGTTGCCGCCATAGACGGTTTCTGAGTCGGTCGGGTCGGGCAGGATGTACCCGCTCTCGCCAGTGCCGGTCGAAAACCAGTCGCGGTAGGTGATCTGACCGGCATCGCTGCGGCTCACCACGGCCGCCGTGCCGCTGTCCTGCTGCGCGCCGTAGATGGTGTACGGGAATCGGTCGTCGGTCGCCACGTGGTAGATCTGGGCAGTCGGCTGATTGAACCAGCTGCTCCAGGTGAGAGCGCCGTCGACACTCACCACCGCGCCTTGGTCACAGCCGAGGATCATTCGCCGTGGGTCAACGGGATCGATCCACAGCGAATGGTAGTCGTCGCCACCCGGAGCTCCCTTGATCGCCTCGAAAGTGTGCCCGCCATCCTTCGAACGGTACAAAGAGACGTTGGCGACGTACACCGTGTCCGGATCTCCGGGGTCCGCCGTCAGCCCGCCAAAGTACCAGGCTCGGCCGGTGATCCGTCGGTCGGCGCCAACCCTGAGCCAGCTCTCGCCGCCATCGTCAGATCGGTACAGTCCAGGTTGCAGCGGATCGTCGATCAGCGCGTAGACCCGCCGCCGGGGTTCGCCCTGCCCGCCGCTACCGCCGACGCTGGCGGGGTCGCCGGGCCGGCGGCCGGCGACCGCCAGCCCGATGCGGCCCGGCGGACCGGCAGGAAGTCCGTGGCCGGTGAGCTCCTGCCAGGTCAAGCCGCCGTCCCGGGAGCGGAACAGGCCGCCGCCGGGACCGCCGATCGGCGCATAGGTGCTCCATGGCGGCCGGCGCACGTTCCATAGCGCGGCGAAGACCGTCCGCGGGTTGTCAGGATCGGCGGCCAGGTCGATGGCGCCCACCTCTGTATCCGCGGCATGGACGGCATGCGCGCCATGGGCGGGCTGGGCGCCATGGGCAGCATGGGGCACCTGGGCTGCATTGGCGCCCCGGGCGACAGCCTCGCCGCCGCCGGCGCCGTCGCGGTGCAGCACCCGCTGCCAGCTCCGACCGCCGTCGGCACTGCGGAAGACGCCGCGCTCCGGGTTCGGCCCGAAGCCGTGGCCGAGCGCGGCGACCAGCACCACGTCCGGGTCGCGCGGATCGACCAGGATGCGGCCGATCTGCCGGCTGTCCCGCAAACCGATGCTCTGGAAGGTGCGGCCGCCGTCGGTCGACCGGTACATGCCGTCCCCGTACGAGACGTCGGAGCGCATGTCGGCCTCGCCCGTACCCACGTAGATGACGTCAGGGTTGGATGGGGCTACCGCCAGGGCGCCGATCGAGCCGCTCGGCGGACCGTCGAAGACCGGTGTCCAGACGCGCCCGGCATCGACGGTGCGCCACACGCCGCCGCCCACGGCGCCGAAGTAGAAGGTCTCGGGCTGCCCGGGGACGCCGCTGACCGCCAGCACCCGGCCGCCGCGGAAGGGACCGATGAGCCGCCAGCGCAACGCCTGGCCGAGCGCCCATCCAGGAGCGCCGCCGGCAGCGGAAGGGCCCGCCGGCGAAGGGCTCGCGAGGGCCGGAGCCTGGGCGGCACCGGGCGCGATGGGACCGGCGGCAACTGGCGCGATCCGAACGGCAGCCGACGCGATCAGGACAGCCGCGGCCAGCGGCCCGAGCGGCGCCGCGGCGCGCAGCAATGCGTGGCTCCAGCGTTCGCCGCGGTGCAACGCGATGCCTCAGGCGCCGGGTGTGCCGGCGGCCGGCTCGGCGCCGGGAACGGGAGCCGCGATGCTGTCGCCGGCGGAGAGCTCCTTGGCGAAGATCAGCTTGTCGTCGCCCGGACGGTAGAAGCCCTTGATGCGGGCGACGAGCGGATAGCCGCTCTTCTCGTAGAAGCGGATCGTGGCGCCGTAGCTCTCCTGCGAGGAGGTCTCGATCAGCAGCAACCGCCCGCCGGTGGCGCGCACGTCGGCCTCGGCGAACGCGAGCAGGGCGCGGCCAAATCCGGATCCTTGAAAAGCCGGATCGACGGCGATCCAGTAGAGGTCGTAGGTGCCCTCGGTGAGCGGCGTCGGGCCGTGGCACTCGTAGCCCGCGACCCTGCCGTCATCCTCCTCGGCGACGTAGGCGCGGTAGTCGCCGCGCGGGAAGGCGGGGTCGGCCAGCGCCTCGTCTACCACCTCCATCGCGATGTCGATCTCGGCGGCGGTGAAGTTGCCGGTGGCGGTCACCAGCTCCAGGATGCGGGCGCGGTCACGCGCCGCGAGCGGACGGATGCGCAAGGGTCTCCTCTCTCTTTTCTGCGTTGCTACCTGATCGATCCCGACTGATCCACCTCGGGCCACCGGGGCGGTGGCTCGGTCGCGGCCCGCGCCACGGTCTCGATGGCGATGGCGGCGACCGCGGCGCCGTAGTCGAGATCGATGTTCTCCATCGTATCGTGGCTGTCGTGGTAGCCGTGGCGGTTGATGTCGTAATCCTCCATGAACAGCACCACGGGCACGCCGGCGTCGGAGAAGATCTGGCCGTCGGTGTTGTACAGCGTGCTGTGCGGATCGATCGGCGGCCGCACCTCGCCCCGCAGCTGCGGATGCAAGGCCAGCGCCGGCATGGTCTTGCCGTCGGGGCTGCGGCGCCCGCGCTTGCAGCGCGCGCGCGACCGCCGGTTCCAGCGCGGCGCCAGCCGGTTCCAGGCGCGGTTGGCGAGATGGGCCTGCAGCGCGAGCCACAGCGACTCGCCGCCGGCGCCCGGGCAGATCTGGAACACGTCTCGTTCGCGGTCATTGTTGTGGGCGACCATGTCGAGCACGTACACCCCCTGCACGCGCGCGTCCGAGAGATCGATCCAGCCCGCCTCGGCGTTGTCGCCGCCGGCGAGCTCGCCCGTCTGGCCGGCGCCGGCGTTGGGCCCCGTGCGCAGGCGCAGCGTGCCCTCGACCAGACTCTGCGTGAGATGACGGGCGCCCAGGCAATCGGAAGGAAACTCCTCGCCGGTCAGGTGGACCAGCCAGACGTCGCAGCCCAGCTGCCCGGCGCGGCTCATCTCGAGGAAGATCGGAGCGGCCAGCATCAGCGCCACGGTTGCGGAATGGTTGTCGTCGGCGCCGGCGGCCGCGAGACGCGGGCCATGGCCGCCGTGCTGGTAACCGTAGCGGTCCTCCATGTAGGCGGTGTCGTAGTGGTCGGCCATGATCACCGCGCGGCTGCGGTCGCGGCCGGGGATGACGACCATCACGTTGCGCTCCTCGAGGTGGCCCTGCTGGTTGCCGAGCCAGCCGCCCGACCACTGGAAGTCGAAGTCGGTCTGCCAGCGGAACGGCAGATCGCCGGCGGCGGCCTGACCGTCCATGCCGCGGGCGACGATGAGCCGGCGATGGTAGTCCAGCAGGTAGTCGGCGAGAGCGTCGAGGTCGCGCTGGCGATGGGTTAGCTGCGCCAGGGTGACCGGATCGCGCACCACGTCGGCGTTGTCCTTGTTGACGAAGCGCCCCGCCGCGAGAAAGGCGATGTGCCGCCAGTAGGCCTCCTCGAAGCGCCGGTTGGCGGTATGGCCAAAGGTGAGCGGCCGCGGCTCGGCGGGCTCGGGGCCATGCTCGGGGCCATGCTCGGGGTCATGCTCCGGGTCATGCTCCGGGTCGGATGCGCCGGCGGCCGTGGCGCCTCGGGCCGCGGCCTCGGACCCCGGCAGCGCGATGCGCGCCCGCAGCTCGCGTCCCAGCCGCGACGCGCCGTTTGCCGGCGCCGCGTTGCCGTTCTGCTCGAGCCGTTCCAACCAGGCGGCGAGCGTCGCGTCCTTGCGCAGCTTGACCAGCGCCCGGGCGAAGCTCTCCGGCAGCGGCGCGCCTCCCAGCAGCTGCCAGGCGTCGAGCAGCTTGCGGGCATTGTTGACCGCGCGCCGGTACTCCGAGATCTCGGCGCCCTTCGCCCCCGGCGCCGCACGGCCGGAACCTTGGGTCTCGCCGCCGCCGTCGCCCTGCGGCTCGGTGCGGTGCAGCTCCTCGATCGCGGCGCGGTGCGCCGGACGGTCGAGCAGGCGCGGCCAGAGCTCGATCGGCGCCGCGAGGTCCGCGTGAGCCGTGCGATAGGCGGTGAGATAGCCGAGCGGCGCCCCGGGAACCATCACCGCCTCGCCGCCGCTGCTGCCACCGGTCCCTGCGCGGGCCGAGGCGAAGGCGGCAAGCGGGCGGTGCCAGTAGACCTCGTGCTCGCCCACCCGCATTGCCGGGTACAGGAAGCGATAGCCGAAGGTGCCGCCGGCGGCCAGCCGTGAGGCGGCGGCCGCCAGGGCCGCGCGCCCGGCATGGGGACCGTCCAGCAGCAGGCGGTAGTCGTGCGTCCAGAGCTGGGCGTTGCGCGCCATC
>DASZHY010000042.1:0-14119 GCA_035949675.1 Thermoanaerobaculia bacterium
GGCCGCGGCATGGAACGGTTCATTGCTGGCTCCCGGATCCGGCGGCGGGGACGGCGGCGCCGGCTTGTTGCAGGTATTGACGGATGACGTCGGGCGGCGGACCGGTGTCGGGAAGCTCGAGCCCGACCACCACCGGCCGCACCCGCAGCGGCGCGGCGTCAGCCGGCGCGGTCAGCGCCAGCAGGTAGTCTCCCGGCTCGAGCTCCGCCAACTGCAGCATGTCCGCGAGTGCGGCGAGCGGCGCGGGGGTCGCAGCGGTGAGCGGCGCCGGAGTCGCCGGCGGGATCGGGCGGGCGGCGACCGTACGGCCGTCGCCATGCAGCAGGCGGCAGGAAACGCCCTCGGCGGCGGCGCCGGCGCCCCAGCCGACCGGCCGCCGGGCGGCGACGTGGAAGGAGAAGTAGCGGGTGGCTCCTGCCGGCAGCAGGATCTCGGGGCCCAGGCCCTCGCGGATGGGTGTCACGGGAGTGGTGGTGAGCTCGGCGAAGCCTCCGAGCTGGCCGTCCCCCAGGGCGCTGAAGCCCAGGTGCGACTCGCCCGCCGGCAGATAGGCGTCGAGGCGCACGCCGGCCGGATGGATGGCTGCCGTCTCGCCGCCGGCGGCGCGGGCGAGCAGCGTCAGGGCCGGCGTCGCGGCGCGCACGTGCAGGACCGCCGGCTCGCGGCTGGCCAGCACGAGATGGGTGAAGCGGCCGGCGAGCGGCATCGTCGCGGGCGGCGTCACCGGTTGCGCGGCGGCGGTCAGTGGTGCCTGCCAGCCGTTGGCCCCCGGCGCCTCCGGCGTCCCTGGCGCCCCGGGCGCCCTCTCCTCGCCCGGCTCGAGCACGCCGGCCGCCCACGCGACGACGAGCCCGGGGCCGTGCTGGATCAGCAGCCAGCCGCCGGGGGCGCCGGCCAGCTCGGCGCCGCGCCGCACGCCGCCGGCGCCGTCGAGCAGCGCCGCCGCCACGGCTTCTCCCTGGGGCGCGGCGGTAGCGCCGGCATCGCCGCCCGTGGCTCCGGTCGTGCCGTCGGCGGGCAGGGCGTTCCATACGCGGTAGCGCCGGGCGCCGCCGCCGTCGCCTGCCACGGCCGCGGCCGCTGCCGCGCCCGGCAGGCGCAGCCGCAGCGTTCCGGCGCGGTCGAAGGAGCGCACGAACGGTTCGCCGGGAGCGAGCGCCAGCTCGCCTTCGCCGGCGGCTGGCGCCAGCAGCTCGAAGGTGAAGGGGCCGGCGCCGCCGGCGGTATGCAGCAAGGTGAGGCGGGTGGCGGCGCTCGCGAGCAGCTCCTCGAAGGGCAGCCCGCCCTGCCAGTGGGTGCTGTCGGCGGCGTCGCCGACCGAGAGCACGGCGACCGTCGCCGCTCCCAGGCTCAGGCGGATCTTCTTGGCGCCGGGCGGCAGCTCGAACTGCCTGGCCTCCAGACCGGCCAGGCTGCCGCCGTTGACCCCCCACGAGGCGGTCTCCCGCCGCGGCGCCGGGAAGCTGAGCTGCGCCAATCGCAGCTCCGGCGGCGCCGCTCCGAGCAGGCCGGGGTCGGCGTCCCAGACTTGCGCCACCGGCCGGCGCGGCGCGAGCGCCACCGACACCGCCGAGCGAGGGCCGATCGCCAGCGTCGCGGCCGCACCCATGGCGCCCATGGCGCCCATGGCGCCGGTACCGCCGGAGCCGGCCGCATCCGTGACCTGGACCGCCGGCTGGCCGGCCAGCGCCGTGACCATCGCCAGCACCGGACCATTGCCCGTGGCGCGGCCGCGGTCGAGATCGCAGAGCACCTCCGGACCGGTCGCCGGCGGCACCGCGGCCGGCAGGCGGAAGGCGGCGGTGCGGACGAGCCCCGACGCCAGCGCCAGCCGCTCGCCGCGCACGCGCGCCGCGCCGCGCTGCGCCTCGGCCACCAGCCAGATGCGGCTGCCGCTCTCGGCGAGGCCGCTCATCGTGGTGCCGCCGATCGTCGACAGCGCCGCCAGCGCCTGGCCGGCCACGGAGCCGCCGCGCCAGCCGGCCCCCGCCTCGTCCGCGCCCGCATCGCCGCCGGCGGCCGCGCCGGCACCCGCCCGAGCGGCGCGGGTGGCCTTGCCGGGGCGCTCGGCCCCGGCGGCAAGCTGCAGCCTGACCAGGCCGGGTCGGTCCAGCTCGACCACCGCGGCGGCGAGCGGCCCGAGCGGCGCCTCGAGCCCGGGCACCAGCGGCAGCGCGGTGCCCTTGGCCAGCTGCCCCTCGCGCAGGCGAGGCGCGGTCACTGCCGCGGCGGCCAGGCGCACCGGGTTGCCGCGGCGCTCGAGCGACCACAGCCGCACCCTGTAGCTGGCGCCGCCGCCAGCCGGCGCCGGCAGCGCGAGCTCCACCCGCGGCTCGCGCCCGGCGCTGCTGCCGACCAGCCGCCAGGCGTCGCCCTGCCGCACCTCGACGCCCAGGCCGAGGTTCTCCTGGGAGCGGGCGGCGACCAGCAAGAGGTTGGCCTGAGCCGGCAGGACGAGCGGCAGCAGGCGGACGTCGCCGGCCGGCGCGATCTCGCCGGCATAGGGCAGGGCCAGAGGCTTGTCCTCCACCTCGGCGGCGGTCCGCATCGACACGCGCAGCTTGGCCCGGCGGCGTCCGACCGGCTCGATCTCCAGCCGGTAGCGGCCGGCCGGCAGCCGCTCGGAAATGAGGAAGTTCCAGTCGTCCGGGCGGTCGTCCTCGTCGGCGATCAGGCGGCCGTCCGCGGCGTAGAGGCGCGCCCGCACGTCGCTCGCCGAGTAGGAGGCGATCTCGACCAGGCCGGCGCCGCCGACCGACACGTTCAGGGTGGCCGGCGCCGTCAGCAGCGGCTCCTCGCCGTCCACGAGCTCCGCGGTCCGGACCCGCACCCGGTAGCGCACCAGGCTGTTGCGGCGCGAGCAGACGACAGCCAGCTGATAATGGCCGGCCGCGAGCTCGAGCGTCAGGGCGCGGCCAGGGGGCACCTGCCCCAGCTCGCTGGTCGCCGTCGGCGCCGCGGCATCCGCGCCGGCGGCGCCCGGGTCGAGGCGCGTCAGCGCCCCCTGCATCTCGGCGTCGAGGGTGATGGTGGCCGTCGCCGCGGCGGGCAGGTCGAAGCGCCACAGGTCCGGCGGCCGCGGAGCCTGCGGGTCGTCGGCGGCGGCGGGCTCCTGCCACAGGTGCTCGACCCTGGTGCCGAGCGGCAGCGGATGCGGCCCGTGGCCCGGCAGGCGCGGCGGCTCCTGGCGGCGGGTCAGCAAGGTGACGGCGCGGCCGGCGATGGGTTGCGGCAGCAGCACCAGGCGGTAGCTGCCCGGCAGCAGCCGCTGGCTCAGGTCCGCGGCGATACCGGGCGTCATGATCGGCCAGCCGGCGGCGTCCTCGAGGCGGCAGCTGTAGACGAAGCCCAGGCCCATCGCCAGCAGGCGGTAGTCGCCGGCCTCCGCGATCGAGAAGCGGTAGACCACTCCCTGGCCGGCAGGCAGGGTGGCGCGCGCCGGAGCGGCGAGGCGCAGCTCGCCGCCGTCGAGCAGCGGCGTCGCCAGGAGCTCGACGCCGAGATGTCCCTGGGACCGGCCCTCGGCGGTCACCGTCGCCTGGAAGTCGCCCTGCCGCAGGTACTGCCGCACCAGGGCGTTGCGGCCGACGCCGTTGGCGCTGCCGCCGGCCAGGCTGGTGACCGTGCGGGTGCGCAGGGCGGCGCTGGTGGCGAGCACGCCGGTCGTCTGCAGCTGGTAGAGCGCCGGCTCGTCGGCTTGCACCAGGAAGGAGGCGCTCTCGCCGCGCGCCAGGTCGACGAAGCGGGGAGCGCCCGGGCGCAGCAACGGGAACCGCGGCAGGCTGGCCAGCGCCGCGGCCGGCAGCGGCGGCAGCGGCGCCTCCGCCGCCAGCTCGCGGGGCTCGACCCACAGCGAGTAGGAGACGGTCTGGGTCGCGGCGGCGTCGGCCGGGTCGCGGACCTGCAGCTGGTGATTGCCGGGCCCGACCGCGGCCGCCGTCTGCCAGGCGCCGCCGTCGACCATGGTTTCGAGCAGATGCCCGTCCTCGGCCTCGGCCCGCAGGGTGCCTGCCGAGCCGGCGGTGAACTCGAGCCGCAGCGGCTCGCCGGGGCGCTGGGTGACCGGCAGCGGCTGGCCGAGGTCGACCGGCAGCGTGCGGAGGACGGCCCCCGCCTCGACGCCGGGTTGCTGGTTCAGATGCAGCGTGTAGTCACGGTTGGTCTCGAGCAGCACGTCGGCGAACCGCGCCGAGGCCCGCACCGGCTCGCGCTCGGCGCCAGGCGCGGCGGCCTCCTTGATCAGGTTGGCGAACTTGCCGGCCGGGCGCACTCCCAGCGTGACGATGCCGCCCCGCCGCAGGGGCACGGCGGTGAGCACGTACAGTCCGCGGTCCAGCTCCCAGCGCGAGCCGCTGCGCCGGAAGGCCGGCGCCTTGTACTTCTCCGGCCGCCAGGTCAGGAAGGGCTCGATGCGGAACTGGCCGCCGCCGGCGGCCACCACCTCGTAGGTGCCCTGGTCGCCGACGTCCAGGAAGAGCTCCAGCCGGCCGAGCAGGTTGAAACGCCGCGCCCAGGCATGCTGGCTGTCGATCGGCACCGCCGAGGCCTTCTCGAGGCGCTCGCGCTCGCTGAAGTTGGTGGGGCGCGAGGTCAAGATGGCGGTGGCGTCCACCGAGTCGCGCGGGTCGCCCGAGTGCACGGTCGAGATCCAGTAGTGGCCCTCGGTGCTGAAGACGTACGAGCTCTTCTGCTCGAAGTGCTGCAGCACGTAGACCTGGCCGGGAATGCCGCGCACCGACACCCACAGGCGCGGCGCCGCCGTCCCCGGGGCGCTCGCGGTCTCGCTCGCCGCCTGTCCGCCCGCTTCGCCCGCTTCCTCGCCGGCGGTCTCGCCGCTCTTCTCGGCCTCCGGGGAGGTCTCCTCGCGCGCCTGGCGGACGGCTTCCGGGGTTTCCGCCCCGCTCTCCTCGCCGGCCGCCTCCTGGCGGCTGCCCATCTCCTCTTCGCCGCCGCCGCTCGCAGCGGGCAACGCGGCCTCGGCCGCGCCCTCCTCCATCGCGGCCCCCGGCGCGCTCTCTGGCGCCGACTCGGTTGACGAGCCCTCGTCCGCGGTGCTGGCGCCACCGCGCGGCAGCGTCGCCCCGCCGGCGTTGGCAAGGGCCTCGTCTTCGCCCTGGGTTCCCGCGCCGCCCTCGGCGCCTGCTTCACCCTCGCCGCCCTCCCCGCGCTCGCCGCGCTCGCCGCTCGCACCGCGGGCCGCGCCGGCCGGCGGCCGCTCGTCCTCGATCGACGGTTCGGCGCGCTGGCTGGGGGCGGCGGGGGCGCCCGCGGCGGGCGCGCCGCCGTGCCGTTGCGCCTCCTTCGCGGCGGGCTTGGCCGGCACCCGGACCGCGGCCACCGGCGGCACCGAGCTCTTCTTGACCTCGGCGGTCGCCGCGTCGCCGCCGGCCAGCGCCGACAGCAGCTGCCCCGGCTGCGCCCAGCCGGCGGTCAGCTGCGCCGGCCGCGCCTGCGGCAGCTCGATGCGGACGTAGTTGACGTTGTCGGGCAGCTCGAAGCGGTCTTCGCCGAACGGCCCCACCTGGTAGCGCCGGCGCCCGGCGTCAGGCAGCCGCGGATAGCCCCAGCGCAGGTAGAGCGGATGCTCGGCGGCGTCCTCGGCCCACGGCTGCGGCACGCCGCCGTAGACCGTGACCAGATAGAGCCCGGCGCCGAGCGTCGCGGCGACCTCGCAGCGCATCAAGGGCTGGCCGGTGACCGGCTGGATGGGCGCGCAGGTCGGCTCGACGTCCTCGAGCCAGCTGCCGTCCCGCCACAGGCGGAGGTCGGCGAGGTTGCGCCCCGCCGTTTCGAGGCGCACCTCGCGGCGCTCCGCGAGCCGCAGCCAGTAGGAGAGCTGGCGCAGGTCGTCGAGGTTGTCGGCGATGAGCTTGCGCTCGACCAGCTCCGGCCCCCCCGCCGCGGGCGCCGCCGCGCTGCCGCCCTGCGGTCGCGGCGCGCGGGCGTCGCGGAACGGCTCGGCCGAAAGCTTCGCCGTGCCCTCGCCACGCTCGTGGCTCTCGGCCACCACCTGGTAGTCGCCCCGATCCAGGAACAGGTCCAGGCGGCCGTTCTCGTGCCCGGCTTCGCCGGCGGCGCCGAGCTCACCCGCCATCCGGTCGACGACTCTCACCGCGGTGCCCTGGCGGCTCGCCGCGCGCACCGAGTAGCGGCCGAAGCGCTCGACGCTCAGGATCGCTTCCTGGCGGCCGCTCGCGGGGACCTCGGCGCGGCTCAGGTGCGCCTGCCCCGCGCCGGCGGCCTCGACCGAGGCAGCCTCGGCCCCGCCGCCGGTGGTCTGCGGAGGGGGGGCGGCCTGGGCCGCGGCCGCGGCGGCAGCTCCGCCGCCAGGGGCCGCGAGAGTCCCGGCCAGGGCCAGCGCCGCGAGCCGCGGCACGGTGCCGACCCAGCGGCGGAGCGGCGGGCGGCGGCGCGGTAGAGCAATCTTGTCTGGACGGCCGGCGGCCGTCTCGTCTATGTGATCGAACATTAGAGGCACCTCGAAGTGGGGCGATCCTATCCCCACTCGCTCCTACCTTCAGATGCGGAATCGGTCGTGCGCGAGGGACGGTTCGCGCGGGCCGACACTCGTGCTCGCGTCGGTACCCCCGGGGAGTACTGCCGGGCTGGTATGCGCCTTGCTACTTCATAGACCTGAAGCAAGCCGGTTCCTCGAGCGTGCCGGCCCGCAACTTGTCCGACTTCTCGCATCTCACTCGCTTCAAGGAGGTTGCAGATGAAAGGGACGCGCTACTGGATTCCATGCCTGCTGATCGCGGTGTTGACGGCCGCGGCAGGCTGCCGCTCGCAAGACCAAGCTGCCGCCGACAACGGCAACCCGGGCGTGATGACGCCGAGCCAGGCCAAGTTGGCGACCGGCGAAGTGACGATCGGCCATCAGGTGGGCGCCGATGGCACCATCGCCGGGGACCAGAAGGGCAACAACTTCAACGCCGGCCAGCCGGTGTTCATCGCCTTCAAGATCGGCCAGGCGCCAGCCGGCACGCCGGTCGTGATTACCTGGTACGGCCCCAGCGGCCAGCCGATCGCCAGCGATCAGAAGGTGGTCTCGAGCGGTGAATCGGCGATGACCTTCAGCTCCAAGGACACCAGTGTCTGGGGTCCTGGCGACTACCATGTCGACATCTCGGTGGGCGGCCAGAAGGTCGATACCGAGCGCTTCGGCATCGTCGCCCCGGACAAGGCCGAGAACACCGCGACCAAGGCCGGCGACGCCGGCCGCTGAGCCGCTCGGCGTTCGACGTGAGCTGCCGGATCATGCGCGGCGCGGCGGCCGGGTGCTAAGCCCTGCCGCCGCGCCGCGGCTCGCACCCCGCGTACTCGAGCTCTTCGCCGCTGGCCGCGGCGCGCAGCATCAGGGCGCCGCGGCGCATGTCGCCGGTGCCGGCGAAGACCCGCGGGAAGAGCAGGCGCTCGCCGAAAATCGGTATCAATAGATCGAGATACTTGCCGGTGGCGATGCTGCCGAGCAGCACGATGCGCGCCGCCGCCGGCAGCTGCAGGGCGAGCTCGCGCGCCTGCCGGCACAGCGGCGCGCTGTAGGCGCGGTGTGCGGGATCGACGGGCGTCCGCGCCAGCTTGCGCAGACGCGCCAGGCTGAGCGGCCACTCGGGGGGCACCAGGCCGAAGCCGGGAGCGATGACCAGGATGGAGGTCGAGGGCGCCGCCGCGAAGCGCCGGGCGTACGCCATCTTGCCGCGGAAGTAGAGCGCGCTCATGAAGCAGAACGCTTCGCCGATCGGCAGGCCCTCGGGGCTGCGCAGCCGATCCGCCGCCGCGAAGCTGGCGCGCGGCGAAGCGAGCTGCAGGGCGCGCCTGCCGGTGGCGCTGGCGGGGGAGAGCAGGAAAAGCTTCACCTGGTACGGGACACTAACGTCCGGCGAGATCCGAGCGCCGGGAGCGGCGCAGCGCGTCGGTCACATCCTCGAGCTCGCGGGTCGTGAGCGTCGACATCTGCTGGCTGGTCCGCAGCAGCTTCAAGGCACTCAGCGCTTCGCCGGCGGCCTCGATCGCCACCAGCTGCTCGACCGCGTCCTCGATCAGCGGATTGGCTTCGCCGAACCGGCCCTGGCGCATCCGCACCGCCGCGAGCTGCAGGCTGACATGGGAGGCCATGCGCCGGGATCCCACCTTGAGGAAGCGGCGGCGCGCGGTGGTCAAGGCCCGGGCGGCGCGCTCGAGATTGCCCAACCCGGCCTCGAGCTCGCCTTCCAAGGCTTTGAACGTGATCCGTTGGAGCCGCCCCAGGCCGGTGAGCAGGCGCGAGCGGTGCTGCCGGAGCAGGTCGCCGGCCTCCTGGTAGTGCCGGCAGTCGACGAGCAGGCCGATGTAGGACAGTAGAACGGTGAGATACAGGCCGGGATCGAGCTCGGCGTCGATCATCGCCATGCCCTCGCCCATCAAGCGCAGGCCGGCCTCGGGCATCCCCCAGTAGCCGAGATAGCCGCCGGCCTGGGTCAATGCCCGGCCGGCGTGATGGCGGTCGCCGCGGCGGAGGTGCAGGTCGTGCAGCCGGGAGAGCACCTCGAGGGCGGCGCGGAAGCGGCTGCGGCTGCCCAAGAGCGATGCGTGGAGGCTGAGCAGGCGGGCGAGGAGCGGCTCGTCGCCGGTGCCGCGCGCCAGGTGCTCGAAGGCGGTGGCCATGGCCTCCTCGGCGCGGGACAGCTCCTCGCCGACGCGGTAGGCGTTGCCGAGCTCGCCCCAGGCCCGGGCCTGGAAGTCCGCCACCTGCGCCGGAGCGTAGCCGTCCTCGCTCAGGGTGGGCGCGATGCGGGTGGCGAAGCGCGCCAGCTCGATCATCCGGCGCGGGTCCTCGCCGCGCAGCTCCCAGCTGTAGCGCAGGGCCGCGTCGTAGAGCGGGAAGCGCTGCGGCGCCGGCGTGGACCTGGCCGCCGGACGGGGCGACGGCGGCGGCAGCTCCGGAGTATCGCCGGCGCGCAGCTCGGCCAGGATCTGGTGCGTCCGCTTGCGGATCTGCACGGCGGCCGTGCCGTGCAGCCGCACGGAGGCGACAGCCGCTTCGATGGCGCGGTCATAGGGGTCCAAGGGCTCGCGCACGGCGGCGGGCTCGGTGGGCACGGATGCCGGAGCTGCCATCAGCGGCAGGTGCGGCCCGACCTCGGCCTCGCAGCGGGCGCAGCCGTGCTGCAGATGCGCGGCGACGGCGTCGGCGTCGGCGGCGGGAAGGTCGCCCAGCGCGAACCGCCGCAGCAGCTCCGGGCTCGGATGATCGGTCACGCTGGTCTGTTTGCCTCCTGCCATGGCGGCTACAAATGTTAGCACCTTCGCATGTGAAATTCACCTTTCCGCATGGCGTGCCTGCCAATTGTCACCGCGCCGGCGCCGGATGGCATCAGGGGCCCGGGTGGCACTGGCCGTTCGGGTCGATATTGCAGCCGGTGCCGCTGATAGGGTCGCCTGAGCTGCCGCCGGTGTCGGACGTCGAGACGCCGGCGCCGGCCAGGCCGTGCCGCGCGCTGGCGCTCGGGTGCGGGTCCCGCGCGGCGTGCAGCTGCCGGCCGCTGCCGCCGCCCCATGGCAGCGTGGACCACAGCAGCTGCAGCCATGGCCAGGCAGGATTGGCACGGACGGAGACGGCCGGCGGCGGGGCGCCGGGGCCGAGGGTGCCATGCGCGGTCGTGGGCGTCAGCCAGACTGCCAGCGTCATCATGGCGGCGGTGGCGGCGGCGGCGGTGGCGAGCCACGGCCGCGCGGCGCGAAGGGTTCTTGGGAATGAAGAGGGCGACATTGCAGACCTCCTGATCTGGGCGGGACGCAGGGGCGGCCGAGACTGGCCGCGCTTCGCCCGCGTGAGCGATAGATGCGCCTCTGGCCAACTGAGGATATTCGCACCTATAAAAATTGAGTGCTTGCCCGATGCGAGGACGGGGCGGCCGCGCTGTCACAGGGCAGTGGCGCGACGAAGGCGCGTTATCATCCGGCTGTCTGCCGGCGCCAGGCTGCACGCTTTCAGGGAACAGGAGGTCCGATGGGCGGCAACGCGGAGGGTCTGGCGAGCATCTATCTAGAGGACATGGTGGCGCAGTTCCGCAAGCTCAAGCAGCAGGCCGAGCAGGCGCTGGCGCAGGTGGGCGACCCGCAGCTGATCGCCACGCTCGACGCCGAGAGCAACAGCATCGCGGCCCTGGTGCAGCACATGGCCGGCAACCTGCGCTCCCGCTGGACCGACTTCCTGACCACCGACGGCGAGAAGCCCGACCGCGACCGCGACGGCGAGTTCGAGATCGGCGGCCTCGACGCGCCGCGCGCCCGCGCCCAGCTGCTGGCGCGGTGGGAGGAGGGCTGGGAGCGGCTGTTCGCGACGCTCGGCAGCCTCACCGCCGGCGACCTCCTGCGCACGGTCACCCTGCGGGGCGAGCCGCATAGCGTGCCGCAGGCCATCCACCGCCAGCTGGCCCACCAGGCCTACCACGTCGGCCAGCTGGTGCTTCTCGCCAAGCATTACGCCGGCGCCGGCTGGCAAACGCTGAGCGTGCCGAAAGGCAAGAGCCGGGAGCGCAACGCCGAGATGTTTGCGCGCTACCGCACCAGCTAGAGCGTTCGGCTCGGCTGACCGGCAGGCACTGGCCAGAGCCCCACATGGGAGCTTCCTCACTCACCCCCGCCGCCGGCTTGCAGGAGACGGCGCGGCCGATGGTGCGGCTGTTCGGGTACCTGCGCCGCTACCGGCTGAGCCTGTGGCTCGCCGCCGGCGCCTCGGTGCTGAACAAGATCCTCGACCTGATGCCGCCGCTCTTGGTCGGCTGGGTGATCGACGCGCTGCGCGGCGCGCCGCCCGCCTGGATCGCGCGCCTCGCCGGCACCGCCGACCCGTGGCGGATGGCGGTGGCGCTGTCCTGCCTGGCGGTCGGGATCTTTGCCTTCGAGAGCCTATTTCAGTGGGCCTATCAGGCCGGCTTCATGCGCCTCGCCCAGCGGGCGCAGCACGACCTGCGCCTCGATGCCTACCAGCGGATCCAGGCCCGCGAGATGGCGTTTTTCGAGGACCACCGGCTGGGCGAGATCCTGGCCATGCTCAACGACGACGTCAACCAGCTCGAGCGCTTCCTCAACACCGGTTTCAACGAGCTGCTGCAGCTGGCGGTGCTGATCGTCTTCTCGGTGGCGGTGATGGCGCCCATCTCCTGGCGCCTGACGCTGGTCGGCATGGGTCCCATCCCGCTCATCCTCTGGGGCAGCCTGCTGTACCAGCGCCGGGTGGCGCCGCGCTACGGGCGGGTGCGGGCCGGCGTGGGCGGGCTCGCGGCGCGGCTCGAGAACAACATCTCCGGCATCCAGGTCGTCCAGAGCTTCACCGCCGAGGCTTTCGAGACCGAGCGTGTCCGCGCCGCCTCCCTGGAGTACCGGCAGGCGAACTTCGCCGCCATCCGCCTCGCGGCGGTCTACACGCCGCTCATCCGGATGGCGATCGTCCTCGGTTTCGCCGGGGTGATGCTGGTGGGCAGCTACTGGGTGCTCGACGGCTCGGGAGCGATCACGGTGGGCCAGCTGGTGCTGTTCGCGATGATGACCGAACGGCTGCTCTGGCCACTCACCCGGCTGGGCTCGACGCTGGACGACTTCGAGCGCGCGATGGCGGCGGCGCGGCGCACCTTCGGGGTGCTCGACACGCCGCCGGCGATCCAGGACCCCGAGCGTCCGCGCCCGCTGGGCCGCGCCCGCGGGGAAGTGACCTTCGACCAGGTCACCTTCCAATATCCGCGCGGCACCGGGTCCAGCGCCGTGCTGCGGGGGGTCAGCTTCCGCATCGCTCCCGGCGAGACGCTGGGAGTGGCCGGGCCGACGGGCGCGGGCAAATCGACCCTGGTCAAGCTGCTGCTGCGCTTCTACGACGTCGACGGCGGCGCGGTGCGGATCGACGGCACGGACGTCCGCGAGCTGTCCCTGGAAGATCTGCGCCGCAGCATCGCCCTGGTCAGTCAGGACGTCTATCTCTTCCACGGCAGCATCCGCGAGAACATCGCCTACCGCACCCGCGGCGTGCCGGAGGCGGAGGTCGAGCGCGCGGCCGCCCTCGCCCAGCTCCACGACTTCGTGGCGGGCCTGCCGCAGGGCTACGACACGATCGTCGGCGAGCGCGGCGTCAAGCTCTCCGGCGGCCAGCGCCAGCGGCTGTCGATCGCGCGCGCCATCCTGAAGGACGCGCCGATCCTGGTCCTCGACGAGGCGACCAGCGCCGTCGACACCGAGACCGAGCGCGCCATCCAGCAGAGCTTGCGGCGCATCACCCGCGGCCGCACGGCGCTGGTGATCGCCCATCGCCTGTCGACCATCCGCCACGCCGACCGCATCCTGGTGCTGACCGACGGCCGGGTGACGGAAGAGGGGCACCACGACGAGCTGGTGGCGCGGGGAGGGATCTACGCCGACCTCTGGCACGTGCAGTCGGGCGATCTCGCCGAAGAGCTGGTCACCGGATGACATCGACGACAGGGCTGCTCCGGGCGCTGCCGATCGCGGCCGCGGCGGTGCTCGGCGCCGGCGGTGCCTCCTTCGCCGCCGCCGCCGAGCTGCCGTCGACCGTCGTCGTCTTCGCATCCCGTACCGGCGTCGTCGCCAGGATCAATCCCGAGCGTGCCGCGCAGCGGTTCACGCCGTGCTCGACGTTCAAGATCCCCAACGCATTGATCTCCTTGCAGCAAGGGGTGATCACGCCCGAGAGCTCGCGGCTCCGGTGGGACCCGGTGCGCGATCCCAGGCAGGATTACTGGCCGGAGTCCTGGGCCCACGACCAGGACCTCGAGAGCGCCATCCGCAACTCCGTGGTCTGGTACTTCCGCGAGTTGGCGCGGCGGGTCGGCGCGGCGCGGATGGCGAGCGCCGTGCGCCGGTTGCGCTACGGCAACATGGACACCAGCGGCGGCGGCGGCGTGGACCGCTTCTGGCTGTCCGGGACCCTGACGATCTCGGCCGACGAGCAGGTGGACTTCCTGCGCCGGTTCCATGCCGGCAAGCTGGGGTTCGACCCGCGCCACACCGCGGCGGTCGAGCACGCTCTGGTGCTCGAGCGTGGCGGCGACTGGGTCCTCAGCGGCAAGACCGGCGGCTGCCGGGCGGCCGGGCGCAAGTACATCGGCTGGCTGGTGGGTTACGTCGAAAAGGGCAAGGACCTGGCCGTCTACGCCGGCAACGTCGAGGGCTCGAGCTACGACGAGGTTGCCGCGGCCCGGATGCGGGTGGTCCGCGCCGAGCTCGAGAAGCTGGGTTACCTGCCGCGGCCACCGCAATCACCGCAGCCACCGCAGCCACCGCAATCACCGCAGCCACCGCAATCACCGCAGCCAGCCGCCGGGCGCTGCGCCGCGGCGCTTGCCGCGGGCACCGTCTGCGAGGCGGCGAACCGGGAGGCGGAGCGTCTCCTCGCGGAGCGCCGGCTGGCCGGCGCGATCGTCGTCCAGGACGTGCGCAGCGGCGCCCTGGCGGCCTTCGCGTCCACTTCCGCTCCCGATGCCCGCGGCGGCGCGCCATCGCCGGCCACCATGCCATTGCCGTCAGCGGCTCCGTCGCGGGCCGCTACGTTGGACGTGGGCTCGCCCATCCTTCCTCTGTCGATCGTCAAGCTGTTGCTGGCGGCTTCCTGGTGGGACCGCGAGGCCGGCGCCGCCGCTGACCGTCACGGCGCCGGGAGGCATGAGCACCCGATCGACGTGCACGAGATGCTCGTGCGCGGCTCCGACGCCGACGGCAAGCGCCTGGCGCTCGCCTTGCGGCGGTCGGCCAGCTCGTCCGGGGTGCTGGCGGATCTGGACCGGTATGGGTTCCCGGGCAGGGAGGCCCGGCCCGGGGCCGCGGGCAGGCGTTTCTGGGGTGAGATCGAGGCGCCTCTGGCGGCGCGGCTCGGACCGGCCCTTGCCTTCGTCGCCATTCCGCTCCAGATCCCCGACGACGAGTGGGCGTCGTCGTTCTCGCTCGGCGAATCGGGATTCTCCGTCACCCTGCTGCACCTCTCGCGGTTTCTGCAGGCGGTCGGCAACGGCGGCGAGATGATCGCTCCGCTCGCGCGCACTCGTGAGCCCGCGGCGCCCGGGACTGCCGCGGCAGGCTCCGGCACTTCTCGCGGGCAAAGGATCATGCGCGCCGAGACCGCTCGCCGCCTGCA
>DASZHY010000043.1:0-19057 GCA_035949675.1 Thermoanaerobaculia bacterium
GACGCAGGGCATCCCCGGCAGCCTCATCCCGACCTACGGCTCGGGCTACGGCGGTCTCGGCGGCTCCCCTTCGTCCATACCGCCGACCCTCATGATGCAGCAGCTCGCGGCCCCGGCCCCCACTCCGCCGGCGCCGTCGACGGCGCCCGCGACCCCGCCCGCGCAGCAGTAGGAACACGAAGCAGGCAGACAACATAGAATCACCCTGGTCCCGCCAAGGCGGGGCCTCTTTGACAAACCAGACGGTGCGGTGACGCCGAGCCTCTCCTCGTCGAGGAGGCAGACGTCATTTGAAGAGGGAAGCCGGTGTGAGTCCGGCGCGGCCCCCGCCACTGTAACCGGGTACGAAACCGGAGATGTGCCACTGCGCGAGGTGGATCCCCCCAAGGGGTTGCCCGCGTGGGAAGGCCCGGGATTAGGAAGATCCGGAAGCCAGGAGACCTGCCATGCCGTCCGACGCCGCCCGCGGGGTGTGGGGCAAGGCAACAGGTCGGCCATGTGCCTCCTCCACCTTGCCTCGTCTCCCCAAGGGGACGTCGCAACCGGTGAAGGAGCACACATGCGTCAGATCCTCCTGGCGGCCGGCATCCTCGGGGGCGCGATGCCGGTCCTGCCAGCCCAACCCATCCCCGCAACCGCCGCCGCCCCCGCGGCCCAGGTAGCTCCTGCCGCCCCCGCGGCCCAGGAAGCGCAACAGACTCCCACCCCATCGCCTGCCGCCGCCCCGGGCGGACCGGCCGCCACGCCGCGGTTCGCCGACTCGGTCGTGGTCACTTCCGCGCTCGACGCGGAGCCGCGCGACGAGACTCCCGCCACCGTGACGGTGATCGACGCGTCGGAGATCGAGGCCCGGCAGGCGCGCGACCTCGCCGACCTGCTGTGGAGCGTGCCCGGCTTGACCGTGGCGCAGGCCGGGGCGCCCGGGCAGCAGACCTCGGTCTTCACCCGCGGCGCCAACTCGAACCAGACCCTGTTGCTGTGGAACGGCATCCCGCTCAACGATCCCTTCTTCGGCGACATCAACTGGCAGTTCGTGCCGACCGAGGGCGTCGAGCGGGTCGAGGTCGTACGCGGCCCGTTCAGCGCCCTCTACGGCAGCAACGCCGTCGGCGGAGTGGTGCAGGTGCTGACCGGCGCCCGCCGCGGGCTCGCCGCCGATCTCGAGGGCGGCGAACACGGCTACCTGCGCGGCGGGCTGGCCGCCGGCACCAACCTCGGCGGCGTGCACCTCGACTTGACCGGTCATGCGCGGCGCAGCGAGGGGACCTTGAACAATGACTTCTTCGACGGCGAGGAGGTCGTGGCCCGCGCCCTCTGGGCCGTGCAGCCGGGCAGCAGCCTGGGCGTGCTGGTCCGCGCCAACGACGCCAAGACCGGGGTGCCGTTCTCGTTCGGCGTGCCGACGCCGGACACCCGGATCTCCTGGCGGGAGCGGGAGGTCGCCCTGCCGCTGGACGCGACCGGCGGGCGCTGGCTGGTCGGCGCGCAGCTCGAGGACACGCGTTTCGACGCCGCCTTCCGCAGCCCGGACGACCCGTTTGGCGCCTATTCCTCGGACACCCGCTCCGAGACGCTCGCCGGGCGCGCCGTGGGCTCGTATCACCTGCTGCGGCGGGAGGCGCAGGACCTCGAGATCTCGCTCGGCGCCGAGGGCGAGGGCTTTCGGGTCACCAACCAGGACGTCTTCGGCACCAACCTCGAGCGTGCCCGCCAGCGCACCTGGGCGGGCTTCGGGCAGGCCACCTACGGCGGCGGGCCGGTGCGCCTCGACCTCGGCGTGCGCCGCGACGACAACGACGTCTTCGGCGGCCAGACCAGCTTGCGCGCCGGCGGCGTCTGGCGCATCGGCGGCGGCACCCGCCTGCGGGCCAGCTACGGCCAGGCGTTTCGCGCCCCGACCCTCGGGGAGCTCTTCTTCCCCTTCAGCGGCAACCCCGGCCTGCGCCCGGAGACCGCCACCAGCTATGAAGTCGGTCTCGAGCAGGATGCGGGGCCCTGGCGGTTCGTGGCGACCGGCTTCGACAACCGCCAGCACAACCTGATCGTCTTCGACAACTTCTCCTCGCGCGACGTCAACGTCGGCAGGGCGAGGAGCCGCGGGGTGGAAGCGCTGGCTGGTTGCCGCCAGGGGATCTTCTACGTCCAGCTCAACGGCACCCGCCTCGAAGCCGTGGATCAAACGACCGGCCGCGACCTGCTGCGGCGTCCCAGGTGGAGCGCCAACGCGCTGCTCACGGCGCGGCCGGGGTCCTGGACCTTCAACCTCACCGGCCGTTACGTCGGGGAGCGCGCCGACCTCGATCCGGAGACCGGCGGGCGCACCACCAACCCGGGCTTCTTCCGGCTCGACGTCGCGGCGAGCTGGCGGGCGCTGCCCTGGCTGTCACCCTACGCGCGGATCGAGAACCTGGCCGGCCGCAGCTATGCCGAGGTGCTCGGCTACCCGAGCCCGCGGCGGACACTGATCGGCGGCGTGGCGGTAAGCCTCTGATCCAGGAGCCGCGGGCGCGGGCGGCGCGCTCCCTCTGGCGCTGGTCCCTGTGGGCGCTGGCGCTGGCCCTCTCGCCGATCGTGGCGGGTCGGCCGGCGCCCGCGGCGGCGGCTCCTGCCGCGGCATCGCCGGCCCCTACCCCGGCGGCACCGCGGCGCATCGTGTCCCTGGCGCCCAGCCTCACGGAGACCCTCTTCGCACTCGGCCTGGGAGAGCGGGTGGTGGGGGTCGACGACTTCAGCGCCTGGCCCGCCGCGACGGCGTCCAAGGCACGGATCGGCGGCCTGTTCAACCCCAATCTGGAGAAGATCGTCGCGCTCCGCCCCGACCTGGCGCTGCTGCTCCCCAGCGAGCACGACGTGGCGGCCAAGCTGAGAGCGCTGGGCATCGACAGCCTGATCGTCCCCATCGAGACGCTCGCCGACATCGCACGGTCGTTCGTCGCCATCGCCCGGCGCTGCGGCGTGGCGCCGGCGGGCGAGCGCCTGGCGGCGGCATGGAGCGCCGAGCTCGCGCCGCGGCCGGTGCCTGGCGCGCCCAGGGTGATGCTCTCGGTCGATCGGCAATCCGGGCGGATCACCGGCATCCTGGCGGCGGCGCGCGGCACTTTCCTCGACGAGCTGCTGGCCCGCCTGGGCGGCGTCAACGCCTTTGCCGACGCCGCCACGCGCTATCCGCAGGTCGGCCTGGAGGAGGTGGTGGGGCGCGCCCCCCAGGTCATTCTCGAGCTGCGCAGCGAGCCGGCGCCGCCGTCGGTGGCCGCCCTCCTGGTCCGCGACTGGCGCCGGCTGCCTACCGTGCCGGCGGTGCGCGACGGCCGGATCTTCGTCATCGCCGGCGACCACGTCCTGGTGCCGGGACCGCGGCTGCCGCAGCTCTACCGCGAGATGCGCCGGGCGCTGCTGGCGGCGGCGGCCGCCACGGCCGCGGCCGACCCGGCTGCCGCCGGCAGGGGGCGGCGGCCATGAGCGCGCGGGAGCCGCTGATCGCCGCCCGCGGCCTGTCCTACCGCGTTCCTGGCGGTGCCGGCGGCCGCGCCATCCTGGGACCGCTGGACCTCGACGTGCACGGCGGCGAATGCCTGGCGGTGGTGGGGCCCAACGGCGCCGGCAAGACCACGCTGCTGCGCCTGCTGACCGGTCTGTTGCGCCCCGCGAGCGGGACCCTCTCGTTCGCCGGCCAGCCGTTCGCCAGGCTGAGCCGCCGCGAGCTGGCGCGCCGCATCGCCTACGTGCCGCAGATCCGGCCCGCCCGCGTGCCGCTGGCCGTCGAGGAGGTGGTGCTGCTGGGGCGGTATCCCCACCTGTCGCCGCTGCAGCTGGCGCCGCGGACGGCGGACTTCGCGGCGGTTGAAGACGCCCTGCGGCGGGTCGGCATCCTCGAGCTGCGCGGCCGGCCCGTCGACGAGCTCTCGGGCGGCGAGCGCCAGGCGGTCTTCATCGCCGCCGCCCTGGCCCAGGAGGCCCGGCTGCTGGTGCTCGACGAGCCGACCATGCACCTCGATGCCCGCCACCAGCAGCAGCTGGCCGCGCTGCTGCTGCGTCTCAAGGGCGACGGGACGCGCACAGTGGTGCTGGCGAGCCACGATCTCAACCTGGCGGCGCTGCTCGGCGACCGGCTGCTGGCGCTGGCCGGCGGCCGCCAGGTGGCGATCGGCACGCCGGCCGAGATCCTGCGACCGGAGCTGCTCGAGCGGCTGTTCCAGGCCCGCTTCCAGGTGGTGCGCGGCGGCGAGCGGCCGCTGACCGTGCTCGACCTCGCCTCTTGATCGGGACCGCCCACCGATGAGCCGGCCCAACCCCAGCCGCGGCAGCTCCCGCGCCGCGCTTGCGCTGCTGGGCGTGGTGTGGGCCGCGGTGCTGCTCGGGGCGCCGCTGCTGGGCAGCCAGCCGGTGTCGCTGGCCGCGGCGCTGCATGGCGAGCCGACCGCGGCCGCCATCTTCTGGCAGCTGCGGCTGCCGCGGGTCCTGCTGTCGCTCCTGGCCGGCGGCGGCCTCGCCCTCTCGGGCCTCGGCTTCCAGACGCTGTTCCGCAACTCCCTGGCCGAGCCCTACACGCTGGGAGTGGCGAGCGGCGCGGCGCTCGGGGCGGTGGCGGCGCTGCGTTTCGAGACCGCCGCTTCGCCGCTCGGCCTGCCGGCGGTGGCGCTCGCCAGCTTCGCCGGCGCGCTCGGCGCCACCGCCCTGGTCGTCGGCCTGGCGCTGCGCCGGCAGGGCGTCGCCACCCAGACGCTGCTGCTGGCCGGCGTGGCCGTGTCGTTTTCATGCTCGGCCACCATCCTCTTCCTGCAGTTCCTGGCGGACTCGACGCAGACCTTCCGCATGGTGCGCTGGATGATGGGCGGTCTGGCGGTGGTGGGTTACCGCGAGGTGCTGTGGCTGCTGCCCTGGGTGCTGGGCGGCAGCGCCGTGCTGCTCGCCCTGCGCTGGGACCTGAACCTGCTGCTCACCGGCGAGGAGCTCGCCGCCAGCCGCGGCGTCGACGTCGGCCGCCTGCGGTTGCAGGTGCTGCTCGCGACCTCGCTGATGATCGGCGCCCTGGTCGCCGTCGCCGGCCCGATCGGGTTCGTCGGCCTCATCGTGCCCCACGTCGTGCGCCGCTGGGTGGGCCACGACCATCTCTTCCTCGCGCCTGCCTGCCTGCTGGGGGGCGGCGCCTTCCTGACCGCCTGCGACGTCGCGGCGCGCCTGGTGATGGCGCCCGCTGAGCTCCCGGTAGGAGTGCTCACCGCGCTACTCGGCGGCCCCTTCTTCCTGTGGCTGCTGATCCTGCGCAGCCGTGAGCGATGAGCCGTCATGGCGTCTGCCGAAGCTAAGGGGAGGGGCCGGGTCGCCGCGGGCGTTAGGGCTAGAATGACTCATGCTCTTGTACAGGATTGGCCCGGAAGGGTTCTATGCGGTGAGCGACGGGCCGGATGGCGAGCTGCGGGTGCTCCATGCCGACCCGCTGGCCGAGCCGGTGGCAGCGTGGGAGCTGGGGCGGCCGGTGACGCGCGCGCAGGCGTCGCTGCTGACCCCCGTCCTGCCCGGCAAGATCGTCGGCATCGGACGCAACTACGTCGAGCACGCGCGGGAGATGGACAACCCGGTGCCGAGCGAGCCGGTGCTGTTCCTCAAGGCCCCGTCGTCGGTGATCGGACCGCGCTCGCCGGTGGTGCTGCCGCTCGCGAGCCAGCGGGTGGAGTACGAGGGCGAGATCGCGGTCGTGGTGCGCGAGCGCCTGCGCCGGGCCACCGCCGAGCAGGCAGAGCGCGCGGTGCTGGGAGTCACCGGCGCCTGCGACGTCACCGCCCGCGACCTGCAGCGCAGTGACGCCACCTGGGCGCGCGCCAAGTCTTTCGACACCTTCTGCCCCCTGGGCCCTGCGATCCTCGTCGGCGCAGAGCTCGACGACCTGACGGTGGTCACCCGCCTCAACGGCGTCGAGCGCCAGCGCGGCAGCACCCACGACATGGTGTTCGGGATCGTGGACCTGCTCGTCTACGTCTCCCGGATGATGACCCTCGAGCCCGGAGACCTGCTGTTGACCGGGACGCCGGGAGGGGTGGGCCAGCTTGCAGGCGGCGACCTGATCGAGGTCGAGGTCCTGGGCGCCGGCGTGCTCGCCAGCCCGGTCGAGACCTGGAAGCAGGCGCCATAACGATGCGCGTCTCGGCGTTCGCCCGCGCCGCGGCCGCCCTGCTGCTGTTCTCCGGCTGGATGGGGCTGCTGTTCGCCGGCTTCCTGCTCCACGGGGCGCTGCACCTCCTGCTGGTGGGAGCGGCGGTGCTGTTCCCCTGGCGGTCGCTGCCGCCGATTTAACGCGGTGGGAGTATCCTGGGGGTGGCATGATCGAGGCAGTCACCTTCGACGTTACTCACACCCTGGTCCACTGCCCTCGCCTCGGGGAGATCTACTCCGAGGTGCTGGGCCGCCACGGGGTCGTGGTGGCTCCTGCCGAGGCGCTGCGGCTGATCGGCCTGGTGTGGCGGGAGATGGCCTGCTCCGCCGACCCGTCGCGCGACCGCTTCACCGCCCATCCCGAGGGGGCGCGCGGCTGGTGGCAGCGGTTCCTGTGCCGTTTCTGCGAGCACCTGGACGCGCCGCCGCCGTCGCGCTTTGCCGCCGCCGAGCTGTTCCATCGCTTCGGCAGCAGCGGGGCCTGGGAGGTCTACCCCGAGGTGCCCGAGGTGCTGGACGCACTGCGGGCCCGCGGCCTGCGGCTGGGAGTGATCAGCAACTGGGACACGCGGCTGCCCGAGCTGCTGCGGCAGCTCGATCTGGCCAGGCGCTTCGACGTGCTGGTGTACTCCTCGGCCGTGGGAGTCGAGAAACCCGACCCCCGGATCTACCGCCGCGCGCTGCGCGAGCTGGGGGTGGAGCCCCGCGCCTCCCTGCACGTCGGCGACAGCCGCCTCGAGGACCTCGAGGGCGCCATCGCCGCGGGCATGCGCGCGCTCCTGCTGGTGCGCGGCAGCGGCGGCGGGCCGGCCAGCGTGGCCGGCCCGGCTGGCCCGGCCGGAAAATCGCGGCGGGCCCCGTCGCCCTCGGGCCTTCACGACCTGTCGCCGCTGCCTTCGCTGGTAGCCGCCGGCACCGCGCGCGGCGGTCGTGGCGGTCGTGGCGCCACTCGGTGACCGGCCCGGCCCGGTCCCGATTGTGGTAAAATCGATAATCCGATGAAGATCTCAACCAAGGGCGAGTATGGCCTGCGTGCGATGTTGCACATTGGCATGCACGGCGACAGCTCGCCGGTGACCAGCCACGAGATCGCCCGCCACCAGGCGATTCCCGAGCCCTACCTGCGCCAGATCCTGGCGCTGCTGTCGAAGGATGGCCTCATCCACTCCAACCGCGGGCCCCAGGGCGGCCATGTGCTCGGGCGCCCCGCGTCGGAGATCACGATCCGGCACATCCTGATGACGCTCGAGGGCCAGATCACCTCGGTGGACCAGATCCTCGCCCTGCCCTGCCACATCGAGATCGGCTCCGAACATTGCGCGATCCGCGAGGTGTTCCTCGAAGTGAAGGCGGCCGTCGAGCGCATCCTGTCGACGACCACCCTGCAGCAGGTCGTCGATCGCCAGCGCCACATCCTGGTGCAGGGCATCTCGGTGCCTCACGACCTGCCCGGCGTCTCGTTGCTGCCGATCATCTCGGACGTGGTCCTGCGGCCGGCCGCTCCCCGCAACCGCTAGGCCGCCAGCCCCCGCAGCACCCTTGAACGGCCCCGGCGAAGTTGCTAGACTCCGCGCCGCGAGGCCGGGGGGGGGTGGGGCGGGCGCGAGAATTGGAAGGCGAGTCCGAGCCCGATGCCTGGCAAGCGGACGCACCCTGGAAACGACGCAGACGCAACCAGCGCCTACGGCCTTGGCTTCGAGCTGGCCTGCGCGGTCGCGGGCTTCGTACTGGTCGGCCTCTGGATTGATCGGCACTACCACAGCGGGCCGTGGGGCACGCTGATTTGCTTTTTTCTGGGCCTGATCGGCGGGTTCTACAACTTGTTCCGCGCCACGTCGCGACTGTCCAAGAGGACTCGCCCGGGGGGCGATGACCCCGCGAGCTGAGCCGCGAGCCGGTTCAGGGTATGCGCGCTTCCTGGCCACGGCCGCCATGGTGGCGGTCGCGGTTGGCGCCGCCGGTTATCTGCCCACCCTGTACCTGAGTGGTGCCGCCGCGGTTCCGGCGCTGGTGGTTGGATGTCTGGTGGCGGTGGCGGCCTCGGCGGTAGGCGGAGTGCCGATCGCCCTGTCCGGCCCGGACGCGGCAAGCCGCCCACAGGCTGCCTTGCTGGCGATGGCGGCGCGCCTCCTGACGGTGCTGACGCTGGGCCTGGCGGCGGCGGCGACCGGCAGGTTCGCCACCCGCCCGCTCGCGATCTGGACGGCGATCAGCTACCTGGCGCAGCTGGTGGTCGACAGCCGCTACGCGATGCGAGCGGCGGCAGGCCCCCAGCGGCGGCCGGCGGCAGGCAGCCGACCGATGACCCGCGACTCCGGAGGCCCCGGAGACCGGTAGCGCGCGAGCGTTACCGGAGAAAGACGACCCCGAGCGCGCGAGCGCGACCGGCAAAGGACGCGCGAGCGCGACCGGCGAAAGGCGCGCGAGCGCAGCCGGCGAAAGACAGGAGAGCGTACAGGAAATGGCTACTGACCCGGGCGGCAACCCCCTCGAGCACGTCGTCCAGCACCCGCTGGTGACGCGGCCCGCGGATCTCGGGTTCCTCACCCCGGAGCACCAGATCACCCTGCTCAGCAACCACATCGTGATGATGATCACGACCGGCGTCTTGCTGATGCTGCTGCTCCCCCTGTTCGTCAGGAAGCGCCGCGCCCTCCCCGCGCACGACGAGGTGGACAGCCTGGTGCCGGCCGGACCCGCAAACTTCCTCGAGGCGATCTGCCAGTACCTGCGCAGCGAGGTCGTCGAGCCCACCCTGCACGAACATACGGACCGCTTCGTCAAGTACGTCTGGACCCTGTTCTTCTTCGTCCTGCTCAACAACCTGCTCGGCCTGATCCCGCTGGCGACGGTTTCGCCGCTGGTCGGGCTGAACCTGGGCGGCACGGCCACCGGCAACATCTGGGTCACCGGCTCGCTGGCGGCGCTCACCTTCGTGATGTTCGTGGGCAACGGCGTACGGCTGGCGGGCTGGCACTACTTCGCGCACTTCTGCCCCGGCCCGTTGTGGCTGGCGCCGCTGCTGGTGCCGATCGAGATCCTGGGTCAGTTCGCCAAGGCGTTCGCGCTGGCCATCCGTCTGTTCGCCAACATGCTCGCGGGGCACATCATGCTGGCCGTGCTCGTCAGCTTCATCCTCGGGGCGGGAAGCGCGATGGGCGCCGGCATCGGACTGCTGGTGGCGGTGCCGGTGATCGTCGGCGCGGTCGGCATCACCCTGCTCGAGATCCTGGTGGCGCTGCTGCAAGCGTTCATCTTCGCCTTTCTGACGTCGCTGTTCATCGGCCAGGCCGTGCTCTACGAGCACGACGAGCACGCCCCGGAGCACGGCGAGGCGGCAGCGGCGAGCTGAGTTCGTTCATTCTTCGCCTAACCGACGAAAGGATCTTTTCCGATGAAGAGTAAGAGAGCTGCCAAGTTCGCGCTGATGTCGATCGTGGGCGGTTTCCTCCTGATGTTCGCCGCCGTCACGCCGGCGCACGCCCAGGCCGGCGATCAACCGGGAGCCGCCGCCGCCGAGCACGGCACCGGCCTCACCACCGATGGCGCCCGCAAGCTCGGCGCCGGCCTGGGCGTCGGCTTCGTCGCCATCGGCGCCGGCATCGGGATCGGCCGCATCGGCGGCAGCGCCACCGAGTCGATCGCGCGGCAGCCGGAAGCCGTGGGTCCGATCAACAACGCCATGATCATCACCGCGGCGCTGATCGAAGGCGTGGCGCTGTTCGGTCTGGTCATCGATTTCCTGGTCTCGAAATAGTGTCCCTCCGGCGAACGCTGGCGATCGCGTACGCCCTGGCGGCCGTGCTGCTCGCGGCCCTTGCGGCGCCCTCTGCGGCGCTCGCCGCCGCCGCCCCGGCCGCGACCCCGGAGGCCGCCAACAACGTCTTTGCCGGCGACATCGGCAATGCGGTGTGGACGGTCGTCATCTTCCTGCTGGTGCTGCTGGTGCTCGGCAAGTACGCCTGGGGTCCGTTGCTCGCCGGCCTGCAGGCGCGGGAGGCGTACATCCGCGAGTCGCTGCAGACGGCGCGGCGGGACCGGGAGGCGGCGGAAGCCCGCCTGAGCGAGTACCAGGAGAAGCTCGCCGCCGCGCGAGGCGAGGCCACCGCCATCATCGAGGAGGGGCGCCGGGACGCCGAGGCGGTCAAGCGCAAGATCGAGGAGCAGGCCAAGCAGGAGAGCGACAAGATGATCGAGCGCGCGCGGCGCGAGATCGACGCCGCCACGGCGGAGGCGACCCGGCAGCTGTACACGCTGTCGGCGCATCTCGCCACCGAGCTCGCCGCGCGCATCATCGGCCGCGAGCTCGATCCCAAGGACCATCAGCGGTTGATCGCCGAGGCGATCGACGAGATCGCGGCGCGACGGAACTGACGTCGCCCAACGTCGCGAACATTGCGAACAGCGCGAACAGCGCTAACCAACGCGGGCGGTAAATGGCGAACGATTACAGCCGGGAGGCAGGGGTGGCGCGGGTCTACGCCAGGGCGATGCTGGACCTGGCGGCCGCCCAGGGGCAGGAAGACGAGCTGCTCGCGGAGCTTCAGGCGCTCGGCGAAGCCGTCGCCGGCGACCCCGAGCTGGCTGCCTTCCTGGCGAGCCCCCTGGTGAGCGGCGAGGCGCGCGCCGAGGTGCTGGAGAAGGTCTTCCGGCGGCGCGCCAGCGATCTGCTGGTCGACGCGCTCGAGGTGATCAACCGCAAGGGCCGCCTGGGGCTGCTGCCGGCGATCGTCGAGGCGTTCCGCGGCGAGTACCGCGAGCTGCGGGGCCTGGTGGATGCACGGGTGACGAGCGCCGTGCCGCTCAGCCAGGCACAGCGCACCAGCCTGGCCGCGGCGCTCGCCAAGCTCACCGGCAAACAGCCGGAGCTGATCGAGCGCGTGGACCCGTCGATCCTCGGCGGCCTGGTGGTCGAGGTAGCAGGCGAGAAGAGCGACAGCAGCCTGTCGTCGAGGCTGCGCGACGTGGCGATGCACCTGGCGCAGCGCGCCGCGCTGGAGCTCCACCGCGGCACGCGGCTGGTCGAGGACGCGAAGACCGGGGGGTAAGACGAAATTGGTGGTCGAAGCGAAGGGGAGGGGGCGTCCCCTTCCCCCCCGGAGGGGTGGGAAGGGGATCGAGGGGTTGCGGGGGGAGATCCAGTAGACGCTTTGAGTAGGCCAGGAGGGGTCCGGTTAGGTCGTCGGCAGGCTGTTGTAAAAGACACGCGAGACGAGCGAGGAGCGGGCATGAGATTCAAGGTCGACGAGATCACCTCGGTGATCACCGAAGAGATCCGGCAGTACCGCAGCAAGGTGGACCTTTCCGAGGTGGGGAGGGTGCTCGAGGTCGGCGACGGCATCGCGCGGGTCTATGGCGTAACCTCGGCCATGGCGGGCGAGCGCCTGGAGTTCGAAAACGGCGCCGCCGGGCAGGTCTTCAACCTCGAGGAGAGCTCGGTGGGCGTGGTGATCCTCGGCGACTACCTGGACATCCACGAGGGCATGGAGGTGCGGCGCACCGGCGAGCTGCTGTCGGTGCCGTGCGGCGACGCGTTGATCGGCCGGGTGGTCGATCCCGTCGGCCGCCCGCTCGACGGCAAGGGCGAGATCGACGCCGAGGCCCGCCGCCCGCTCGAGTGGCATGCCCCCGGCATTGCCGAGCGCCAGCCGGTCAACGAGCCGCTGCAGACCGGCATCAAGGCGATCGACAGCATGATCCCGATCGGCCGCGGCCAGCGCGAGCTGATCATCGGCGACCGCAAGACCGGCAAGACCGCGGTGGCCGTCGACACCATCGTCAACCAGAAGGGCGGCGACGTCATCTGCGTCTACGTCGCGGTCGGCCAGAAGGAATCGACGGTCGCCGGCTTGATCGAGAGGCTGCGCGAGCTGGGCGCCATGGACTACACCATCGTCGTGGTGGCGTCGGCGGCCGACCCCTCGCCGCTGCAGTACATCGCGCCCTACGCCGGGGCGGCGATGGCCGAGTACTTCATGTATCAGGAGGGCCGGGCGACGCTGGTGATCTACGACGACCTGTCGAAGCAGGCGCAGTCCTACCGCCAGCTGTCGCTGCTGCTGCGCCGCCCGCCGGGGCGCGAGGCCTACCCGGGCGACGTCTTCTACCTGCACTCGCGGCTGCTCGAGCGCAGCGTCAAGCTGCGCGAGGAGTTCGCGGTGGTGCCCAAGGACACGCCGGAGGAGAGCCGCGACCGCTCCGCCGCCAAGGTCCACCCGCAGGGGCTCGAGGCGCCGCTCGAGGTCCGTCCCGACGATTCGCGGGGCATCTACCACCGGCCGCACGGCAAGAAGAAGGCGGAAGCCTGGCTCGCCACGCTGCACGACCGCGACCGCTACCGGGTGCACCGCTTCTCGGACAGCGGCGGGTCGATGACCGCCCTGCCGGTGATCGAGACCCTCGAAGGCGAGGTGTCGGCCTACATCCCGACCAACGTCATCTCGATCACCGACGGTCAGATCTACCTCGAGCCGGACCTGTTCTTCGCCGGCGTGCGGCCGGCGATCAACGTCGGCATCAGCGTGTCGCGGGTCGGCGGCAACGCGCAGCGCAAGGCGATGAAGCGCGTCGCGGGCTCGCTGCGCCTCGACCTCGCGGCCTTCCGCGACCTCGAGGCCTTCGCGCAACTCGGCACCGAGCTCGACGCCGCGACCCAGCGCCAGCTCGACCGCGGCCAGCGCATGGTCGAGCTGCTCAAGCAGCCGCAGTTCGAGCCCTTCCCGCTGGCCGAGCAGGTGGTCAGCATCTTCGCCGGCACCCAGGGCCTGCTCGACGACGTGGCGGTCAAGGACGTCTCGCGCTTCGAGGCGGCGCTGCTGCGCCACTGCCGCGACCAGCACGCCGGCATCCTCGACGAGATCGCCAGGACCGGCGAGCTGTCCAACGAGCTGGCGGAACAGCTCAAGCAGGTGGTCCGCGACTTCAAGACGCAGTTCAAGTGATGCGGTTCGAGAGCAAGGACACGGACGGCGGCCCGATCCAAGGACGGACGGATGGCGAATAGACGAGAGCTGGTGCGGCGGCGCAAGTCGGTGCGCAACATCCGCAAGATCACGCGCACCATGCAGCTGATCGCCACAGCCCGGTTCCAGGCTGCCTTCAATCGGGCGATGGCGACCAAGCCTTACACCCAGAAGCTCGCCGAGCTGGTGGCCGACCTGTCGCGGGCGGCCGGCGACGTCGACCACCCTCTCCTCGCCACCCACGACGAGGTCAAGCGCTCGGCGCTGGTGGTGCTCACCAGCGCCCGCGGCCTGGCCGGCGGCTACAACGCCCACGTGCTGCGCGCCGCCGTGACCCATCTCGACGCGCAGGCCGCCGGCGGCATCGAGACCCGGGTGCACATGATCGGCAAGAAGGGCATCGCCTACTTCCGCTTTCTGCGCCGGCCGATGGCCGAGCAGATCCCGACCTTCGGCGAGCGGCCGAAGTTCGAGCAGGTGGAGCCGATCGCCAACGCCCTGATCGACGCGTTCCTCGAGGGCGAGATCGCCTCGGCCTACGTCGCCTACATGCGCTTCGTCTCTGCCGGGCAGCAGCGGCCCGAGGTACTGCGGTTGCTGCCGTTGACCGCCCCGGCGGACGGTGCCGCTCCGGCGCCCGGCGCCGCCCCGGCGGCCGGCGGTGCCGCCCCCGCCCCCGCCGCCGGCGCCGGCGCCGGCGATGCTGGCGCGCCTGACGCGGCGGCCGCGGCTCGCCCGCGCACCGTCGATTACGAGCTCTCTCCCAGCCCGCGGGAGCTGCTCGACGAGCTGCTGCCGGCGATCATCCGGGCGCGGCTGTTCCAGGCGTTCAACGACGCGCTGGTTTCCGAGCAGGTGGCCCGCATGGTCGCCATGAAGGCGGCGACCGACGCCGCCGGCGACATGATCAAGGCCCTGTCGCGCCAGTACAACCGTGCCCGCCAGACCCAGATCACCATGGAGCTGCTCGACATCGTCGGCGGTTCCAACGCACTGTCCTGAAGACCGCCCCCGACTGCGAACACTACGAATCAGATCGGAAGAAAACGCGATGGAAAAATCCAAAGATCGCCACACCGCCGAAACGAAATCGGCCAATGTCGGTAAAGTGACGCAGGTCATCGGCTCCACTCTCGACGCCCACTTCTCCGAGGACCAGCTGCCGCGGATCTACAACGCCCTGCGCGTCGAGATCGAACGCACGATCCAAGGCGAGGAGCACGTCGACACCCTGTGGTGCGAGGTGGCGCAGCACCTGGGCGGCGGGCGGGTGCGCGCCGTGGCCCTGGGCTCGACCGACGGCCTGACGCGCGGCGCCGACATCGTCGACACCGGCTCGCCGGTGACCGTGCCAGTGGGCGAGGAGACGCTCGGCCGCGTGTTCAACCTGGTCGGCGAGCCGATCGACGGCCTGGGGCCGGTCGCGGCCAAGGAGCGCCGGCCCATCCACCACGAGCCGCCGGATCTCAAGGACCTGTCGTCGAAGACCGAGCTGTTCGAGACCGGCATCAAGGTCATCGACCTGCTGTGCCCCCTGGTGCGCGGCGGCAAGGCGGGCCTGTTCGGCGGCGCCGGCGTCGGCAAGACGGTCATCATCCAGGAGCTGATCGCGCGCCTGGCGCGCTTCCACAGCGGCTACTCCTGCTTTGCCGGCGTCGGCGAGCGCACCCGCGAGGGCAACGACCTCTGGCTCGAGATGCAGGAGGCCAAGATCGGCGACACCGGCAAGCGCGTCATCGACCAGACGGTGATGGTGTTCGGCCAGATGAACGAGCCGCCGGGAGCGCGGCTGCGCGTGGCGCTGTCGGCGCTGACCATGGGCGAGTACTTCCGCGACCAGACCGGCGCCGATACGCTGCTGTTCATCGACAACATCTTCCGCTTCTCGCAGGCGGGCTCCGAGGTGTCGGCGCTGCTCGGCCGCATGCCGTCGGCAGTCGGCTACCAGCCCACCCTGGGCACCGAGATGGGCGAGCTGCAGGAGCGCATCACCTCCACCAACCGCGGCGCGGTGACCAGCATCCAGGCGATCTACGTGCCGGCCGACGACTACACCGATCCGGCGCCGGCCACCGCCTTCACCCATCTCGACAGCACGGTCAACCTCGAGCGCAGCATCTCCGAGAAGGGCATCTATCCGGCGGTCGATCCGCTCGCCTCGAGCAGCCGCATCATCGCTCCCGAGTACATCGGCGAGCGGCACTATGCGGTGGCGCGCCGGGTGCAGCAGATCCTGCAGCGGTACAAGGACCTGCAGGACATCATCGCCATCCTGGGCATCGAGGAGCTGTCCGAGGACGACAAGGTCATCGTGCGCCGGGCGCGCAAGATCGAGCGCTTCCTGTCGCAGCCGTTCTACGTCGCCGAGCAGTTCACCGGCTTTCAGGGCAACTACACCTCGCGTGACGACACCATCCGGTCGTTCGAGGAGCTGTGCGACGGCAAGTGGGACCAGCTGCCGGACCAGGCGTTCATGTACGTCGGCGCGATCGAAGAGGCGGCGGCGAAAGCGGAGAAGCTGGGGCAGTAGGCGGTCATGGCGAACACCTTTCACGTCAGCGTCATCACTCCGGAGCGGGCGGTGCTCGAGAGCGACGCCATCTTTGCCGCCGTGCCCGCCCACGACGGCGAGCTGGGCATCCTCCACAACCGCGCGCCGATGCTCTACCGCCTGGGGGCAGGGCTGCTGCGGCTCGACACGCCCGCCGGCAAGCACGCGCTGTTCGTGGCCGGCGGCTTCGCCCAGATGGTCGAGAACCGCCTGACCATCTTGACCGAGGTGGCCAAGGAGCTGGACCAGCTCGACCGCGCCGCGGCCGAGCGCGCGCTCGCCGACGCCCAGGCGATGAAGGGCGTGACCGACGGCGAGTACAAGGCCCGCCAGCGCGCCCTGGCCAGCGCCCGCGCCCAGCTGCGCCTGGCGCTGCGGTAGGGCTCCCCCTGTCCTCCGAATACGAGCCGCTGTTCGCCGAGCGGCGCGCCGCGGCCGCCGACCTCGAGACCGTCCAGGAGCTGTTCAGGGCCGCCGGCGGCCCGTATCTCCGGTCGTTCTGGTCGTGGCTGGCCTGGGCACTGCTGCTGCCGGCCGCGGCGCTCGCCACGCCGGCCGTGCTTGCCGGTTTCGGGCCGGCGGGCACCCTGCTCACCTGGTCCACGGCGATCCTGCTCGGCGGCGCCGTCGAGCTGGCGGCCATCCGCGCCGCCACCCGGCGCGCTGCCTCAGGCGCCGCCGGGTCTGGCGGCGGCGCCGCGGATCTGACCGCCGCCGAGGCCGATCCGGCGCCGTCCGGCCGGTCTCCCCTGGCCACCTGGGCCTTGCGCACCCAGGGCAACCTGTCGCTGGTGGCACTGGCGCTGTCGGCGCTGCTGCTGTGGCAGGACCTGCCCTGGGCCCTGCCGGGCTTGTGGCTGCTGCTGCTCGGCCACTCCTTCTACCTGCTCGGCGGCATTGCCTTCCCGGCGTTTCGCACCTACGGGTTGCTCTACCAGCTGGGCGGGGTCGCCGCGCTCTGGCCGGGCGGCGCGCCGCTGCCGGTCTTCGCCCTCACGACTGCCGCCGCCAACCTGTGGATGAGCTACGCCGTGTGGCGGGAAAGCCGCGGCCGACCGGTGGACGGCTGAGCACCTGCCATGCACGCCTGCCATGTGCGCTTGCCATGCAATCGTCGCGAAGTTGCCACGCCAGCGAGGCCCGCGGCTGCTCTGACTGGCGCACCGCTTGCAAAATCGAGCCTCTCGATGCCGCCACGGATCGCCCCCTCTCGACGCTTGGCGCGGCGCCCGCTCGCCGCTCTCGTCCTGCTCGCCGCGCTCACCGCGCTCGCCACGCTCGAGGTGTTCGGCAGCCGGCCCGCCTTCGCCGGCGGCGGCGGTCTCGAGGGCGTGCCGCGCTTCTCGCACGTCGTCCTGCTGGTGCTCGAGAACGAGAGCTTCGCGACCACCTGGGGAACTGGCAGCGTAGCGACCTATCTCAATAGCTTGCGCGCCCAGGGGGTCCTCGCCGACCACTATTACGCGACCGGTCATCAGAGCCTCGACAACTACATCGCGATGGTGAGCGGGCAGCCGGTGCAGCCCGCCACCGCCGCCGACTGCGAGGCGCTCAACCTCTACGACTGCGTGCAGGGCCAATCGCTCATGGCCGGCGGGCGCAACCTCGCGGATCAGATCGAGGACGCGGGACTCACCTGGAAGGGCTACATGGACGCCATGCCCAACCCGTGCTTCCACGCCAGCTACAGCCCGACCGCTCCCCCGCAGGACCCCTACCAGGGAAACAGCACCGCGGCGCCGGCCTACAACTATGCCGACCGTCACAACCCGTTCCTCTACTTCGCCGACGTCGTCGGCAACGACAGCCGCTGCCAGGCCCACGTCGAACCCTACGCCTGGCTCGCGGTCGACCTCGCCAACGACACCCTGCCGGCCTTTTCCTTCATCACCCCCGACACCTGCCATGACGGCCACGACAACCCGTGCGCCGACGGCTCGGCCGGCGGCCTGGCCCGCGCCGACCTCTGGCTGTCGCAAAACGTGCCGGCGCTGCTCACCTATTTGCTGTCCCACAACGGCCTGCTCCTGATCACCTTCGACGAGGCGAGCACGACCGACACCTCGGGGTGCTGCACCGGCGGGCCCGGCGGCGGGCCGGGCGCCGGGGGCCGGGTGGGCTTGCTGGCGCTCTCGGCGGCGGTGCCCGCCGGCGGCGTGGTCACCACGCCCTACGACCATGCCTCGTTGCTGCGCACCATCGAGGACTCTTTTGGGATCGCCGAGCACCTCAACAACGCCGGCACCGCCGCCGCGATGGCCGACCTGTTCACCGTCGCCACCCGGCTTCTGGTCTCGGCGCCGGCGGAGGTGTCCGCCGGTGCTGCCTTCACCATCAACGTCGCGGCCCTGGACGACGCCGGCCACCGCGCCACCAACTACTCCGGGACCGTTCATTTCACCAGCAGCGACGGCGCGGCGATCCTGCCGGCGGACCACACTTTCACCGGCAACGGCGGCGACGACGGCGTCCACTCGTTCACCGGCTCGGCGCTGAATACCGGCGGCAGCCAGTCGATCGCCGCCGCCGATCTGGCCAAGGCGACGATCGACGGCGCCGCGGCGGTGACCGTGGCGCCGCCCATGGGCGGGAGCTCCAACTTCTTCACCCTGCAGCCATGCCGCGTGGCAGATACCCGCGATCCGCCCGGGCCTTACGGCGCGCCGGCCCTCTCGGGCTCGGGAGCGCGCCAGTTCTCGCTGGCCGGCCGCTGCGGCGTGCCGGCCGGAGCGTCGGCGGTCGCTGCCAACCTGACCGTGGTCTCGCCCACCGCAGCCGGCTTTCTGAGCGTGGTCCCCGCCGGCACGCCGGCCTCGGGCACCTCGAACCTGAACTTCCGCGCCGGCGAGGTCCGGTCCAACAACGCGGTGCTGTCGCTCCTGGGATCGCCCGCCGGCAGCATCTCCGTCCAGGCCGACGCCTTCATGGGGCAGACCGATTTCGTCCTCGACGTCAGCGGCTATTTCCAGCCGGGACCGCCGCCGCTGCCGCCGCCGGCCGCTTCCGGCATCGACCACATCGTGCTGGTGATGATGGAGAACCGCTCCTTCGATCACTTCCTGGGCTGGCTGCCGGGTGCCGACGGCAAGCAGGCCGGGCTCTCGTATGCCGACAGCGCCGGCGCCGCGCACCCCACCCACGAGCTGGCCCCGGACTTCCAGGGCTGCGCCTTCCTCGATCCGGGCCATTCGTATGCCGACGGGCGGGTGCAATACGCCGGCGGCGCCTGCGACGGCTGGCAGCTCTCGGGCTCGAACGGCAGCCCGGCGAACCCCGGGCAGGCCAACGATCCGTTCGCGGTCGGCTACTACACCCAGGCCGACCTGGCGTTCTTCGGCAACGCCGCGCCGGCCTGGACGGTGGGCGACCGCTACTTCGCCGGCATCATGGCCGA
>DASZHY010000044.1:0-3658 GCA_035949675.1 Thermoanaerobaculia bacterium
GCCCGGCGCCACCGCCGACAACCTCGCCTACGTCATCCATACCTCGGGCTCGACCGGCCGCCCCAAGGGGGTGGCGGTCACCCACCGCGCGGCGGTGCGCCTGGTCCGCGGCAGCGGCTGCGCCCGCTTCGCGCCCGACGAGGTCTTCCTGGCGCTGGCGCCGGTGTCGTTCGACGCTTCGACGTTCGAGATCTGGGGTCCGCTCGCCAACGGCGGCCGGCTGGCGCTGATGCCGCCGGAGACGCCCGCCCTGGCCGAGCTCGCGGCGGCGATCGCGCGCCACGGGGTGACCACGCTCTGGCTCACCGCGGGCCTGTTCCACCAGATGGTCGACGAGCAGCTCGACGGCCTGCGGCCGGTGCGCCAGCTCCTCGCCGGCGGCGACGCGCTCTCGCCCGCCCACGCCCGGCGGCTCCTCGCGGCGCTCCCGGCCACCCGCCTGGTCAACGGCTACGGGCCGACCGAGAACACCACGTTCACCTGCTGCGGGCCGCTGCCGGCCGGCGCCGGCGGTGCGGCGCTGCCGCTCGGCGGCGGCGTGCCGATCGGGCGCCCGATCGGCAACACCGACGCCTTCGTGCTCTGCGGCGGCTCGGCCGCCGCGCCGCCCGCGGCGCTGGCGCCGATCGGCGTCGCCGGCGAGCTGGTGACCGGCGGCGACGGCCTGGCGCGCGGCTACTACCGGCGGCCCGACTCGACCGCCGAGAGCTTCCGGCCGCATCCGTTCGCAGCCGTCCCGGGAGCGCGCGTCTACCACACCGGCGACCGCGTCCGCTTCCTTGCCGACGGCCGTCTGGACTTCCTGGGACGCTGCGACCGCCAGGTCAAGGTGCGCGGCTTCCGCGTCGAGCCGGGCGAGGTGGAGGCGGCGCTCACCGGCCATCCGGCGGTGGCCGCGGCGGTGGTCACGGCGGTCGCGGAGCCGGGAGCCGCCGGCGGCAAGCGCCTCGCCGCCTATCTGGTGGCGCATGGCGGGCCCGGCGCGGCGCCGCTGCCGCCGCCTCAGGCGCTGCGTGCCTGGCTGCGCGGGCGCCTGCCCGAGGTCCTGGTGCCGCAGGCGTTCGTCGCCCTTGCGGCGCTGCCGCTCACGCCCAACGGCAAGATCGACCGCGCCGCCTTGCCCGATCCCGACTTTGGCGCCGGGGCGGCGGGCGGCGGCGGCGGCCAGCCGGTGCGGGCGCCCCGCACTCCGGAAGAGGACCTGCTGGCCGCCATCTGGACCGAGGTCTTGGGCCGCGAGGGCATCGGCATCGACGACGACTTCTTCGCGCTGGGCGGGCATTCGCTCCTCGCCACCCGCGTGGCGTCGCGGCTGCGCGTCGCCTTCGGGGTCGAGCTGCCGCTGCGGCGGCTCTTCGCGGCCCCGACCATCGCGGCGCTGGCCCGGGCGGTGGCAGCCGCCCGCCGCGAACGCGGTGGCCAGGACACGGCGCCGCCGCGCCCCCGTCCTCGCGGCGCCGAGCCGCCGCTGTCTTTCGCGCAGGAGCGGCTGTGGTTCCTCGATCAGCTGCAGCCGGGCAATCCGGCCTACAACCTGGCGCTGGCGGTGTCGCTGCACGGCGACCTCGCGCCGGCGGCGCTCGGCGCCGCGATCGCCACGGTCACCCGGCGGCACGAAGTGCTGCGCACCCGCTTTCCGGCGCGCCACGGCCGCCCCTGGCAGGAGATCGCTCTCCCGCCGCCGCGGCCGGCGGGCACCGCGCCGGCGATGGTGACGCTGCCGCAGGTCGACCTGCGGCGGTTGCCGCTGCCCGGCCGGCAACCGGAGCTCGACCGCCAGCTGGCGGACCTCGCCTCGCGCCCGTTCGACCTCGCGCACGGACCGCTGGTGCGCTGGGCGTTGCTGCGCCTCGCGAACGACGGCGAGGACCACCCCGCCGCCCTCGCGGCGCTCGGGGGGCGCCAAGGTGCCGGCGCGACAGCCACCGGGGCGAGCCCGGACCGGCCGCCGGGAGCGGCCAGCGTCTTCGCCTGCGTCCAGCACCACATCATCACCGATGGCTGGTCGCTCGGCTTGCTGTGGCGCGACTTGGCGGCGCTCTATGCCGCCTTCTCCGGCGCCGGCCCGGACTCCGGCCCGGGCTCCGGAGAAGCCCCGGCCCGCACTCCCGGACGCGCGGACGACGCGGCGCCTCAGCCGCTTCCCTACGCCGACTATGCGGTCTGGCAGCGCGAGATGCTGGCGTCGGGCGCTTTCGCCCCGCAGCTCGCCTACTGGCGAGAGCGGCTGGCGGGCGAGCTGCCGGTGCTGGCGCTGCCGGTCGACCGGCAGCGCCGGGCGGGGCCGGCCGGCGGCGGTGTCGTCGCGGCGGCGCTGCCGCCGGAGCTCTCGGCCCGCGTCGCGGCCTGCGGGCGGCGCGCCGGCGCGACGCCGTTCATGACCCTGCTGGCGGCCTGGACCGTCCTCCTCCACCGCCTCGGCGGCCAGGACGACGTATTGGTCGGCGTGCCGATCGCCGGCCGCAATCGCGTCGAGATCGAAGGCACTCTCGGCTTCTTCGTCAATACCCTGGTGCTGCGCACCGATCTGGCGGGCAATCCGCCGTTCCGGGCGCTGCTGGCGCAGGTGCGCGAGGGGGCGCTCGGCGCCTACGCCCATCAGGACCTGCCGTTCGAGCGGCTGGTGGCCGAGCTGCAACCGGAGCGCAACCTGGCGCGCGCGCCGCTCGTCCAGGTCTTCTTCAATCACCTCAACTTCGAGAATTTTTCCGCGGCCGCGCTGCCCGGCCTGACGACGCTGGTGATGCCCATCGCGGCGCCTCCCGCCAAGTTCGAGCTCTCGGTTTACGCCGCCGAACGCCAGGGGAGCTTCCTGCTGCGGCTCCACTACGACAGCGCCATCTTCGACCAGGCGCGCATCGCGGAAATGGCGCGCCAGCTCGAGCGGCTCCTCGCGGCGTTTTGTGGCGAGGAAAATGGACCGCTTGACGATGCGCACCCGGCGCACTCGGCGCACCCGGCGCACCCGGAGGAGGCCGCCGAGCCCGGGATCGACGACGTCAGCCTGCTCACCCCCAGCGCGGCTGCCGTGCTCCCCGATCCCCGGCGGGCACTCGCGGCGGCCGCCAGCGGCGGCGCCGGCGGCCGCTCCGTGGGCGAGCTCGTCTCCCGGCAGGCGCACCGCGCCGGTTGGCGGTTGGCGGTCGCCGACGAGGCGGAACGCTTCACCTATGGCGCGCTCGAGACCGCCGCCAATCGGCTGGCACGCTTCCTGGAAACCGCCGGCCTCGCACCCGGCGAGGTCGTGGCGATCGCTGCCGAGCGGCGAGCTGCGCTCGCCTGGGCGGTCGTCGGCGCCGTCAAGGCGAGGGCCGCCTTCCTGCTTCTTGACCCCGCCCATCCCGCGGCGCGGCGCGCCGCCATGCTGCGGCTCGCCGGCGCCCGCGCCTACGTCTGCCTGCCGGGCGCGGACACGGCCGCGGCAGAGCCCGAGATCGCAGCCGCCGTGGCCGGGCTGCGGCTGCGCTGTACGGTCAGCCCGCGCCAGGCGGCCGAGTTGACGGCACGCGGCGCGGCGGACCCCGGCGCTCCCGCGCCGCCGGGGCCGGACGACCTTGCCTACGTCGTCTTCACCTCCGGCTCGACCGGCGAGCCGAAGGCGGTGGCGGGCACCCATGCGCCGCTGTGTCACTTCATCGCCTGGTATGCCGCCGCCTGC
>DASZHY010000045.1:0-4596 GCA_035949675.1 Thermoanaerobaculia bacterium
CCAGCCCCGCCAGCGTCTCCCGCGCCACCCGCGTCGCCGCCCGCACCCGCACCGCCACGATGCCGGCGACCCGCAGCCCCGGGTTCAGCCGCTCGCGCACCTTCTCGATGGTGTCGAGCAGCGGCTCGAGCACCTGCGCCGCCAGCGGATGGGGAGACACCGGGATCAGCATCTCGCTCGCTGCCACCAGCGGGTTGACCGACAGGATCCCCAGCTCGGGCGGCGCGTCGATCACCACCTGGTCGTACGCCGCCGCCGGCAGCTCCCGCCGCAACCGCAAAGCCAGCACCGTCTCCCCGGCCACCTCGCCAGCCAGCAGTGCAACAGTCCGCGGGAATCAAGCGCGATGGACGCTGATTCCTCGCCCAAATGGTAGACTCACAACGCGAGGTTGCTTCCCTTGTCGGCGGCTGAGCAGACCCGCTGCTATCCGTTGAAGATCGCGGTTCTCAGCCATCGGAGGTAGTGAAGTTCCCTCAGCATCATCCCCGCCGGGGGTGGGTGGGCAGGGTGGACCGGCGGGTGCCGTTGCCGGCGCGCAGCATCCCTCGCGTGACAGACGGGGTGTCGTTCGGCTAGAAGGTGGGCCGCTGCCGAAGGCGGCGAAGGCCCAGGAGGTGTCTTGACTTGGCGGTCACCCTCCTGGGCCTCTCCTCGGAAGCACGGCGTTGCCACCGCGTTCCTACGCCCAGTATCGCCGCAATCCTGAGCGCCGTCCAGCCCCCCGGCAGCCGGAGGGTTGTGGGTGCGGCTGGACTACCGGCTCTATGCGTGTCTGCGCTGTCGGCGCCTGGTGGCGATCTGCTCGGTGTGCGACCGCGGCCAGTGGTACTGCGGCCGGGCGTGCTCGCAGCAGAGCCGGCGCGAAAGGTCACGGGCTGCGGGGCGGCGCTACCAGGAAAGCCGGCGGGGCCGTCACCGGCACGCGGCTCGCCAGGCCCGCTATCGGCAGCGCCGGCGCCAGGCTGCCGAGCAGGCCGCGGCGCAGAAAGTGACGCATCAGGCTACCCCAGGCCATCGCTCGGCCCTCACACTGCGCGCCACGACGAGGGCGCCGGAGCCACGAGTGCGGTGTTCGGCGCCGGCGGCGTGGTGGAGCCGGGGAGACGTCGTGCTCTGCAACGTCTGCGGCGCTCCCTGTGCGCCCTACGCCCGCTTTGGATTCCTGCGCCGACGGCGTCGTGCCGGCGCAGACGTTGCCCTGCCGAGGAGCCGAGGATGATTGCTGCCGACCAGGAAGCGCGAGTGCTGCGGCTGTATCACACCGAGAAGTGGCGCGTGCACTCCATTGCCCGTCAGCTCGGACTGCATCACACCACCGTGCGGCGCGTGCTGGCACGGGCGGGAATCGCGGTGGGGAGCCAGCGGCGCTGGCCGTCGAAGGTCGATCCCTACGTGACGTTCATCCAGGCGACCCTGGCCGAGTACCCGTCGCTGACCGCCGCCCGGCTCTACGAGATGGTGCGGCAGCGCGGCTACGCCGGCGGTCCCGACCATTTCCGTCACCTGGTGGCGCTGTACCGGCCGCGGCGGCCGGCCGAAGCCTACCTGCGCTTGCGCACCCTGCCGGGCGAACAGGGGCAGGTGGACTGGGCGAGCTTCGGCACGCTGCAGACCGGCGCCGCCTGCCGCCCGCTGCTTGGTTTCGTCATGGTGTTGAGCTGGTCGCGCCAGATCTTTCTGCGCTTCTTTCTCAACGCCCGCATGGAGAACTTCCTGCGCGGCCACCAGGCGGCCTTTTGCGCCTGGCAAGGCTGTCCGCGGGTCCTGCTCTACGACAACCTCAAGAGCGCGGTGCTCGAGCGGCGCGGCGATGCCGCGCGCCTGCACCCGACGCTGCTCGCGCTCGCCACCCACTACGGCTTCGAACCGCGGCCGGTGGCCGTCGCCCGCGGCAACGAGAAGGGACGGGTGGAGAGGGCCATCCAGTACGTCCGCCAGGCGTTCTTCGCCGGCCGCACGATCTCGGATCTCGACAGCCTCAATGCCGAAGCGGCGCAGTGGTGTGACGGTCTGGCTGCCGAGCGCCGCTGTCCGGAGGACCGCACCCTGTCGGTGGCCGAGGCCTTTGCCCAGGAACGGCAAGCGCTGCTGCCCCTGCCGGCCACCGAGTTTGCCACCGACGAGCGTCTGCCGGTCCAGGTGGGCAAGACACCCTACGCCCGGTTCGACGGCAACGACTACTCGGTGCCCCACACCCGCACGCGGCGCACCCTGGTGGTGGTCGCCGACCCGCACACCGTGCGCGTGGTCGACGGCGCCGAGCTCGTCGCCACCCATCCCCGCAGCTACAGCCGCGGCGAGCAGATCGAAGACCCCGAGCACATCGCCGCCCTGGTCGCCGCCAAGCGTCAGGCCTCCCAGCACCGTGGCCTCGACCGCCTGCAGCGGGCGGTGCCCAGGACCCAGCAGCTGCTGACCGTGCTCGCGCAGCGCGGCGAGAAGCTCGGCACCGCCACCGCGGCGCTGCTGCGGCTGCTCGACCTCTACGGCGCCGCCGAGCTCGACCGCGCCACGGCCGAAGCGCTGGACAAGGACTCGCCGCATCCGCAGACCGTGCGGCTGATTCTCGAGCGCAACCGGCAAGGTCAGCCGCCCAGCCTGCCGCTGTCGCTGCCCGACGATGCCCGCCGCCTCCGCGATCTCGTCGTCCGACCGCACGACCTGGGCAGCTACGACACCCTGATCGAGGAGTCCGATGATGACGACGACACCAACCGCTGATGCTCGCCGGCAACGCGCCCAGAAGCTCGGCCTCTATGGCCTGCTCAGCGACTGGCCTGCGGTCGCCGATCAACCCTGGATCGAGGAGCTGTTGGCCCGCGAAGAGGCCGGCCGCCAGCAGCGCAGTCTCGAGCGCCGGATCCATGCGAGCAAGCTCGGCCGCTTCAAGACCATCGTCGATTTCGACTACAGCTGGCCGAAAAAGATCGACCGCGAGCAGATCGACGATCTCTTCTCGCTCTCCTGGATCGCCGCCGCCGCCAACGTCATCCTGCTCGGTCCCAACGGCGTCGGCAAGTCGATGATCGCCAAGAACCTCCTCTACCAGGCCGTCGTCCGCGGCTCCACTGCCCGCTTCGTCACCGCCAGCGAGATGCTCAACGATCTCGTCGCGCAGGAGGGCACCTCCGCACTCCAGCGCCGGCTGCATCGCTACTGCTCACCCCACGTCTTGGCGGTGGACGAGGTCGGCTATCTCTCCTATGACCACCGCCATGCCGATCTGCTCTTCGAGGTGGTCACCCGCCGCTACGGCGTCCGCTCCACGCTCATCACTACCAACAAGCCGTTTGCCGAGTGGAACGAGGTCTTCCCCAACGCCGCCTGCGTCGTCACCCTCATCGATCGGCTGGTCCACCATGCCGAGATCGTCCAGATCGAGGGCGACTCCTATCGTCTCAAGGAAGCCAAAGAGGAAGCCGCGCGGAAGGCCAAAGAACGAGCCGCCCGGCGCCGCCGCCGACCGTGACCCGCGCCCGCTCGTCGCCGGAGACCTCCTACGTCGCCGAGGTCCTCCGGCTCTACACGCTCCTGCCCGACACACCCGACCGGCCCCGTCCCCACGACCGGCGCCTGGCCCTGGCGCTCGCACGACAACAGGTGCCGCTCGACCTGATCCGCGCCGCCTTCATCCTCGGTACCGCCCGCCGTGCCAGCTCGCCACGCGCGCCACTGCCGCCGATCCGCTCTCTGCACTACTTTCTGCCGATTCTTGAAGAGATCCAGCAGGAACCGCCTGATCCCAGCTACCTCGACCTCCGAAAGCGTTTCTGCGCCGCCAGCACCTCCACGAACTCCCAGCAACGGCGGCAATCCGCGATTTTCACCGAATAGCAGCGGGTCTATTCAGCCGGCAACAACGGGCGCCTCGAAGCGCTCGAACCCATCGTCGAGAAGGCTGCCGACGCCTACCGCTGCCTCGGGCGGGGCGTGCTCTGGACGCGGGACGAGTGGTGACCGTGGGCGCCGCGGACAGTCACCAGCGCATCGCCCGCCAGGTCGGCGCCGCCCTCCGGCGCCTGCGCCAGAAGCGGCGGGAGACCTGGCGTCAGGTCGCCGCCGCCGCCGGCATCCCCCCGGCGGCGCTCGCCGCCTACGAGCGCGGCCGGCAGCTCCCGGACCTGGCGACGCTCGGCCTGCTGCTGGCCGCGCTCAGCGTCACCGCTGAGGAGTTCGGCCGGTACCTCGGACCCTGGGGCGGCGCCGAGCCCAGGGTGACGTTCGTTATCCACATCCACCGTTGACCCTTCTCCGGCCGGGGCAGCAGCTCGCCCCGGCCGCCGCCTTTCCCCATGCCCCGCCTCAAGGTCATCTCCTACACGGTCCACGCCAGCCGCCATCAGGCGCGCAGGTGGGCGCGCGTCGCCCGCTACCTGGGGTGCCGGTCCGTGTCCGCTTGGCTGGAAGAGCTGGCGGACGAGCAGAGCCGGCGGGTGGAAGAGTTGGCGTGGCCACCACGGGAATAATCAGGAGTTCCGTCAGCACAGAAGCCGCCCACTCCAAATCCGGTCACTTCCAAGAAAAGGGTTTACCTCCGTAGGCAATCTCAAGGCGGGACTAAAGAATGCGATTTCACGGCCAGCGTACCGCCTT
>DASZHY010000046.1:0-10404 GCA_035949675.1 Thermoanaerobaculia bacterium
CGACCTCAACCACCTGCTCGCCGAGCGCGAGAAGAGCATCGCCCGCGCCGTGGCGAAGGCCGGCGACCTGGCGCACGGGCTCAAGACACCGCTCGCCGTCCTGGCGCAGGAGATCGAGCGCGCCGACGCCGCCGGTCAGCCCGAGCTTGCCAACTCCATCCGGAAGCAGGTGGAGCGGATGCGGCGGCAGATCGACTCCCATCTCGCGCAGGCGCGCGCCGCCGCGGTCGGAGCGGGACCGGGGGCGCGGGCGAACGTCGCAACCGCCGCGGCCGGTTTGATTCGCACCATGGAGAGGCTGTATGCCGAGCGCGCGCTCACCTTCGTCGTCGACGCGGCGCCAGACCTCGCCGTGCGTGTGCCGCCGGAGGATCTCGAGGAGATGATCGGCAACCTGCTCGACAACGCTTGCAAGTGGGCGAGGTCGCGGGTGACCGTGGCGGCGACGCTCGACGGCTCGCGCGCCGTCATCGACGTGGACGACGACGGCAAGGGTCTGGATCCCGCGCTCTGGGAGCAGATGCTGCAGCGCGGCGTCCGCGCCGACGAGGCGGCGCCGGGCTCGGGCCTCGGCCTCGCCATCGTCCGCGACCTGGCCGAGGCCTACGGCGGGACGATCGCCCTCGCGCGCTCACCCATCGGCGGTATGCGAGCGCGGTTGACGTTGCCGGCGCAGCTCTAGAACGGCTCCGGCACCGGCGGTTGAGGCGAGCCTTCTCGAGGTGCCCGCCCAGGCTCCTGAGGAAGGCTCGCCTCGACCCTGAATTAGCGCGCTTACTTCTGGAACGAGTGGTCGGCAGTCGCCCGACCGGTACATCCGCCTCAGGTAGACCGCTGCGATTCGCTGCGCCGGAGCGCTGTTTCAGCGTGCCGCAAGATCTCCGCTAGCTCGCCGTGCCCGCCCGCCGCGGCCCAGCCGGCCGCCGTGCCGCCCCAGTGCGGTTCGACGACCGTGCAGTCGGCGCCGGCTGCCAGCAGCAGCTCGACGATCTGACGATGACCGCGGTTCGCGGCATCGTGAAGCGCAGTGCGCGGCGTCGTGCTGCCCGGCGCCACCAGCACGTCGCCGCGCGCGCCATGCCGCACCAGCCACTCCGCGGCCGGCGTCTGGCCGCGAATGCAGGCGAAAGCGAGGGCCTCCTCCAAGAGGGCCGGCGCCGCCGCCAGCAAAGGCTCCATGGCCGCCACGTCGCCCAGCCCGGCGGCGTGACGCAGGTCCACCGTGGCGCCACGCGCCGCCAGCGCCGTTGCCGTCGCCGGCGCCACGTTCAGCAGCGGCAACGACAGGAGATCGACGGCGTGCGGGTCGAATGGCGCGCCGGCCGCCGCCAACAGGTCGGCGAGCGGCAGCGCCACCCCCGCCTCCGATGCGCGCCGGCTGGTCAGCAGCAAGCCGAGGGTCCGTTCCATCACGTCTTTGTCGGGCTTCCGCGCGAGAATCAGCCGCGCCAGCTCGACCACGTTCCCCGGCAGCAGCCCGCGGTCGGGGTTGCCGGCGACATGCTCGAGCAGCGTGGCGCCCGCGAAGTAGCCCGCTTCGTACCACTCGCCATGCCGGCAGCGGTACCGCACGAGCGACGGCCGGTCGTCCAGGAGCGCCGCCAGCTCCTCCCCGTTCCCGGCATCGAAGGCCGCCACGGCGCGCTGGAAGAGCCCGTAATCCTTGAGCTGCGCCCAGTTCGCGAACCCCGCCTCCCGGGCGATCGCCCGCTGAGCGTCCGCCAGCCGCGCGCCCGCGGCGCTCTGCGTGCGGCGCCGAGGCGGCACGTGGGGTGCGAGCCGCGCCCAGGCATCAGGCTCAGCCGCCCGCGCCGCGCGCAGCAGCTCCCTGGCCCGCCTCCTGTGGTGCTCTAAGTTGTGCCGAGCGACTTCGCAGCCGGGATCAGCGTTCGCTGTCACGACGACTCCTTTCTGACGCCGCCACCGGCGCCACGCCTGCCGTCCGCTCTTCACCAGGCAGAAAAGAGTGTCGAGGCCCTTAAGCCACCAACCCACACCAGGGATGAGCAGGGCTCTTTCCGCGGACTCGGCAGCGCTCCCCAGCGCTGTGCCGAATCATACATGCCGCGGCCATGGCTTGCATCCCGGATACGGAGAGCCTCATCGCCTTTACCGCCCCACTCGCGTAAGATCGGCTCGACGAGCGGCTGGGGCTCACGCCCACCGAGCGGCTCGAGCGCATGCGGCGATTCGCGCTGTCCCTCGAGGAGGCTACGCAAGGCCGGTACGGCTGAAACCTCGCGGGCTCCCAGCCCGCTTATCTTGCAAGAGAGTGACGGCGATCTCCGCGTACACAGCGCAGGTCCGCTCAGCGGCGTGCCGTTCGTCATCAAGCTCGACGGTCAAAACGGGAACACGCAGGATTTTTCTGCTTTCACGGAGACATTAGCGAAGGGACAGACCATCCCTTTTCATAAGCACCACAACGCGGAGGAGATCCTGATCTTCGAAGAGGGAGGCGCCACTGTCATGGTGGGAGGCAAGTGGGCGGTGGCGGGGCCGCATGCCGCTGAACGAGTGCTCTTCGTCGCAGGCTCCGCCTCCGGCGGCCTACTCCTGCTAGGCGTCCGCCCAGCCGATTCGGTAGAGGCAGAAGTTCAGGATGCGCGGATCGGTCGCGATGCGGCGGCCTCCGTCAGGGATCTCGAAGTCGAAGCAGGCGGCGGCCGCCGGCTGCAGAGGAAGGTCAATATCCAGCGTGCTCCGAGCCTGAACTCGCCGCTGTGCGATCGTCTGTCCCCCCTGGTCAAGCAGCCAGAGGTCGAACGGTTGTCGTGCAACGCCAGGGCCGGGCTCCAGATCGAGGCGCAAGACTCGTCGGCGTCCCGTTGGGCGCTGGATGACGAGACGAGCGCAGGGGCCTGCCCAGCGCCAGAAGATTGGGCCATCGACTTCAAGCCTGTGCCAGCCGCGTCCGAGGAAGATCTCATCCGGTGGCCCAGGCCGGCCGAGACCTTCCTCCGCAAGGCGCCGCAGGCCCGCTTCTACCGCCGCCGGTGGAGTTTCAGCCTCGCCAGGTCGAGAAGTTGCGTCCCACGAGATATCGTCGCTCCAGGCCATGCCGAAGAGGCGAAAGTTCATCACGCGTGGATCCCAGGCAAACACACGGCCACCGCGGGAGGCCTCCAACCGAAACAAGTGCGGCGGGGGTTCGTCCAGCGGGAGCTCGCACGCCACGACGGACCTGCCGGAGACCCAGGCGCTTTGAACCAGGTCGCCATGCTGTCCGCGAAGCTGTAGTTCGAAGGCAGCGTCGTTAACGCCTGGCCCCGGCTCGATCTCGAGCCGCAACCGCCGTTGGGTATGTGTCGGCCGGGTCACAGCGATCTCCGCCTGCCCCGAAGCCCAGCGGAAAGGCTCGCCGTCGGCCCCCGCTTCCAGCACATGCCAGCCGCGTGCAAGGAAGATACCGTCGGGCGCGGTCGGAGTGCTCAGCTCGGTGGGGGCAGGGCGGTCCAGGCGCTGCAGCCGAGCCGAGCGCTGCGTGCTCGCCGGAGGCCCCAGCGGCAGCTTCCGCTGACGCCAAGCGTTCCTCACGGCGGCGCGCCCCGCTACGGCTCGTGTGGCGTGCACTTCCCGCGCACGCTCGAAGCGGTAACCGTACGCTGAGTCGTGACAGAAGCGCAGGAACGGCCAAATGCGGTGGGATGATAGTTGCTTGGCCACCCACACCAGCAAGCGGGCAGGGGCGCCAGCCTTGCCAAGCAAATAGAGCAGGTCCCGGCGCACGAAAAAATCCAGGCCGAGGCGTTCCTTGGCCTCTAGTTCATCCACTGCGATGCAGTGAGCGGAGTAGATTTCCTCCAGCTCTCGACGCTGCACGTCAAGCCATTTGGTGCTCTTGGCCTCCGCATGCGTGCGAAACACGCCCAAGAAATGGGGTACCAGCGTAAAGTGGAAACCTGCCGCGATCAGGCGCTGCCAGTAGTCGTAGTCCATCGCGAACTGCTTGCCCTCGTCCAACGGTCCGACGGTTTCCCATACACGGCGGCGCCAGTAGGTCGTCTCCTGATAAATACTGCAGTAGTGGCGCACGTTCCAGTCGGTGGGGAGGGCATCGAATTGGTTGAAGCGCCAGCGGCTGTCCACATCGTGGACGCGATGAAGTCCCGTGACCACCGTGCGCGACGAGTCCTGCAAGAAGGCTTCGGCGATGCGCCTGAGCGCTCCGGGAAGCAGGCAGTCGTCGGCGTTGAGCCAGCCCATGATCTCGCCCGTGCCGCTGCGGAGTCCTCGATTGATCGCGGCCGCCTGCCCGCCGTCGCGCTCACTCACCCAGCCGGAGAGAAACCGGTCGTACCGGCGCAAGATCTCTACGCTCTCGTCGCTGCTCCCGCCATCGCAGACAAAGTACTCGAGGTTGGAGTAACCCTGCAGCAGGACCGACCGCACGGTCTCTTCCAAGAAGCGCCCTTGTTGGTAGGACGGAGTAACGATCGTGATGCGCGGCCATCTCGCGCCGCCATGCTTGGATTGCGCAGGACGCCAGCCAAGCCGCGTCCACGGCCATCCCCGCCGCCCTTCGGGCGGGTCGGGCAGGCAGGACAGACCCGACGCAGGTCGCTTCACCGCAGCCAACTCTACCAAGTCCGATGCTGATTTCTCCTGCCCGTTTCGCCTGCTCGCGATGAACCCCTGGGGTTGTGTGCACCTTTTCACACTGACCCTCCGCGCCCGGCTTCCCCGTCTTGGCTAGCCAGCCCTCATCGCGGTTGGCCTGGGCCAGCCAGTTGCGGATCGCCTGCGCCGACGAGCTCGCGTGCCAACTGCTCGCCACTTCGCCACGTCTCGCGGAGTGAAACTGCTCGGCTGGATTCGAGCCCGCATCGCCAGGGAATCGGCTGGACGGGACGCGCGGCCACTCCGTATAGTGGACAGTTAGTCGAGAGACGTTTTGATCGCCGGCGTGCAGCGGAAGAGCGGCGCGGTCGTGGGTCGAGGTGGGATGCGAGCTGCGACGAGGTGACGTGATTGCGGGACGGCGGCGAGGTGCCTGCTGCGAGTCGCCACGAGGAGGACCCGAGGATGAGTCAAGGATGCGCTTGCTTTCCCATGGCTTGCCGCTCCACCTCTCGCGGGAGGGTCCTGCGCCGCGCGGCGCTGACCGCGGCCGCGGCGCTCTGCTCCCTGGCGCCGCTCCACGCCGGCACGAATCTCTGGACCTCCATCGGGCCGAACGGCGGGCCCGTGACCGCCGTGCTGATCGATCCCGCCAACCCGGCGGTGGTCTACGCCGGGACCTACCTGGCCGGCGTGTTCAAGAGCATCGACGGGGGCGGCACCTGGCAGCCGGCCAACCGCGGTCTGCACGATTTCTCGGTCAGCGGCCTCGCCGCCGACCCGCATCACCCCGGGACCCTGTATGTCACCACCAACATCACGCTCTCGGTCAGTCATGACGCCGCGGCGACCTGGACCCCGCTCCCACTGAACCCCCCGCTGGGGGGGCTGACGAGCGTGGTGGTGGACCCGGTCCTCCCGCACAACCTGTACGTCGGGACCACCATCACGGTCTGGGCGTCGCGTGATGGCGGCAACCACTGGACGGCCAGCAAAGGCTTCAACTGTGGGCCCATCAGCCTGGTCGCCGATCCTGTACGAGGGAAGGTCTATGCGGTGTTCGGCGAATGCGACAGGTTCCTACCGCGGCTGGCCGAGAGCAGCGACGGCGGTGCCACCTGGCATGATGTCAGCGCCAACCTGCCGGACATCAGAAGCAGCGTGTCGCTGGCCGTGGAGCCCGTCTCTCCCGGCACGCTCTGGCTCTGGCTAACAAGTGGTGAGACCTTCCGCAGCACGGACGGCGGCGCGAGCTGGCAGCAAGAGCCCGGCGGCACACCCGTGGCGGCAGGCGCGGGAGGCCTGGTCGTGTCCGGGACGTTGCGGAGCTTGGACGGCGGCGACACCTGGCAGGCAGGCGGGGCCTTTCCCGACCTGGCGATCGCAATCGCGATCAGCCCCGACCAGTCGCGGATCTACGCCGGCGGCGCCAACGTCGGGATGATGGTGAGCGGCGACGCCGCCCAAAGCTGGCAGGTCGCGAATCAGGGGCTCGTCGCGGACGTGGACGTGACGGTGGCGGTCGACCCACGGGATTCCGCGACCCTCTACACGGCAGTCGTCGGGGAGGGCCTCTTCAAGAGCACGAGCGGCGGCGCGGAGTGGCAGCCGATTGGCCCGCACTTCGACGTCGAGGGGTTGGTGACGACTGTCGTGCTCGATCCAGCCGCTCCTTCGACGCTCTACTTCGTCGATCCCCACGGGGGCCCCGTGAGCCGGAGCACCGATGGTGGCGCCACGTGGACGCAACTCCCCGTGCCTGCCGGCGAGTGTTTCAGCGTCAGCGCCCTGATTCCCGATCCAGGCTCGCCGTCCGTGCTCTATGGGATCGGGGTCTTGGGCGGACCCCCCGACGACTGCCTGAGCCAGAACCCGCCTTGCAGAGCGTTCAAGAGCGTCGACGGGGGCGAGAGCTGGAGCTGCCTGGGCTCGCCCGGGCCGCCCAACCCGCTCGCCATCTTCGTCGCGCCGTCGCAGCCGTCGACGCTCTATGGGTTCGGTCAGTTTGGCCCCGGAGGGTCGTTCCTCTGGCGCAGCGTCGATGGCGGTGCGAGCTGGACATCGATCGCGGCCGGTCTCCCGCCCTTGGGATACTTCTTCCTCGACCAGCTCGTGGCGGTCGACCCGACCAACGCGCAGCGGATCTTCATCGGTGTCGACAACGGTGGTGTCTGGCGTAGCGTCGACGGCGGGCAGCACTGGCAGGAGGCGGATCATGGTCTGCCCCGTGGCGGCGCCTATCCGCCGCTGCTCGCCATCGATCCCCAAAACCCCCAGCTCGTCTACGTGGCCAAGGCACAGATCGGCGTCTACTACAGCCTCAACGGCGGACGTACCTGGCGGCCCATCCTCCGCGGCCTGCCTCCCGTGAACGCCGGGCCGCTCTATAACGCGCTCACACCCGACCCCAAGCGACCGGGGACTGTCTACCTCAGCACCTATGGCAACGGCGTCATGGCGTACTCAGCGCGGTAGGTGCGGCGCCCCGTCCGGGATCGGCCATGCGAAGTTCGTCCGGCTATACGGCAAGCCCATCACGTTCTTCCTGAGCGGCTGACTGGCCTTTTCGTCGGCCCCGAGGGGATGGGAAAACCGCCCTCAAAATGAGACGGCAAAAGGGCAACACACCCCTGGGGTTGCGTGCATCTGGTTGTCGTGATCCTTGCCGATCAGAGCTCGACATCCCAGGGCATCGAGGCCAGATCTAGCGTGCTTCGCCCAACAGCAGGAAGGCAGCCCAGGCGGTTGGATCGGGATGGGCCTCTTTGGTAGACCCGCCCGAAGAGACCGGCGAGCAAATCGGTCTGGTCGATCAGGATGAGGAAGTGAATCGGAGAGGTGTCGGCGACGACCTTCACCGCAGGCCGAGCTCGCGCAGCGACCGCAGATCCTGGGCGAAGTCCTCGGCCGAGTAGTGTAGATGCGCTCCGGCCTGCTTCAGGAAGGCGTCAGTCTCCCAGCGCGAGCCGAGGCCGAGCAGCTCCTGCGCCTGCGCGGCAGAGAGAACCTCCGATCGGTAGGCCTCGATCGCCAGCGCCTCGAGCGCGTGCCTGGGGAGGTTCGACCACCGCGACCGCAGGGTCTCCTCGATCTCATCGGGCAGCTCCAAGGTGAGCTTCATCAGTACCTCCTCCGGGACTCGCACAGGGTAAACGCCCGCCGCACCCCGATTCCATTCTAAGCGAGCGACCGGTGCCGTGGCGCCACCCGGACCGTGGGGCGCTCTTTCCCTCGCGGCCACCTGTGCGTTGGTGAGGCCGAGTTCACGCCGCCGCTGCAAGAGGCGCTCGCCCACGGTGCGGGGCGTTTTGGCGACACGGACGAGGGTAAGGCTGTCCTCAAAATAAGACGGCAAAAGGGCAACACACCCCTGGGGGATCAGTCGCCACCATCTTTAGAGGAGGTGGATACTGGGGTGTCCGCGGCAGGTAGGAGAGGGAGTGGCGCGGCATCGCCGTAACCGGTGAGCTCGACGTAGCCGCGGGCCGTCACTGGCCGGCCGCCGTGCGTGCCGCGGGCGGCCACCGCGCCCTCCCAGTAGCGGAACGACAGCCGCAGCTCCTGGTCGGGGAGCATCGGCTGCACGACCAGATCGAAAGCCGCGGTGCCCGCGCCTGGCAGCGTCAGACGCCAACCGGCCGGATAACGCACCCGGCTTGCCGGGCTGGTCCAGGCGCCGGTGGCGGTGAAGCGCAGCGCCGCGAGCGGGAACCGCTCGGTGCGGCCGTCGGGCGCGATCAGGGTGACGAGGCTCGCCGGATCTGGTGCTGCCGCGGGCATCGGAGAGGCCGGGGATGTTGGACCGGCCGGCGATCGGCGACGCAGGCGATAGAGCATCAGCTCCCAGCCGTCGTCGAGCTGCAGCGCGAACCAGTCCCAACCCACCTCGTCCCTGGCCAGGGCGCTGGTGCTCCACTCGCGATCCATCCAGGCCGAGCCGCGCACGGCGATGCGCTCGGCGCCGAGGCGCAGGGTGCCGGCGGCGGCCAGGCGCGGCAGCGAGTAGTAGTAGGAGGCGTTGCCGGGCTCGCCGCTCTTCGCCGACAGGCCGCGGTCGCCTTGCGCCACCGGCCGCAGGTCCGCCGACAGCACCAGGTCGATGGCCACCTCGCCGAGGCTGGCCTCGCCGGCACAGGAGGTGCCGCCGCCGGAGGACGCGCTGAGGCGCATTCGCGGAGTGCCGGCGATCTCGGGCCCGGCCGCGGCGGCGGACCAGGGGCCGACCCAGACGCGGAACGGCGAGACGCGCGCGCCGGCCAGGCCGAGGGCCTGGCGCTCCCAGCGCTCGCAGGCCTGGAAGCGGTGCCCCGCCGCGTCGGCGACGGCGAAGTGGGCGAACCAGACCTGGCGCGTCGCCCAGGCCGAGGTCCGGCCGCCGGCAGCGTCCGGCGGCGCCAGGGCGGTGCGGAAGAAGGTGAGCTGGAAGCCGAACCTGCGGCCGTCGCTGGCCGCCAGGTTGCCGGTGTAGTACCACCACTCGGTACGGTAGTCGGGATGGGAGCCGTGATCGGCAGGGAAGACGAAGGACCGCGGCGCCAGGGCGCGCGCGAAGCCGCGCGGGTCCGGGGCGGCGAGGGCGGCGGCCACGCTCAGCCGGGCGGCCGGCAGGGCGTCCGCGGACGCCGGCGGCCGCCCCAGGCGCCAGGCGCCGGCCACGAGCAACGCCACGAGCAGGCCGGCCAGGCCGAGAAGGGCCAGCATCGTGAAGACCCGGGGGAGCGGGCGCAGGACGGTCACTCCTCGCGCAGGGCGAGCGCGGGGCTGGTGCGGGCCATCCGCCAGGCAGGGTAGGCGCCTGCCGCGAGGGCGGTCGCCAGGGCCAGCAGCAGGGCTTCGAGCAGCACGGCGGGCGCGATCTGGAGGTGGATGGTCCAGCCGAACGAGCGGCGGTTGATGATGTAGACCATGATGGCGGAAAGCAAGAGGCCGACCGGGAGCGACAGCAGGCCGGCGGCGAGGCCCATCAAGCCGGTCTGCGCGGTGACCAGCTGCCAGACCTGGCCGGGAGTCAGGCCGGCGGCGCGCAGCACGCCGATCTCGCGGGTGCGCTCGAGCTGTAGAGCGGAGAGCGCGGAGAGCACGCCGATGGCGGCCACCAGCCCGGCCAGCAGGCGCAGCACGCCGGTGATCAGGAAGGTGCGATCGAAGATCTCGAGCGACAGGCGCTTCAGCTCGCGGTTGCCGCGGATGATCAACGGTTGCTCCCCGCCCAGCGCCTGGCGCAGCAGCCGGATCGTGATGGCGGCGGCTCGATCGGGGCCGGTGGCGGCCGCGGCGCCGGGAGGCGGCTCTCGCCCGGCGCCGGCACCGCCAGGACCGACAAGATCGATCGAAAAGCCGGACAGCGTCGGGTCGTGCCAGAAGCGCAGGTAGGTGGGGCGGCTGATCAGCACCAGACCCCGGTCGGAAGTGTAGTCGTAGAAAACGCCGGCGACGCGGAAGGCGCGCTCGCCGCCGCTCGTGGGCAGGCGCACCACGCCTCCCGGACGCACCCCGAAGCGGCGGGCGAAGGGCTCCGAAACCATCGCCTCCTCGCCGGCGCCGACCCGGCGCCAGACGTCCTCGGGATCGCCGTCGAGGAGCTCGAAGCCGCGGAAGCGCCGCCGGTCGGGGTCGATGGCGAGCAGCCGGATCGGCCCGGAGGCCGAGCGGAGCTCGACGCGGCGCACGCCGTGCACCGCGGCCACCCCGGGGACCGCGGCGGCGCGGGCGGCGAGCTCGGGAGCGATCGGCGCGCCGCCGAGGCCGCCGTACCCGGCCGGCGCGGAGACGTAGAGGTCGGCTTGCAGCGACTGCTCGAGCCAGGCGACGACGGTGTGGCGGAAACTGTCGATCATCACCCCG
>DASZHY010000047.1:0-20758 GCA_035949675.1 Thermoanaerobaculia bacterium
TATGCAAGACGGATCGAAAAGCGTCCGCGATCGTCATCGTGCCATAGTGCCGGGTGCCTCCTCGCAAGAAACGCTGCGAGCTGCTCGGTCCAGATGGCGTCGTCCGCTGCGGTGTCGGCGAGTCTTGTTATGAACACCTTGATGTCGGGGTTTAACGCAACCGGTGCGATCTCGGCGCTCCGCCGCGCGATGTGTGCCCGAGCCTTAGTCTGCTGCGGCTCCGGAACTCCTAATTCCCTGTGGATATCGGCGACGAGACCTTGCAGCAGCACATCGTACGCTCTTTGGATCTCGGTCAGGCTTGCTTGAAGCGTCCGCAGGAACGCGTCGACATCGTGCACGCGCTCCTTACGAGAATCGTCGAACGGCTCGACGCCGCAAGCCCGCGGTAGATCCAGGAACAACAGGTGATCCGGTTCCGACGCGCTCGCAATCGCCTCGCGAACTGCCACTGCTGTCGGCGAGAAGCTCGTCGTCTGGCGACTGAAGTCACTCAGCGTACGTACAAAGCGGACCAGAGGCTTTACGACGTCAAGCAGGTCGCGGGGCTCGACGCGAGACGCGACAACGGACCGACCGAGCATCAGCCCGAGCTTCTCGAAGACAGTGATCCGGACGCCACTTACGTTCCACTGGCGGACGGTATACCGGGCCGGGTCCCTGATAAGCCTCTCGAAGAGCGCCTCCGTGAGCTGCGGAGCGAATGCTCCGTCCTCGTATACAGCGACATCTGCCTCGTTGCCAATTAGGGCCGCGCAGACCAAGATCGGGAGAATGCCATCGCGAAGTCCGTAAGGTCGCTGTCGGAGTTGCGTGAAGAGCTCGTCGAGGGAGCGAGGCTCGGTTTTGGCGCTGTGGAAGAACCTCTTGATCGCCCGGCATACCGGACGTGCGTCCGCCCGTACAGACTTCTCGGACGCTGCGAACGACCAGCGACCCTGATGTTCTTGGTGAAGGTTCAACTCCCTGAGAACGGACAGGTAGATACTTCGTTCGGGCGGGTATCCTTCGATGCTGAGCCCCTCCTTATTGCTGTCTCGAAGCATCCGAGCGATCAGCTTCCCCTGCGCGGCTGCCGCGGACGAGGAGAGCTCCCTTCGGTTGATTATCTCGTTTTGGATGACAGGGCTAGACGCGAAGAGCTCGTTGCATACGTCCGATAGTAGTTCGTTCAAAGCGCGCGGTGTGTCCAGCTGCTGTTCTACGCCTAGCCGGTACCATCGTGTCCGGGGCGAGCCTGGACGTGGCGGCGCCATGATCTGGGTCATGGCCTGTTCTAAGCGACGCCAGATGTCGCTCTCCCGAGTGGCAAACTCCCGGCGCGCCGTGGCGTCGTGCTGCAAATCGGTTGTCGCACTGCGGGCCGATCGCAAGGCTGCCAGTTCACGGGCCAGCGACTCGACCTCCCGAGCATTTCCTGGGACACAGAGAACAGTATCTGGCAGAGACGCCACCGCCTCGACTGACCCGTTCGACGCGGCCGGGGGATCCCCTCGGGCTTCCGGAAGAAGCACAATGATCTGGCCGTCAGCTTTGGAGTCTTCGGCGGCCGCCTCGAAGGCAGCGGCGACATCGTTCAACGTGGAGGGACTCGCGAACACAACGTCGAAGAACCGGAGCGTCCCGGACTTGAACGAGTGTCGCCGTGCCACCATCGGACGCAAGCTGAAGTGCGAGCGGAGAAGTTCTACGCTGGAAGCCTCCATTGCGATTCGTGCCCGGGCATCTGCGATCCGTGCATCGACGTCAATGTCACTGCCTTCCCACAGATTGTAGGTGTTATTGTACCGCCGGTAGACGATCGCCGACCTAGCCGACAGCGACCGGATTCCCTCGTCAACGTCGGCCGGCCCCATGGTCGGCGCCAAGGCGTACCTAGCAACCTCCGGCGTCGGTGCGACGCCATTCCAGCGGCCCACAATGCCGAGAAGGGCAATCACGCGCAGGACGCTCAACTCCCCTTGCGAGAGGTCAGGGAGTTGCGACTCAACATTGAATGCCTCCGCCCACCGCTTGCCGTCCTTGCTCCTCAGAAGCGAGTCACCGAACGCACTGACCAGGTAGTCGTAAAGGTGAACTAGGTTGTACAGCACGCCCTTTGGGGACCTGGCGACGAAGTCAGTAAGAGCGTGGGGCTCACCCGATGTAAGGAAGGAGAACGCCGAGCGCTCATTCTGCCCGAACCGCTTGAAGATTGGCCCCAGCAAGAGCGTTACGCATGGGTGCAGAGGATAGCAGCTCGAAAGCAGACCGCGCTCGGCAGCACGATTCAGCCCGGGCGGTACGACGTTGACCGCCCAAGCTTCATCACAAAACAACTCGAAATGGTCCCGCGAATCGTCCCGGCCCGATCGGTATTCCTCGCGGACAGTCATTGCCTGAGCGATGAGGCGCAGCATGTCGGCTGCGGACTGCTCAAAGACGATGTCCTCGAATCTCCCGCGTACCTTCTCCCATTCTTGCCGATCCTCTTGGGCTAGGTCGCGCGCGTAGCCCGAGAAATCTTGGTGCAGCACGCCCATCACTAGGAATGGAGAATGGGCGCGGGCCGCGTACTCTGCCAGGCGTTGAAGCAGATAAACATCCGACATCGACGGGTGTGCCGACGCGTATTCCAGCAACTTTCCCAGTTCATCGATGATGAGCAGCACGCCCATCGCAGCTCGCTCCGAGGCGAGGCAGTCGATGGCCCGCTCCACCGCGCGGAGGGCGTCGCGCTTGATGCCCTCCGGCGCCGCCTCAATTTCTTTGGCCAGCTGTTTTCCAGAGCGGACCGAGCTCTGTCGCAAGGCGGCGGCCAGCCCTCGCGCTAGGGCTGCTGGCAAAGGTTCGCGGTTAGCCGTTACGACTACGGGTACCAAACCAAGCGACCCCACGTCGGATGCCCGGAGGGCGTTATATAGCGACGCGTCCGCCGCCTGTAGCATCCGTCGCGCCTCGTTTGCACCGGTATATAATGGAGGTGCTAGCAGGCGGCTCAGGAACAGGCAAAATGACGATTTGCCTGTACCGAATGGCCCCGTTAGGGTCCACGCCCGTGGGCTGCTGGGGCTGAAAATTCCCTCGCTAATGCGCCAAATTGCTTGCCGGGCGCAGCCCGTAAGGATGAACGGATGGCCGACCGCGGGGGCGGCGTGATCTCGCTCAAGGTTGACCGAACGGCGACCGGTTTGCTTTGGCGGTCGGCGGGGGGGCACCTTAGTGCCTGAGGGCATTAGTGGCCTCCCGTTTCGCGATTCCATAATGGTGCCGCAGCAGGTAGACCGGGTCGAGATCCATGCCACGAAGCACTTGCCTCAACCCCGAGGTGTCGTCGTAGCGGAGGCCCCCGCCTGTAATACCTTCCAGCTCGTAGAGTCGATCGACCAACGCGTTCTCAGTCAATTTAAAAACCTGGCCGGGACTGCCAGAACTGTGCGCAACGTCTTCAAACGCCAACGAGTCTGCCTGCGCGGCTTTTCTCGACCAAAACAAGAGCAAGCAGTACGCGAAAACTTCCTGCGGTAGAGAGTCGTGAGGTCCCCTTGAGAACGTGAAGCTGCCTGAACCAGCGCGACGTATCAGACCTAGCTCCGTCAAGGGACAGCCAAGGAGTTCCTCCCGCGATAGCCGCTTGTCCGGATCTGACGACACGTAAGTGCGAAGGAAGCAGTCGACGTCCCGCTCAATAGTCTCCCTTGCGATCTGTCGCCCCGCCATCTCACGGCTGGCGCGGTGCAGTTGTCCGACCAACTGACCCCGCTCGAACTCGATTTCCCGGAGCTCGTTGAATGCCCAATACCACGTCCCGAGCCTGCGGTTCGAGGCGAGCGCCCAATGAACTAGCCAGACCGTAGCCGGATCTTCCATGAATGGGTCAGCACCGTCATCACCAAACAACAACCTCCCCATGGCGGTGGGACGGACACGAGCCACTTTTCCGTTGGCCTCGTCCGGCTCTACCACCTGTGTCGCGAGAGCCCACGACCGCATGGCGCGGACCATGTTCTTCCCTACCCCGAGACGGACCATGGCGTCCGGCCTGCTGAAAAGGTCTCTTTGCGCTTCCGACTCACAATGGCGAACAGCTTTAGCTAACCATGTAAAACGGAGGGGGAAGCTCTCGTGCCCCGAGAAAACCACCGCCTGGATGGAATCGCTTCGATGCATCCAGGCAGTATAGCCATGCGTCGGGGTATTTGCACGTGGGAGGGCGCCAGCCCCGACGGGAACGACTTCTACGCAGCCGCAACACCCATAGAATGAAGCTCTTAGGCTTCGTTGACATCTCCCCGCTCGGGACGATTTGCAGCGCTGCCGTCGGCCTGAAACGCTCCTCGCGACGATGGCCGGGATCACTTACGCCACCTTCCGCGCTTCTGCGTGATTCCGCCCACTAGCCGCGACTCAGCCGCAGCTGCCGGGAAAAGCCACCGTGTCGGTGACGGCCGGCGCCGGCGGGCCCGGGTAATTGAAATAGATCTTGGTGACGCCGGCGCGCACGTCCACGACCTCCAGCCGGTAGAAGACGTTGGTGGTCGCCGCCGTGAAGATCCACACCGCGCCGTTGAGCGTGCAGGCGTCGATCGCCTTGACCATCAGCTCCCAGTTCTCGAGCCCGAAAAACCAGAAGATGCCGGAGCCGGTATTGGCGACCGGCACGACCGTGCCGGCGCCGGTGGCGCCGTCGCCGGTGCGCCAGCGCACGGTGACGAGGAAGGCGGGCGCCAGGCAGAGGTCGCCGGGCCCCGGGCTGGCGCAGGTGAGCACCGCTCTCGGCGAGAGCGCCGCGTAGGTGCCGCGCAGGGTGCCGTTCTGCGACCCCAGCGCGTCGCCGCCGGTGCCGGCCAGGCTCCATACCGCCACCAGGCCCGGCTGCGCGCTGCTCAGCGCCACGTTGATCGTGCCGCGGATCTGGTCGATGGTGCGGGCGACGTTCCACAGCCGGAACTCGGCGAGGGCGCCGGCGGGACTCTGCGGCCAGGAGACGTCGGCGCCGATCTCGACCGCCGCCGAGCTTGCCCCCGGCGGCCCGCTCACCGGAAATGACTGTACGAGCTCGCCGTCGATGTAATGGCTTTGGGTGGTGCCGTCATAGGTGACGGCGACGTGCGTCCACTGTCCCGCCGGCACCGTGCCGGCGTCGTGCTGGGAGCCCGGGCCGCGGAAGGAAGCCCGCACCGTCGAGCCGCAGACGCCCAGCCAGTAGGCCTGGCTCGCGTCCTTGCCGATCAAGCTGCGGCAGCCCCCGGCCGCAAACGGGGTCGCGAGATCGACCCAGCCCTCCAGGGTGACGGCGCTCCCCGGGGCGAGCGCCGGACTGTCCGGCACCAGCAGGTAGCCGTTGCCGCTGGCCGCCGAGCCGGTGCCGCTGAACACGATGTAGGGGCCAAACGGCTGCGCCGCCGCCCTGCCAGGGAGCGCCAGCGCGAGCGCCAGGAGGGCCCAGGCCGCTAGGCGGAACCGCCGCGCCGGCGCTCCCTGGCAGGGCGGCGGCAAATCACGGTGAGGCGTCGAGACAGTGCGGGGCATCCCTGATCCTCCCTCTGTACTTGAAGACGGAAAAAGGATGCCGGAACACGCAAAGCCGCGAGGCGAGGATCCGCCGGCCCGGGGAAGGCGGGCTACAGCGTCGCGGCGAGCGCCGGGGTGGCGCGGCCGCGATAGAGGGCCAGGTAGGCCTCGAGCGTTGCCAGCGCCAGATGGTCGGCCGAGCTGCTGATCACCCGGATGCCGCCGCGTCGCAGATGCCTGGCCAGGCGTCGGTTGGCGAGGCCGATCTCCAGGCTCGCCACCTGGGCGAAGGCCTCGATCGGCGAGCTCGGCGCGGCGGCGGCGAGCCGGCGCAGCTCCGGGTCCTCGAGATTGATGAGCAGCGGCCGATGCCGGCCGGCGAGACGCAGCAGCGACTCCCGCAGCAGCTCGGCCGCCGCCAGATCGACGACCGAGGTGAGCAGCACGGCGGTGGCCCGCCGCTGCTCCACCTGGCCGATCGCCTCCACCGCCAGGTCGTAAGCGGGCTCGGTCAGGCGCGCCTGGAGGTCGAACAGCGCCGCGTAGGCCTGCCGTGCCGAGCGCGCGCCCGAACGCACGCGCACCATGCGGTCGAGACGATCGGAGAACGCGATGAGGCTGACCTGATCGCCGCGCGCCGCCGCCACCCGGGTGAGGGCGAGCGCCGCTGCCAGCGCGTAGTCGAGCTTGCTGCGGTTGCCGTCCATCGACGCCATGGTGCGGGCGCAGTCGAGCAGCACCACCAGCCGCGCTCCACGCTCCCAGGTGTCCTCGCGGCTGACCAGCCGGCCGTGCCGCGCCGTCGCCTTCCAGTGCACCTTGCTCAGCGGATCGCCCGGCAAGTACCCGCGCAGCCCATAGGGCTCGCTGCCGAGACCCTGGAGGCGCAGCGACACCTGTCCCAGCCGCTGCCGCTGCGCGGCGACCAGCAGCTGTCCCATCCGGCCTTCCCAGCGGACCTGCGGGTAGATCCGCACTCGCTCGCCGCCGAGGAGGTCGCGCTGCGCCCAGGCGAGCCCCCAGGGACCCAGCACGCGCACCGTCAGCGGCGCCAGCACGTGCTCCCCACGCCGCCGCGGTTCCAGGCCATAGCGCCAGACGGCCGGCCGCGCCGCGCTCACCACCAGGCGCCGGTGCAGCGGCGCCGGCGCCAGCGCCGGATGGAGCCCCTCCCGCAACAGCAGCACGGTCGCCCGCGCCGTGCCGATCTCGAGCACCACCTCTCCCGGCGCGCCCTGCACCAGCAGCGCCGGCCAGGTGCGGGAGGCGCTCACCCGCTGGCGGCGGGCGCGCCGCCAATCGAGCACCGCGGCCGCCAGCACCGCCGCGTCCAGGGCCGCCGCCAGCACCGCCAGGGACGGCGAGAGGAAGGCGCCGATGAACAGCACGGTGCAGCACCCCAGGAGCTGGAAGCAGCGGGCGGCGGGCATGGGCTGGCGCAACTCGGGGCGGCAAGCGCGCTAGTGGGGCACCGGCTCGGCCGCCGCCGCTTGCTCCAGGATCTGCCGCGGGGTGTGTCCCTCGAGCTCCGCTTCGGGAGTGAGGATCAGGCGGTGGGCCCAGCACGGCACCAGCAGCCGCTTGACGTCGTCAGGGGCCGCATAGTCCCGCCCCTCGATCAGCGCCGCCGCCCGCGCCGCTTCGAGCAGCGCCAGCACGGCGCGCGGGCTGACCCCCAGCTCGACGTGGGGGGATCGGCGCGACGCCGCCGCCAGACGCGCGAGGTAGTCGAGCAGCTCCTCGGCGACGTGCACGCGGCGGGAGCCGAGGCGCAGCGCCGCTGCCTCCCCCGGCGCCAGCAGCGGGGCGCCCGCCGCCTCGTCGAGCTTGCCGGCCACGGATTGGCGCAACAGCTCGAGCTCGGCGGCGCGGGACGGCAGGCCCATCTCGATGCGCACCAGGAAGCGGTCGAGCTGCGCCTCGGGCAGGGGATACACGCCCTCGAGCTCGATCGGGTTCTGGGTCGCCACGACGAAGAAGCCGGCCCCCAGCGGGTGGGTCTCGCCGTCGATCGTGACCTGGCCCTCTTGCATCGCCTCGAGCAGGGCCGACTGCGTCTTCGGCGGGGTGCGGTTGATCTCGTCGGCCATCAGCACGTCGGTGAACACCGGTCCGCGCAGCAGCCGGAAGCCGGCGCCGGCGTCGAAGACGTTGGTGCCGACGAGGTCCGCCGGCATCAGGTCGGGAGTGAACTGCACGCGGCTGAAACGCGCCCCGAGGCACTGGGAGAAGGTGCGGGCGAGCCGGGTCTTCCCCAGCCCCGGCAGGCCCTCGATCAGGGCGTGACCGCCGGCGACGTAGGCGGCGAGCAGGACCGTGACGGCTTCGTGCTGGCCCAGGACCCTCGCTTCGATGGCGGCCGCGAGCTCGCCGGCGGCGGCGGCAAGGCGCGCCGTCGGCACCTCGCGCGGGATGCCGACGGCGGCAGGGACGGCGGCGGCGGGCGGCGGCGCGGCGCCGGCCGGAGCCTCCTGGCGCGGATCGGGACGCTCGGGCTGGTCTGGGCCGGGAGGGCTGCTCTGGGTCATCGGCGTTCTCCGAAGTCGCTGCGGGTAGGGGTCGCGGCGTGGTCCGCCCTGACGGCATGGTCACCTCTGCCGCTGTGGTCCGCTCTGCCGCTGTGGTCCGCTCTGCCGCCGTGGTCCGCTCTCTCGGTGCGGTCCGCCCTGCCGGTACCGCCCGTGTTGCCGGCGCGACGCAGCAGCGCCACTTGCCGGGCGATCTCGACCAGCTCGCGCGGCCCGGCGCCGGCGGCCTGGCGATCGAGCTCCGCCGGCAGCTCGAGGCCGCGATCGAGCTCGCGCGCGCGCCGCAGCAGCAGGCGCGACGCCTCGGCATGGTGGCCGAGACGGTGGTGCAGCGCGCCCAGGCCCAGCAGGAAGGTCGCCGCCGAACCGCCGATCGCCGGCGGCTCATGCCAGGCCGGACCCTGGCGCCGCGCCAGCGCCAGGACGGCGAGCAGATAGAGGACGACGAGGTGCGCCAGCATCAGGTCGGCGGCGCGGCCGAGACCGGTGCTGGCTGCCGCCGCGGTGACCAGGCCGTGGTGGACCTCGTCGAAGGCCCAGCGCGGGCCCAGGGTGGCGAGCAGGCTCTCGAGCAGGTCGGCATTGCCGGCCTCGCCCAGCCGGCTGTTGCACAGGGCATCCGCCGGCAGCACCACCACCCGCCCGCCGTGATAGCGGAACATGGCAGCCGCCGCCTCGCCGCCCGGGGCGGTGAGCAGCACCAGGGCCCCGGGGCCGACCTCCGGCAGCACGCGCGGCGCCCAGACGAGCATTGGCGGCGCGGCGCCGGCCGGAATGCCGCGCCGCGCCGCACCCCCCGCGGCAGGCCGCAGCTGCCACTCGCGGCGCATGAACGAGCGCCAGCGCCAGGGCGCCAGCGGCACCACCCCGGCCTGCCGCCAGCGCCAGACGCCGAGCAGGCGCTCGGCCCCTGCCTCCTCGCCCGAGTAGGCCAGCAGCAGGTCGCCGCCGCGGCCGAGGTGGGCGTCGATCGCCTCCTCCAGATCGCCCAGGTCGCCTATAGGCGGGCTCTGCCACGGGAACACCAGGGCCAGCACGCCCGGCGCTTGCACCCCCTCGCCGAGGACGAAGCGGCCGAGCGGCTCGGTGACCAGCGTCACCCGCGCGCCGCGCTGCTCGAGATAACGGCGCGCCGCCAGCCAGCCGCCCGCGCCGCGCGAGATGGTGCTGCCGCGGCTGCCGCCCCGCCCTCCGGCCAGGGCGGCCACCAGGGCCGCCGCGACGACGAAGGCGGCCGCCACGGCCAACCACCGGCGGCCGGTGCCGGGCATCGAGGCGACGGCGAGCCCCCTCACGCCAGGGTCGCCTCCAGGCGAGCGGCCAGCCCGCTCACCTCCTCGGCAGCGGGCGGCCGCGGCCCATAGGTCATGGCGTCGAGCTCGCGCACCAGCTCGCCCAGGTCCTCGCGGCCGGCCATGCGCAGCAGCTCGCGCCCGGTCCACGTCGGCGCCGCTCTCTCCCCGGCCAGCGACCGAGCCAGCCACCACCAGGTGGCGCGCAGCGCCTCCGGCACCTGGCGCTGCGCCAACCGCCGGTCCAGGTCGAGCCGCCAGGCGGCGGCGTCCCAGCCGGCGCTCTCGCCCGCCGGCCGCTCGCCTGTGCCGGCCGCTGCCGCGCCGGCCACCGCCGCGGCGGACGTTGGCGGCCCGCTCCCTGCCGCGCGGCGCCGGCGCGCCCTGAAGGCCCGCGCCAGCAGCGCCGCCGCCGTGGCCGCCAGGGCCACGGCAATGGCGGCCAGCAGCCACCGCGGCAGCCCCAGCCGGCTGCTCGCCCGCTCGACCAGCTCCGCCAGGGCGACGTAGAGGCGGGCCACGAGATCGCGCAGGTAGGAGGCGTCCGGCGGCTCCGGGCGCTGCTCGACCCGGCTCCCGGCAAGCACCCGCGCCAGCAGCGCGCGGTCGGCCGGCGCGGCGCGGAAGGCCATGGTGGCAGCGGCGGCCGGGGTCAAGACGGCGCTCGGGGTCAAGACAGCGGCCCTCCCGCCCCCGCCGCGCCGGCGCCGGTCATCCCGGCGATGGCCCGCCACAGGTCTCCTCCCTCGCGGCGCGCCCGCAGATCGAAGAACAGCAGCGCGAGGGCGAAGCTCGAGTAAACGGAGACGGCCGAGACCGCGAGCGACGCCAGGCAGCGCAGCGGCACCTGCAGCCAGTTGAAGCCCGAGATCCAGGCGGGCACGTCCTCGCCGCCCGCCGCCCGGCGCATGAACGCCACGCCCTGCACCACGGCCACCGGCAGCTGCAGCACCGAGCTGACCATGACCGACATGACCGTGGTCACCAGGACGAGCGCGAGCAGCTTGACGATCGGGCTCGCGAGCCAGCGGCGCCGCGGGTTGTGCCAGGTGAGCTCGGCGCTGCGGCGCAGCGCCGCCGTGCCGGTCATCCCCTCCTCGGCCATCGCCGGCAGCGCCATGGCGAGCAACGGCCAGACGAAGAACGCCGGCACCACGCAACAGAGCGCGGCCGACCCCAGCACGCACACGAGCACCAGCAGCTGGGTGCCGAGCACCGCGGGCCGCACCACGAAACGCAAAGCGCGCCAGACGTCGATGCGGCGGCCGGCCACGGCGTCGACCGCCGCCACGATCATCGCCGCGTAGAGCAGGCCGATGAGCAGCGAGAAGGGCAGGGACACTGCCAGCATGGCGTAGAGGCGGGCGAGCGATTGCCAGGGATCGGTGACCGCCGCCGCATCGGGAGGCTGCCACAGGGTCTGCACCACCGCGAGACCGGCGCTGAGCACCGCCGCCGGCACCGCGATCGGCGGATAGATCGCCCGCACGTACCGCCGCACCCAGCGCATCGCTTCGTCCAGCAGCAAGGCAAACGGCATCGGCGTCGCCGGCACCGCCAGCCCTGCGGGTCCCGCGGCCGGCGCGCCCGCCCCGGCGAGGCCGGAGTCAGCGGCGAGGCCCATCGCCCTCGCTCGCGCCATTGCCCGCGGCGTGATAGGGGGCGAGCGCCGCGCCGAAGAAGAGCAGCAGCAGGCCCAACCCCAGCGCCGCCTTGAGCGTCGCCGGCAGCGACGGGTCGGGCGAGATCCGCGCTTCCACGACCGCCAGCACCACGAACCAGGGCAGGCAGCCGAGCAGCACCTGCAGCGAGTCGCTGCCGGCCTGGCGCATCGCCTCGGCGCGCGGCCGGTCGCCTGCCGCGACCAGGGCGCGGCCGAGCGCCAGCCCGGCCGCCGCCGCCACCATGATCAGGGTGAGCTCCAGCGGGCCATGGGCCGCGACGAAGCCCAGCAGCTCGCCGGCCATCGAGTAGCGCAGGGTGATGCCGATCACTCCGCCCAGCATCAAGCCGTTGAGGATCAGCAGATACAGCGGCACGACGCCGGCAAGCACGCCGCCGCTCCAGGCCACGAGCGCCACCGTGAGGTTGTTGGTGGCGATGCCGGAGGAAGCGACGGCCGGCGGCACCGTCGTGGTGAGGCTCTCGGTCCAGAGCCGCCCCTCCGCCAGGCCGGCAAGCGCCCGCGGTCCGAGCAGCAGGCTGCCGAGGCCCGGCTGGACCGCGGCGAGGACCAGGCCGAGCAGGCTCGCGGCGCCGAACACCGCGGCGGCCACCCCCAGCAGGCCGAGCTGGCGATGGAAGGCAGCCGGGAAAGCCTGGAAGACGAAGTGCCGCAACCCGCCCGGCGCGGCGCCGCGGCGGGCGAGCCGGCGGGAGCCGGCGAGGGCCAGCGCCGCCAGCTGCCGGGCGGCGCCGGTGCCGGGGAAGCGGTTGGCGGCAAGCGCGTGGTCGTGGAGCACCTGGCGGTAGGCGAACGCCAGCTCCTCGACCTCGCCGTAGCTCGAGGCTCCCGCGCCGCGGCGGCGGTCGCGGCTCCGATGGTCGCCAGTCGCGACATTCCCTGCTTGTCGGCTCGGGGCGTCGCGCAGGGCTTCGAGGCGGCGGCTGAAATCTTCCCAGAGCGGCCGCCGCAGGCGCAGGAAGCGGGCGTAGTCCATCACCCCTCCTCGGCGGCCAGAGCCTGGCGCAGCGCGCCGACCGGCGCGTCCACGCGGCGTTCGTCGAGCCCGGCCAGAAGCTCCGGCGCATCGCGCTCGATCCGTGAGAGCAGCAGCCGCGCCATCTCGTCGCGGGCCGCCGCATCGCGGAGCTCGCCGGCGCGCGCCAGGAAGCTTTCGACGATCGCCACCTCGCGGGCGCTCCAGCCCGGCGGCACCCTGCCGAGCAGCACCGTGCGCTGCCGCTCCTCGTGCACCACCAGCGTGCCGGCCAGCCGGTCGCCGAGGCGGCGCGCCAAAGGATCGACGGCCATCAGCGGCACGCCGACCAGGTAATCGAAGTCGCGCACCAGGTTGCGGAGCAGCAGCGAGCCGGCGCCGGCCTCGGCCCCTTCGGCGGAAACCACCCGCAGCCGCAGCGCCATCTTGCCCAGCGTGCGCCCGCCGGTCGCGATCTCCATGCCCGCGAAGTACCCCCACTCGATCAGGAAGATGCCGGCCACGCCGGCGGCCAGCCCCCAGGCGCCGCTCACCCACGTCGCCAGGACCGAGCAGAGCAGCACCCAGAGGATCAGGAGGACGGCGACGCCGCAGCCGTCGATCAGACCCGCCAGGCAGCGGCTGCCGGCGCCCGCCAGCGGCAGGTCGAGCCGGATGTTGTCCAGCGCGAGGATGCTCTCGCGATCGAGGTCCGCCACGGCGAGTCGGTTCCCGGCTGTCGAGCCCGCGACAGCCTACGTGCAGCGGCAGCGCCCGTCAACGCGAGAACCGGCCCGGTGAGAAAGTAATAGGTGATCGAAGCGAAGGGGAGGGGGCGTCCCCTTCCCCCCCGCGAACTGCTACGGCTGGCGCTCGGCCTCTCCGGTCATCGGCACGAAGCGGACCGGCAGGACCTTCTCCTGCTTGACGCTGCCGTCGGGCTTCTTGGTGAGCACCATCAGGTTCTGATCGAAGCCGCCGACCGGCAGCACCATGCGGCCGCCGGGCTTGAGCTGGGCGATCAGCGGTTGCGGCACCGCCTGCGGCGCGGCGGTGAGCAGGATGCCGTCGAACGGCGCCGCCTCGGGCCAGCCGCGGTAGCCGTCGCCGATGCGCACCTGGACGTTGCCGTAACCGAGCTTGGACAGCGTCTCGCGCGCCCGCGCGCCGAGCTCCGGAACGATCTCGATGCTGTAGACCTGGTCGGCCACGCGCGACAGGACCGCCGCCTGGTAACCCGAGCCGGTGCCGATCTCGAGCACCCGCGATCGCGGCGGCAGATCGAGCAGCGCGGTCATCAGCGCCACGACATAGGGTTGCGAGATGGTCTGGCCGCCGCCGATGGGCAGGGGGTGGTCTTCATAGGCCTGGCCGCGCTCGGAGCTCGGCACGAAGAGGTGGCGAGGCACCTCCTGCATCGCCGCCACGACCGTCGGCGAGGTCACGCCGCGCGACCGGATCTGCTGCTCGACCATCTGCTGGCGCAGGCGGCGCTGCTCGGGTCGATCGGCTTGATCGATCTTATTAGCTGCATTGACTGCATCGTCCGGTTGCTGCGAGGTCACGGCCATGGCGTGGGCGACGCCTCCAAAGCTGAGCGCTGCGGTCCCCGGGCCCAGAAAAGCAGCCAGAGCCCCCAGGATGCAAAGGACCGTGGCCGCCAGAACGACCCGCGCGGTGTTCAGAGCCAGCAGAGCCGGCAGAGCCAGCGGAGCCCGTGCGGCGCGCGCCGGCCGCTCGCGCCGCGGCCGATCAGTGGCCATCCTGCACCTGGCCGGTCATGGGAGAGACCCGGACCGGGGCAACGGTACGCTTCTCGATGCCCGCCGGCGTCTTGGTGATGACCTGCAGGTCCTGGACGCCGCCGCCGACCGGCGCCACCATCTTACCGCCCATCCGCAGCTGGTCGACGAGCGGCGCGGGAATGCGCGGCGCCGCCGCCGAGAGCAGGATGGCGTCGAACGGCGCCTTCTCCGCCAGCCCGCGGTAGCCGTCGCCTGCCCACACCTCGACGTTGTGATAGCCCATCACCGAGAGCGCCTTCTGGGCCTGGCTCGCGGCGATGGGGTCGATCTCGATCGAGTACACCCGCCGGGCGATGCGCGCCAGCACCGCGGCGTGATAACCGGTGCCGGTGCCGACCTCGAGCACGGTGTCGCCGTGCTTGAGCTCGAGCAGCGAGGTCATCAGCGCCACCACGTACGGCTGGTAGATCGTCCGGTTGGGTCCCACCTGCAGGGCGCGGTCGGCGTAGGCCTCGGGGCGCATCCGCTCGGGCAGGAAAAGGTGCCGCGGCACCTGATCCATCGCCTCGAGCACCTCGGGCTGGCTGATGCCGCGCTGCCGCAGCTGCACGTCCACCATGCCGTGCCGCTGCACGCGGTAGGTGTCCATCACGGGGATTCCCGGGCCCGGCGGCCGCAGCGGCCGCGGCTGCCCCGGCGGTCTCGGCGGCGTGGGGACCACGAACCCCGGCGGCGGCGGCACCTGCCGGACGGCGGCGAGCCCCGGCCCCGGGCTGATGCGGCGCGGCGGCGGCGGCAGTTGCCGGTGCACAGGCCCAGGCGAACCATGCGAGTGAGGCGAGCCAGGCGGGCCAGGGTAAGCCGCCGCCCCCGGGGCGCCACCGGCGAGCGCGGCCAGCGCCAGCCCGAGGGCCAGGCCGGCCGCCGCCAGCCGCCGCGGCAGGCGGGTCCGCAACGGGGCCCTGGCGCGGCGCCCTCCGCGGCTTCCGCCCAAGATCGCCGCCGGCTTCACCGTGCCACCTCCGCACGCCGGTAGACCACTTGCCCGTCCACCAGCGTCAGGTCCACCGGCGCTTTCGGGATCTCGGCCGCCGGCACCGTCATCGGGTCGCTGCCGAAGACCACCAGGTCGGCGCGCTTGCCGGCGGCGAGCGATCCCACCTCGGAGTCCAGGAACAACGACCAGGCGGCGTCGAGGGTGAAGCCGCGCAGTGCCTCCTCGCGGCTCAGGCGCTCGCCCGGCAGCCAGCCGCCGGGCGGCTGACCGTTCAGGTCCTGCCGGGTGACCGCCGCGTAGAACCCCAGACGCGGGTCAGCCGACTCGACCGGGAAGTCGCTCCCCAGCGCCAGGCGGCCGCCGGCGTTGAGGACCTTGCGCCAGGCATAGGCGCCGGCGAGCCGCGCCTCCCCCAGGCGGTCCTTGGCCCAGGGCATGTCGGAGGTGGCATGGGTCGGCTGCATGGAGGCGACGATGCCGAGCCTGGCCAGGCGCTGGATGTCCTCCAGCCGCAGCACCTGGGCGTGCTCGAGCCGGAAGCGCAGCTGCGGGCGGGGGCCGCCGAGCGCCCGCTCCATGGCGTCGAGCGCTACCATCCCGCCGCGGTCGCCGATGGCGTGGATCGCCACCTGGAAACCATGGGCCGCCGCCTGCCGCGCCACCGCCTCGAGATGGTCGCCGGTCGTCACCAGCAGGCCCACGTTGCCGGGGTCGTCGCTGTACGGCGCGAGCAGCGCGGCGCCGCGGCTGCCCAGGGCGCCGTCGGCATACATCTTGACGCCGCGCACGGTGATCCGGGCCGCGGGATCGATCTCGGGGCCGCGCTCGAACCAGCGCGCCAGCGTCTCCGGGTCGTCGGCGATGAAGAGCGCGGCGCGCAAGGGCAGGCGGCCGGCGCGGCGCAGCGCGCTGTACGCCTCGTAGTCGCGCTGTCCGATCCCCATGTCGGTGACCGTGGTCAGGCCCAGCGCCACGCAGTGGCGCGCCGCCGCGGCCAGCTGGCGCTCGCGGTCGGCGAGGGTCGCCTCGGGCAGCCGGGCGCGATCCATGGCGCGGTCGACGAGCACTCCGGTTGGCTGCCCTGCCGCGTTGCGCAGCAGCCGCCCGCCCGGCGGATCGGCGGTCGTGGCGTCGATGCCCAGGGCGGCCATGGCGCGGGCGTTGAGCAGCGCCGCGTGGCCGTCGACGCGGGTCAGCCAGACAGGGTGATCGGGGAGCGCCTGCGACAGCGCATGGTGGTCGGGGAAGCTCTTGTCGGGCCAGCGGTTCTGGTCCCAGCCGCGGCCGAAGATCCAGGCCCCCGGCGGGCGGCCTCCGGGGGTGCCCGAACCGCCGGCGCCGGCGCCTCCGGCGCCCCCCGCGCCTCCTGCGCTTCCCGCAGCCAGGCGGACCCGCCGGATGACCTCCTCGTAGGTTGCCGCGCCGCCGAGGTCGACCTGGTCGAGGGCTGCGCCCAGGCCCCCGAGGTGCGAGTGGGCGTCGATCAGCCCCGGGGTGACGGCGCGTCCGGCCAGCTCGATCACCTGGGTGGCCGGCCCGCGCAGGGCGAGAGCGCCGGCGTCCTCTCCGAGGTAGACGATGCGGCCGCCGCGCACCGCGATGCTGCCGACGACCCTCCCCGGGGGCGCCACCGGATACAGGACCCCGTGCACCAGGATGAGGTCGGCGCTGTCCTCAGGAAGGGATGGGCGGAGAGTGCCGAGCAGGGCCCCGGCGAGGGCGCACCCCAGGGAAAGCTTTGAAATCATTTCCATTTACCCCGGTCGAGCTCGCACATTCTGCCAGCCCCAGACTGCAAAGTCCAAGCCATTGGGGGGCACGGCCGGCGATCGCTGCAATCGCCGCCAATCGCCGTCAATCGCGGCCAATCACTGCCAGTCGCCGCCAATCGCCGGCAGCGCGGCAATTTCGCGGCCGGCCGGCGGAGATGTCCGCTACACTGCCGTCCATGGCTGACGGCGAGCTGGCCTCCCTGGACGAGATCGTGACGCGGCTCGAGCGGGCGCTGGCGACCTCTCCCGCGGATTCGACCGAGCTGGTGTGGATCGAGGCCCGGCGGTCGCAGGTCACGGCGGGGCGCGGGCGGCGCGAGGCGCCTCGTCCTCCCGGGCCCGGCGCCCGCGGCGGGGTCGCGGAGGCGGACGCGCCCGCCGGCGCTCCGGCGCGCGAGCGCAGCCTGCTGATCCGGGTCAGGCAGAGCGGCCGCACCGGCCTCCACCGCACCGCCGGCGCCGAGCTCTCCGACCTCGAGAACGCGGTGCGCTATGCGCTGGCGCAGGCGCGGCTCGCCCCCGCCACCGCCGCCGAGCCGCTGGCCAGCGGCGTCGAACGGCGCGGCCACACGACCGACGCCGGCGGCGCCGGCGGCGCGCGCTCCGCCGCCGATCCTGCGGGCGGCCCGGTCGGCACCGCCGTCCAGAGTCAGGGCGACGCATTTCACGATCCCGAGATCGCCGGGCTCGAGCCGGGGCGGGTGCGGGCGCTGCTCGACGGGGTCGCGGAGCGCGGCGAGACGCTGCAGCTCGCCTGGCTCGAGGGAGTGGTGGCGATCATCAACAGCGCGGGCCTGCGCCGCTCGGCGCGGGTCACGGCCGCGAGCTTCGAGACTCGCTGCGGGCGCGGGCCCGGCTGCGGCACTGCCGCGGGCGCGGCGCGCCGCTTCGACGGCCTGTACTTGCAGGACACGCTCGACCGCGCCCGGGCCCGCCACGCCGGCGACGGGGCAGCCGGCAACGCCGCCCCGGCGCTGCCGGCGGATCTCATGCTGGTCTTCTCGGAGCAGAGCGTCGCGGCGCTGCTCGATCTCTTGAACCGGCACGGCTTGACGGCCGCGGCCCAGCGCGACGCCGGTTCCTGGCTGCGCAGCAGGCTCGGCGAGACGCTTCTGGCCTCATGCCTGAGCCTCCGCGACGACGGCACCGACCCGCGAGCGCTGCCCTTTCCGTTCGACCTCGCCGGCTGGCCAAAGCGGCGGGTGGACCTCGTCGTCGACGGGGTCTTCGCGACGCCGGCGGTCGACGTCAGCCTCGCGCAGGAGATCGGGCGGTCGCCCACACCGCACGCCATGGCGCCCGACGAATCGATCGCCGCCAACCTCATCCTGCTGGCGGGCGACCGCGCGCCGCTGCCCGAGTCCGAGCTGCTGCGGCAGGCGGAGGGCGGCATCTGGGTAGGAGCGCTGAGCGGGCTCGAGTGCTACGACCCCGGCCGCCTCCGGTTTCGCGCCGTGGCACGGGGTGTCCGCAGCATCGCCGGCGGCGCCCTGGGGCCGCCGCTGCCGGACCTCGTCTGGGAAGACGACCTCGCGGCCGCCCTGTCGCGCAGTCAAGCGCTGGGCGATCAGCCGCTGGCCATCGTCACCGGCGACATGCTCTTCGGCGCCACGGTCGCCCCGCTCCTGGCCCTGCAAGGGGCCCCAAGCCTCATCCCAAAAACCACCTAGCCGCAAGGATTGGCATCGACCCACGGAGGCATAGTCGCCGAAGGGATCGACCCAGCGAAGGGGGTGGGGCCGGGGGGTTACCCCTGAAGCCTGCGCAGCAGCACCAGCGTCTGATCGTCCCCCTGCGGCAGGCCGGCCGAGAAGGTCCCGGTCGCCGACTGGATCGCTTCCAGCATCTCGGCCAGGGGACGGCCCCGGTGCTCGCGCAGCAACGCCAGCAGGCGCGCCGTGCCGAACTCCTCGTCCGCCGCGGACTCCGCCTCGGTGATGCCGTCGCTATAGATGCACAGCAGGTCGCCGGGCTCGAGCGTCACCTCGCGAGCCATGAAACGGCTGCCTGCCAGCACCCCGATCGGCAGGCCGGAAGCGCCGAGCTCCACCAGGTCCGCGGCGTGCGCCGGCGAGGCACCGCCGCCCGCGCCCACCGGGTGCCGCAGCAGCAAGGCAGGGTTGTGGCCCGCATTGAGATAGGTCAGGCGCCCGCTCGCCGGTTCGAGCTCCGCCAGCAGCAGGGTGATGAACTTGTTCGCGGCGCTCGATTCGAAGACGTGACGGTTGAGCATCTCGAGCAGCCCAGGCCCGATGCCCACCTGGTCGAGCAACAGGTGCAGCGCCGAGTGCAGCGTCGACACCATCAACGCGGCCGGCATGCCCTTGCCCGAGACGTCGCCCAGCACGATCGCGAGGTGCCCGTCCTGGAGCTGGAAGAGATCGTAATAGTCGCCGCCGATCTGGCGGGCCGGGCGGTTCCAGCCCACCAGCTCGTAGCCGGGCACCTGCGGCGCGCCGCGCGGCAGGATGCGGCGCTGGATGTCGGCGGCGAGCTGCATCTCGCGCTCGAGCCGCTCTTTCTCGAGCGCCTGCAAGTGCAGGCGGGCGTTCTCGAGGGCGATCGCCGCCTGGTTCGCGAACAGCCCCAGCGTGCGGCGGTCCGAGGCCGTGAACGGGCCGACGCCGCGGCGGCTCTCCTTGTCGCCCACCGCCAGCAGACCGCGCGGGCTGCCGTCGGTCTCGATCGGCGCCCCCAGCAGATGGCGCGCTCCGGGCAGCAGCTGGCGTGGCGCCGGACCCTGGCCGGCCAGGAACGCGCTCAGACGCTCGTAGTCCGGTCCGTCGCTGTCGAACCAGGGTGCGGCATCGCCGCCAAACGTCCGCTCCAGCCGGTAGCGGCTGCCTTCGAGGATGTAGAGCGCGCCGCGGCGGGCGTCGAGCAGCGACACGGCGCGCAGCAGGATCTCCTCCGAGAGCTTCTCCAGGTCGAGGGTGGCGGCGACCGCCAACCCGACGTCGTAGAGCGACTCGAGCTCCACCACGCGGTAGTTGACCTGGAATTGCTGCTCCTTGATCTCCTGGCGCAGCCGCAGGATCTTGAGCGACGCCAGGAGGAGCAGCGGCAGCGGACCGAGATCGAGCCCGGCGGCGCCCCCGAGCCGCTCGGCGACCTGCTGGGTCGTCCGGGCTTGTGGCCCGACCTCCTCCCCCACCTGGGCCGCCGCGGCCGCCAGCGCTGCAGCAGCCGCAAGCGACGCGGGCGGGTGCCGCGAGAAGAGCAGCGAGCCGCCGGGGAAGGGCAGCACCCCCATCCCCGAGCCGTCGTCGGCGGCGGCGGCGCCGCCGGCCGGGGCCATGGCTGCGAGCGGCGCGAGCGACGGCGGCGGGCCGGCCGACTCCTCCGGCCCAGTCAGGCCCGGCGCGGGCGAGACCAGCTCCAGCTCGAGCCGGCCCTCCCGCTCGATGTAGACGGCGGCGTAGGCGGCGCCGTGCGCGCGGCGCCAGTGGTCCAGCAGCCGCTCGAGCAGGGCACGGTCGGCCGATTCGTCCTGGCACAGCGCCAGCAGCTCCTGCCAGGCTTCCGGCGGCAGCGACACGGCGCCTGCGCCCGCCGTTGCCACCTCAACCTCGGTGCCCACTGAGCTCGGCAAGGGCATGCTCCTCGGTGTCGAAGATAGGCGCGTACTGGGCGAGGCCCATGATGTGGAAGGTCTTGTCGATGGTCGGCGTCAGGCAGCAGAACCCCAGCTTGCCGTTGATCTCGATCATTTTCTCGATGATCTCGATCAGGATCGAAATGCCGATCGAGTTGACGATCTTGGTGCCCGCGAGGTTGAGCAGCAGCACCTTATAACCCTCGTCGAGCAGCTTGTAGGCGGAGCGGGCGATCTCCTCCCCTCCCTGGTTGTTGATGTAACCCTCGGTGTAGATCACCGCCAAACCGTCGCGACGGTCGACGGTCAGATTCAGGCTATCGGTCATCGACGTCCCCGCTTTCATCGCAACTTGCTCATCACGACGATCGTACCTTCGGCCCCGGAGCGGATCTCCACCTCATCCATCAGGCCGCGGATGATCTTGAGACCCCAGCCGCGTTTCCGGCTTGCCTTCAGCTTATCCTCGATCCTGGGTTCGTCCATACGCGCGGGCTCGAAGCCGACGCCGGTGTCCCGAACCGTGATGCGCAGCTTCTCCGGGTCCTTCTCCCCGAGCACCTCGAAGGTGACGTAGACCTCGCGCTCGCTCGCCTGGCTGTGCTCGATCGCGTTGATGCAGGCCTCGACGACCGCCATCCGGACCTCGTCGATTCTATCCGGACTCATCTTCATCGATTCGGCCACGGCGGTCGCA
>DASZHY010000048.1:0-15458 GCA_035949675.1 Thermoanaerobaculia bacterium
TATGAGCCGAGAAGGTAGCCATTGGGTCGGGCGCACGCCTGCGAGCGCTCCGTCCATGCGCCCATGGCTATCGATTCACGGGCTTGCGCGGTGCCGCGGTGAGTCTTAGTCTGTAATCGAAGATCCCTCGCGTCTCACACCAATCCCGCGCGCCGCCGCGCCAGGAGATCGCCGCATGCCGACCTTCACGCCGCAGCAAACTCTCTTCACCCTCTCCCTGCTGCCGGGCCTCGGGCATTGCTTTTCCGGCACCGTCGACTCCATCGAGGCCGCCCTCCAGACCCAGCTCGTCACCCTGCTGCCGACCCTGCAACCCCAGATCGGTGCCTGGCAGCTGGTGTGGGGGCCCGCCGTCTTCGAGCTTCCCACCTCGGACCGGCCCGACAACGTCATGATGGTGGTGAGCAACGTTGGCGGCGAGCCCGGTCTGCCCGGCCTCGTGGTGGCGATCGCCGGCACCAATCCCTACTCGTTCCTCGACTGGATCGTCGAGGACTTCCTGGTGACCAACCAGGTCCCCTGGCCGACCGGGTCTCCCGCCGGCCATCCCATGATCTCGCTCGCCACTTTCAATGGCCTGTCGGTGCTGCAGAGCCTGACGCCGGGCGCGGGGCAGCCCGGCGCCGGCCTCACGGTGCGCGGCTTCCTCGCCACCCAGGTGAGCGCACCGATCGCCATCAACGTCGGCGGGCACAGCCTGGGCGGGGCCCTCTCTCCCACCCTGGCTCTCTGGCTCAGCGACACGCGGGCGACTTGGGACCCCGCGAGCCATGCCACCCTCTCCGTCCTCCCCTCGGCCGGCCCCACCGCCGGCAACCAGGACTTTGCCGCATACTCCGACTCGCAGATCGGGGCGGGGGTCACCCGCCTGCACAACTCGCTCGACGTCGTCCCGCACGCCTGGGTCGGCGCCGCCCTGCAAGCAGTCCCCGACCTCTATGCGCCGCAGATCCAGCCGGACGCGGTGGTTCAGGGCTTCGCGGACCTCGCCCTGTTCATCTCGCAAGGCGGCGATTATGCGCAGATCAACGCCGGCGCGCCGGCGCTCGCCGGGACGGTCAACACCGGGTTGATCAACGCCTCCGATCTCCCGTTCATCAACTTCTTCCGTCAGGCGGGCTTTCAGCACGTCGACGCTTACTACGACTTGCTCGGAGTCCCGAGCCTCCACCAGATCCTGGCCTGCGTGCAGGCGAGCGCGCCGGCGCCGCTCGAAACCCTGGCCCGGATGCAGGTCAAGCTCGCCAAGTTCCGGCTCGCCCAGCTGCACCTCTAGGCTCAGGGGGCGCGGCGGGCGGGCGGCGCCTACTTCACCTCGTGGGCGATGCCGGCGGCGATGCTGCGGACGAGCAGGGCCTGCAGCTTGGTCTCCGCCTCGCGGCCGACCCGCTCCTGCTCGCGGCCGAGGTCGCGCTGCCGATCGCCGAGCAGGCGCTGCGACTCTCCCAGCTCGCGCTGCTGGCGGCCGAGCTCGCGCTGCTGCTCGCCCAGCTGCCGCATCTCGGCGGCGAGCCGCACCTGCTGGTCGACCAGCTCGTCACGCCGCTTCTCACGGGCGGCGGAGTCGCGGTCGCCGCCCGTGAAGCCCTCGGCGGTGAGCTTTGCCTCCTCGGCGGCGAGGCGCCCTTGCTCGGCACCCAGCTTGCCCTGCTGCGCGCCGATGGCTCCCTGGCGGGCGCCGAGCTCGCCCTGCTTGGCGCCGAGCTCCCCCTGCTCGCCGCCCAGCTTGCCCTGACGCGCGCCCAGCTCGGCCTGCGGCCGGAAGATCTCGCGCACCTCCGCCAGGGTCGCGGCGTCGCGGATCACGTACTCCTTGCCGGCGTGCAGCACCCACAAGAGGTCGCCGCCGCCTGCCTCCTGCCGCAGCTTGCGGGCGCGGTCGACGCTGGCGACGTCGCCGCTCATCGTGACGTCGGAGCCGCCGTGCAGCAAGACGAAGGAGTCTTCGTGGTGCCGGCCGGACCGGTCGTAGTGAAACGAGCCGCTCGAAAAGTAAGCCGCATGACGGGGCGCCGACGGCGCAGTGGGAGGAGCCGGCGGGGTCGGGGGAGAAGGGGGGGCAGCGGGAACCTGGGGAGAAGGCGAGGCTGGAGCAGCAGCCGGGGCAGCCGGCGGGTCCGGGGGAGCCGGGGAAGCATGCGGCTCGGGAGGAGCCGGGGGGGCGTGTGGCTCGGGAGGAGCCGGGGGGGCCGAAGGCGGCGGCTCCGCTGCCTCGTACAGATCTGCCATGTCTGACGACGGTTCGGCGGCGGCGGCCCGGGCTCGACCGTCGAGGGACGCGAGCTGGGCACCGGCCGCGCAAGGGGCTGGCAGAGCGGCGGCCGCCGGAGCAGCGGCGACGATGCGGAGCGGCAGCAGGGCCGCCAGGGCAAGCGCGGCCAGCAGCAGGAGACCCAGGCGGCGCAGGCTGCCGGGTTGAACGTCGTGGCGGTCATGCTGGTGGTGCTGGAGCATCTCGAGTCTCCTCTTGAGCTGTTGCAAGGACGGGGCGGCGCCGCCGGCCGTCGCGGCGGCCGGGGCGAGGTCCGCAAGGCGGGAGGGCCGCCGGCTGGCAGGCGGGCGGACGCCGAGGCGTAGGAGCAGGCGCCCGTAGCTCGCGGGCGTCGCGCCGAGCAGGCGCAGGACGGCGGCGTCGCAGGCCGCCTCGCGGGCCAGCGCGTACTCGCGAGCCGCCAGCGCGGCCGGCGGCAGAAAGAAGAAGAGGCGCGCGGCGGCGGCGGGGATCCAACCCCAGAGCAGATCGCCCCGGCGCACGTGCATCAGCTCGTGTCCCAGGGTCATCGCCAGCTCGTGGCGAGACAGGCGGTCGATGCCGGCGGCCGGCAGCACGACGACCGGGTGCAGCGCGCCGGCGGTGAGCGGCGCCTGAAGGACGGCCCCGGGTGCGGCGGCGCGCAGGTCGACCGGCGCCATGCCCAGCCGGTCCCGGAGATCCGCGGCGAGAGCCAGGAGGGCCGGATCCCGCACCGGCTCGGAGCCGGCGAGGAAGCGGCGGACGAGCCGCAGCTCGCGCGCCGTCAATGCCGCCTGCCGCAGCACGCCCGCGAGCCACAGGCCCACCAGCGCCAGCGCCAACCAGGGCGGCGCGATGGCAGCGCCGCCGGCTGCCGCCGCGGCAGGGCCCGCGGGCGCCGCCCCAGCCGCCGCCGCTCCGGCTGTCGATACGGAGTCGGCCGGGGGCGGGCCAGCTGCCGCGCCGACCGTCGATACGGAGTCGGCAGGGGGCGGGCCAGCTGCCGCGCCGACCGTCGATACGGAGTCGGCAGGGGGCGGGCCAACTGCCGCGCCGACCGTCGATACGAAGCTGCTCAGACGCCCGGCAAATGAGCCGGAAGGCGCCGTGGCCGGCTGGCGCAGTGGTGCTTGAGGCGTGGCTTCGGCGGGGCCGGCTGCCTGGGACTTGGCCGGCGTCGCGGCAGGCGTTACGGCACCTCCCGTTGCGCCCGCGACAAGCTGGCCGTCGGCAAGCTGCGCAGGCGGTGTGGATCGTGTCTGCGCCGGCGCCAGCGCTAGCCAGCCGGCGATTGGCGCGGCCGCCGGCGGCAGCAGCGGCAGGGTGAGCGGCGCCGGCCAGGCCAGGCCGAGCAGCAGCTTCAGGCTGGCCAGCCACCAGAGGGCGCAGCGCAGGCCGGCCGGCAGCCGCGGCGCCAGGCGGCAGAGGAGCCAGACCGCCAGCACGAAGAGGGTCCCCATCACGGCGGCTTGGGCGAGCTGCCGCAGCAGCGCCTGGGCGACGGGGAGGAGAGGGGCGGCGAGCAGGAGCGGCAGGAGGTTGCGCATGGCTCAGGTCTCCTGGCGCTGCGATTGCAGCTTGGCGACCAGCCGCTCGAGCTCCACCAGCTCCTCGTCGCTCACCTCGGCGGACTCCACGAGGTAGCTCACGAAGGGCGAAACCGACCCGTCCAGGGTCTTCTCGACGAAGCTGCGGACGACGCCGCGCAGCAGCTCGCCGGAGGAGGCAGGCGAGGAGTAATGGTAGACGCCGCCCACCCGCCGCCGCTCGAGGTGGCCCTTGGCGCGCAGGCGATCCATCATCGTCAACACCGTCGAGCGCGCCAGGCCGCGCGCCGCGCCGAACCCCTCGACCGCCTGCGCCACCGTGGCCGAGCCTCGCTCCGCGATGTAGCGCAGCAGGGCAAGCTCCTGATCGCCGATGGACTTCGCCGTCACGTGACCTCCCTCCGTTCGGATCGTCCCTTTGACGACAGCGGTAGTCATCGTACGCTTGCCTACATCTGTCGTCAAGAGATCCCGGCGGATCGCTCTCAATCGGCCGCCACAGGACGGCTCGGCGCCGCCCTGCTCGGACTACGGAGGAGCGTGCCGAGAGTTCCGGTCCGATATCCGCCGCCCTGCTCGGACTACGCGGCAGCGTGCCGAGAGTTCCGGTCCGATCTCCGCCGCCCTGCTCGGACCACGGAGGAGCGTGCCGGGAGTTCCGGTCCGGTATGCGCCGATCCTGCTCGGACTGCGCGGCAGCGTGGCGAGAGTTCCGGTCCGGTATGCGCCGCCCTGCTCGGACTGCGCGGCAGCGTGCCGAGAGTTCCGGTCAGGTATGCGCCGCCCTGCTCGGACTACGCAGGAGCGTGCCGAGAGTTCCGGTCCGATATCCGCCGCCTGCTCGGGCTATGTGAGGAGCGTGCATAGGTTTCCGGCAAATCCCGGGCGTCTGCGCGGCCCGCCGGCGGCACAATGCCGGTGGTAGCATTCGGCGCTAACCGGCCGGACTGCGGCCCACTCAAGCCGCGGAGCGGTGCGCTGACCGGCTGGACAGCGGCCCGCTCCGGCCGGCAGCCGGTGCGCATCCGCTGCCGGAAACGACCTCCTCATGGACCCGCGCTCACCGCAACCGCCGTCGCAGCGCCAGGGCCGGCCCTGGCGCGCCGCGAAGCTCGGCGACGGCAGGGTGCGCGTGGGGCCCTGGCGGTCGCCGCGCCGGCTGCTGCCGGTGGCTCTTCTCCCTGTCCTCGTGTACATGGCGCTATGGACGCTGGTGGTCTACAGCCTGGGCGCGGCGGGTTGCCGTGACGCGCGGCCGGCGGTGCCGCTGCTCGGCTCCGGCGACACCGGTTCCCAAGCTGCTGCCGGTTCTCTGGCCCCGGCCGGCGCCGCGGGTTCCCGGATCGCCTCCGGCGCGGCGGAGATGCTGGTCGAGAGCACCCGCTTCGCGCTGCCGCCATCGGACGCCGGCAACCGCTTCGACACCGGTTGGGAGCGGCGCGCGCTCCACGGCCGCGAGGTGCTGGTGCCGGCCACGGGAACCGGGCGACTGCAGCTGGTGAACCTCGGCGAGGAGGTGCCGCGCACGCTCACCTTGGACCTGTCACCCGAGGGGCTGCCGGAGGGCGAGCGGCTGAGCATCCGCGCCGGCGACCGCGAGCTGGCGCAGGCGACGCTGCGGGCAGTGGCACTGCCGCTCGCGGTGCGGCTGCCTGAAGACCTGCCGGTGGGACAGGTGCCGCTCGACCTGGTGTTCGGGCCGCCCGGCCAGGCGGCTGCCGAGGGGGCACCTGGCCAGGCAGCGGCCGGCACGGCAACTGAGCAGACAGCGGCCGGCGGCCCGCCCGCTGTCCCTGCTCTCTTCGGGGCCAGCCTGTCGCCGGCGCTGCCGGCGGGCGGCGCACGGGTGGAAGGGACCGACGTCGTGATGGGCGGCAACTGCCTCGTCTATCTGCGCTGCCGGCTGGTTGGCAAGGAGGCGCTGGAGGGCACCTTCGTGCCGCCGGCCGACGCCCGGCGCGGCCAGCGCTTCGAGCTGAGCGTCGAGCGGCCCGACGGCACCCCGATCCGCCGTTTCAGCTGGCGGCCGAGCTTCTGGAACCGGCTGCGCGGGGCCCGCCGCTTCCAGCTGCCGCTGCGGGGCGCGCGCGGACCGGTGCGGGTGCGGCTGATCGCGCGCGCCGGAGACGCGGGCGGTCCACCCGGGCGCTGGCGCGCCCTGGGCCTGGTGGACGTGACCGGCGAGATCCTGACTCCGGGCCAGGGCCAGTAGATGCAGCGGCGCTGGATCGGGGCGCTGGCGGCGGCGTTCGTGGCCGCCTGCGGGCTGACGCTGGCGATCCGCGGCGGGCGCTGGGCGGCCTCGCACCTGGGCGGCACGATCGGCGGGGCGCAATGGATCTGGGTGGCGCACGACCGGCGGCAGGCGGCGCCGCTCTCCTTCTACGCGGCGCGGGACTTTCGGCTCGCGGCGCCGCCGGCGCGGGCGCGGCTGCTGGCGCTCGGCGATCAGGAGTACGTCCTCTACCTCAACGGCCAGCGGGTGGGCGCCGGCGGCTGGCGGGCGGGCGCGCGCCTCGACGCGTACGAGGTCGGGGCGCTGCTGCGGCCGGGCAACAACCGCCTGCTCGCCGAGCTGCGCAGCGACGACGGCGGCGGCGGCTTCCTGGCCAGCCTGGTGGACGAGGCAAGCGGCCGGGCGCTGGTGGGCACGGACGGCGCCTGGCGCACCTTCCAGCGCCACCGCCTGGGCCTGCTGCGCGGCTGGCTGCCGGTCGACGCGGCGGACGGCCTGGCGGCGGTGAGCGCCGCCGGACCCGGCGAGGCGGCGGTCTCCTGGGGGCGCCCACCGGTAGGGCGCTGGGGGCGGGTGGTCCCGGCCTGGCCGCGGCCGCTGTTCGCCGAGCTGACCGGCGGCGGCCGGCCGGTGGCGGCGGCCGGCGCGACGCCGTACACGCCGCCGCCGGCCGCCCGGTTGCGGGGCGACCGCGCGATGGTGCTCTTCGACTGGGGACGCGACGTCACCGGCTACCTGGCGCTCGAGACCGGGTTCGAGCCGGGAATGGACTCCGAGCTGGCACAGCCGCCGCCCGACCGCCAGCGCACCGCGCTGCTGTGGACCGGCGACGTGCCGCCGCGAGCCGCCGGCGCGGGCCTCGAGCCGAGCGGCGCGGTGGTGCTGATGGCGAGCTCCCACCAGTGGCTGGACACGCGGCTGCGCCGCTTCCGCTACGCGCTGGTGATCGGCCTCGAGCGGCCGCTCGGGGCGAGGGTCTACGCGGTCGATCCGGGGGTGGCGGCGCGCGCCGGGATGGAGATCGCGACCGGGCCGGAGGCCGCCGGGACGGCTCCGCTCGGCCTTGGGAGTGCTACGCCGCTACGCGGCAGTGCTCGGGTGACTCAGCCTCGCGGCTATGTCTGGACAAACCCGCAAGTAGCCACACCGCTGCGCGGCGCTACTCGGGCGACACCGCTGCGCGGTGTCTTTGGGCTCACGCCGCCGCGGCTACGCACGCCGGTGGAGGACGAAATCCGGCGCAAATTCGAGAGCCTCGAGGGCGTCGCCGGGCGGAAAGATCTCTAGCTCCCGCTGCGCGCGCGCCGCGTAGGCCTCGGCCATCTCGAGCGTCTCGGCGAGGGTGCCTTCGCGCGCCACCATCTCGAGGATCTGCTGCGGCGCGACGCGCTCGAAGCCGCGCTCGTCGAGCACGGTCTGGACGAGGCGCCGCTCGGCCGGGCCGACCCGCGACAGCAGCAGGATCAGCGGCAGCGTCAGCTTGCCTTCCTTGAGATCGGAGAGCACCGGCTTGCCGAGCTCGCTCTCGCGGGCGGTGAAGTCGAGCCGGTCGTCGACGATCTGGAAGCAGGTGCCGAGCGCGCGGCCGTAGTGGGCGAGGACCTGGCCGGCCTCGGGACGCTGCGGCGGGATGAGGCTGGGGATCGAGCAGGCGGCGGCGAACAGGTGGGCGGTCTTGCGGTCGACGATCTCGAAATACTCCTCGACCGTGACGTCGATGGCGCCCAGCCGTTCGAGGGCCATGAGCTCGCCCTCGGTCATCTTGAGCGTGGCGGCGCAGAGCCGCTGCACCACCTCGAGCTGGCCGTGGGAGAGGGCCATCTGCATCGCCTTGGTGTAGATCCAGTCGCCCAGCAGCACCGTGAGGTTGTTGCCCCAGAGGTGGTTGAGCGTGGGCTGGCCGCGGCGCAGGTGGGCGTGATCGATGATGTCGTCGTGGATCAGCGTCGCGTTGTGGATGAACTCGACGACCGCGGCGTAGGTGACCTCCTCCTCCGAGTCGTGGCCCAGCAGCCGGGCGGCCAGCAGCAGCAGCGCGGGGCGGATGCGCTTGCCGCCGCCCTGGCGGATGTAGATGCCGGCCTGATGGATGAACGGCACGTCGGAGTCGAGGTGGCGGCGGAACACCTCCTCGGTCGCCAGCAGCTTGCCGGCGACGAGGTCGAGGAAGCGGCCGGCCTGGACCGAGCTGTCGCCGGCCTGGGAATCGACGAGGGGCGGGTTGGTCACCCGGGACCGTCCTGTGGGGGCGACGCAGCAGAAGCGATGTGAGAAATGCCGGCTAGGTTTGGCATGGGCCAGGTCTCGCTCAGAAGCGCTGCACTGGCTGCACGGGATCGAAGCGTTCGACCTGGTCGAGCCGGCCGGCATTGAAACGGTAGACCTTGCCGGCGGCGAAGTACCACCAGGAGACCTCGGCGTCCTCCTGGCGGCCGGCGTAATTCACCCGCTTGACGTCGTCCGGGGCGCCCATCTCTTCGTAGACCCGGCGCTCGTCGGCGCTCCGGACCGAGGCCATGAAGTCGCGCCAGCGGTCGACGAAGGCGCGGTCATGGATCACGATCGCCAGGGCGATCGGGCTCCCCGCGATCACCCGCGCGGTGACGTCCTCGCGCTCGAGGACCTCCAGGCGGTCCTCTCTGCCGTGCCGCACGACGACGCCGGCGAGCACCTGGAAGCGATTGAAATAATCGTCCCATGGCCATTCGATGCTGTAGTGGCCCTGGGCGTCGGTCAAGGCGGAGACGCGCCGCGAATCGCGCTCGGCGCGGCGAAAGTCGCGCAGGCTGAAGGCGTGGCGCACCGCTTCGAGCGCCACCTGGACGCCCGGGAGCGGCTTGCCGCCGACGTCGGTGACGACGCCGGTGAAGAGGAGGCGCTCGCCGACGTCGTAGGGCGTGGCCGCGGCCGGCGCGGCGGCGGCCGCCAACCCGGCCAGCAACGCCAGGCAGGCGAGACGGGCGATCCTGGCGGCGGCGGGGCGCGCGGCGGCAAGACGGGCGGCTGGCAGGCCGGCAGGCAGTGCGGGCCGGGTTGGGAGGCTGGGGCTCATGGGTGGCGGCGGTGGGCGGGGCGGCGGTCTCAGAGCGAACGGTAGTTGGTAAAGCTCAGCGGCACGTCGAGGTCGAGTGCCTTGAGCGTCGCGATCACCGTCTGCAGGTCGTCGCGGTTCTTGCCCGAAACCCGTACCGTGTCGCCCTGGATCGCCGCCTGGACCTTGAGCTTCTTGGCCTTGATCTCGGCCACCAGGCGCTTGGCGGTCTCCTGCGGGATGCCCTGCTGCAGGGTGATGCGCTGGCGCACGCGGCCGCCGCTGGCCGGCTCGATCTTGCCGTAGCGCAGCGACTTGAGGTTGACGCCGCGGCGCACCAGCTTGGTCTTGACCACCTCGAGCGCCTGGTTGAGCGAGAACTCGTCGGCGGCGCCCAGCACCACCTCCTCGCCCTCCAGGCGCAGCTCGGTCGCCGCCTTCTTCAGGTCGTAGCGCGTGGAGATCTCCTTGTCAGCCTGCTGGACCGCGTTGCGGACCTCTTGCAGGTTGACGGTGGACTCGACGTCGAAGGAGTTCTCGGCTGGCATTGGATAAGGGGGGCAGGGGCGATGGGCTGGCGGGCGTGCGGCGGTGGAGCCAGCATACCCCCCGCCCGCGGCGCTCCCATTATATGGAAAACAACACGGAAAACACGTTCAGGGCTGCTGCTCTTCCCACTGGATGCCGGAGGGAGGCGTGAACTGGCCGGGCAGCGAGAGGGGGTGGTAGTCGCCGAGCTGGAAGCGGGTGAGGTTGCCTTCGCGGTCGTGGTAGGAGACCGCAATGACGCGCAAGGTGGCGGGATCGATGGCGAGCGTGGCGTCGCTCAGCTCGCCGGCCTTGCCCTTGGGCGTGAGCGCGATCTCGACCTGGCCGTTGGCGGAGGAGCGGGTGACGCCGCTGTAGCGTGCCTTGAGGTCGTCGACCCCGAGCAGCAGGAGATCGAGGCCGGGCTCGTTCTTGCGATCGATCCGGTAGCGGCGGCCGGTGTGGTCCTCGGGGTTCCAGGCGTGGACCATCTCGCCACAGAGCAGGAAGCCCTTGGGGTAGGGATCCTTGTAGTCCCAGCGCAAGCAGTCGGGCAGGTGGAGCGACAGGCTGCCGGTCTCCTTCTCGCCGGAGGTGAAGCCGGCCGGGACGTAGGTCTGGGTGAAGGTGGCGGTGGTGGGGCCCGCCTCGACCAGGCTGCGGCGGACCCGGGTGAGCCAGGACCAGGGGTCGGCGGCAGAGGACGCGGAGGACGAGGCGGCGGCGGCGGTGGGTGCGGGGCGTGCGGTTGGCGCGGCGGCGGCCGCGGCGGCCACGGCGGTCAGCGCGGCGAGCGCGGCGAGCGCGAAGGCACGGGCGGCGGGGGCGAAAGCACGGGCGGCCGGGGCGAAAGCACGGGCGGCGGGGGCAGGGGCTGATTTCGGTTCGTCGATTCGGATCACCGGACCTCCTGTGGCCGGCCAAGGATACTTCGGGTCCTTGGTGCGGCGGCAGTCCGGTGGCGGCCGCGGCGGCCGCAGCGGGCGCGGCGGGCGCGGCTCGAGACGTGCCTGCCCGCCGGGCATTGCCCTCGTCAGGGGACGAAGTGAGTCGCGTTGCAGGCGCTGTCGAGCCGGTAGGCGTCGAGCGCCACCGCGAAATGGAGGTTGGAGGATTGCGTCGCGATCACCCAGGCCTGCGCCGCGGTCGGATCGACCGGTGGGACGGGCCCGACCGCGGAGAAATTCGCCCAGTTGAGATCGAGAAAGGCCCAGCCGAACGTGAACGGGACCGGAAACGACGCTCCACCCACCCGGGTCCTTTGCGCGGCCGCGGGGGCAAGGTAGATGGGTTGCTCCGGGGGGCACTGGGAAGGCGTGTCGAAGGGCTGAGGCTGGGCCCTGAACGGGCAGATAGGCGGCAGCAGCTGCGGGTGCTCCTGCTCGTCGAACACGACGAGTGCCTCCTCGCCAAGCGGATACCACGCCGGGCGCAGGCCGGGCGTCACCGGGCAGCTGAACGGGCCCTGAGCGATCTTCGTGTCGCGCCAGATCAGCAGATCCGTCCCGCCATTGAACGGGCCGCCGTTGGCGAACTGTGCTGCGAAGGTGGTGGCCAAAGGCGCGCGATGGTCCGCTGCCGTCCAGCCAACGTAGCGGCCGTAGAAGGTGTACCTGCCCGGCGTGGTGGTTTCAGGGCTGGCCGGGTCTGCCACGACGGCCACCATGTCGGATCCTTGGGCATATCCCTGGGTCGCGTTGATGATGTACCAGGAGCCCCACAACACGTTCTGGTCCGTGACATCGGGGTTGCTCGGGCCGAAGTAGCCGGCATCGCCGGGAAAGCGCACCGTGCAATTGTTGACGGTGTCGACGGTGATGTAGCCGCGGGCCACCTGGTCGCCGAAGCTCTGCCCCGCGCAGAGGTTCTCGAGCATCGGCGAGGGCAGGCCGATCAGCGCGCGCTGGAGGCTGGTCAGCAAGGAACCAGCCAGGGACTGCGGCGGCAACTGCCCCTGGCAGGTCGCGAAATCGAGGTCCTGGCTGAGAGCGCCGTGCGGGCTGATGGTGTCGCCGGGATCTTGCCCCATCGACGCGGTCTGCGGCAGGTTGCCATAGACGATGACGTCTCGCAGGTTGATGGTCTGGACGTCGAAACCGGTGAGGTAGACGTTGAAGTTGAGCATCGGCACGGCGAGGTCCGACCAGATGACCACGTGAGCGAGGACCGCGCTGGCGGAGGCGTTGTTGATCGAGAAGAGAGTCGTCAGGCCGTTCGGGTTGTTGAGGTCCAGCTCGAAATAGGGCAGAAGGAGAGTGGCGGCGGGGACTGCCTCCTGATGGCAGGGGCTGGCGGCTGCCGCACCGGCATGAAGCGGCAGGAAGAGGGCCGCCAGGAGAAGAGGCGTGCACAGCGTTACCGGGCCGCCACGGCGGTTGCGTCGCATGGTCCCCCCTTCAGGCAATGGAAAGATCAAGGCCTGTCGTAGATCAAAAATGCTATAACAGCATTGACAGGCTGTCAAGCTCTGCGTGCCGCACTCCCGGCAGGTCGGCCGCAGCCACCAGCCATTGCGGCACTCCCCGCAGGTCGCAACGCCGCTGGCGGCGGCGGCCAGGGACTAGTGACGGAAGTGCCGTGTCGCCGTCAGAAGCATCGCCATGCCGTGCTCGTCGGCCGCCGCTATCACCTCGCCGTCGCGCTTGCTGCCTCCGGGCTGGACGACGGCGGTGACGCCAGCCGCGGCCAGCACGTCGAGGCCGTCGCGGAAGGGGAAGAAGGCGTCGGAGGCGGCGACCGTGCCGGCGACCGGCAGCTGGGCCTTCTGGATGGCGATGCGGCAGGAATCAACGCGGCTCATCTGGCCGGCGCCGACGCCGACGGTCTGATCGCCGTTGGCGAGCACGATGGCGTTCGACTTGACGTAGCGGGCCACCCGCCAGGCGAAATCCAGGGCGCGGCGCTCCTCGGCGGTCGGCGCGCGCCGGGTCGGCGAGGTCCAGGCGGCGGGGTCGTCCGGCAAGGCGTCCGGCGGCTGCGCCAGGAAGCCGCCCGAGATGGCGCGCAGCTCGATCTCGCCGGCGGTGGGGCGGTAGGGAGGACACTCGACCAGGCGCAGGTTCTTCTTCTGGGCGAAGTGCCGCCGCGCATCCGCGTCGAAACCGGGAGCCAGCAGCACCTCGACGAACAGGTCTGCCATGGCGGCGGCGAGGCGGCCGTCGACGGTGCCGTTGACGGCGATCACCGAGCCGAAGGCGGACACCGGGTCGGTCGCCAGGGCGCGCTCGTAGGCGGCGGTGAGGTCGGCGCCGCGGCCGATGCCGCAAGGGTTGTTGTGCTTGACGATGACCACGACCGGCTCGGTCCAGAGCGACGCCATCTTGCGCGCCGCGTCGGCGTCGAGGAGATTGTTCCAGGACAGCTCCTTGCCGGCGAGCTGGCGATAGCCGCCCAACGCGCCGCCCGCCGCGGTGAAGGCGGCGACTGCCGGGGACGGTGCGGAGGATGGAGAGGCCGAGGCGGCCGGCGCGGCCGAGGAGGCGGAGGTGGCAGAGGCGGCAAGGGCGGAGGAGGCGGGAGAGGAAGATGTGGCCGAGGCGGCCGGGGACGCTGGGGCGGGCGGAGCCGAGGCGCGGGTCACCGTGTAGACGGCGCCGCCCTGGTGCGGGTTCTCGCCGTAACGCAGCTCGTCGGTCCGCGCCAGCTCGAGCACCAGGCGGGCGGGAAAGGCCTCGCCCTGGGCGGCGTGGGCGGTCGCCGCGCCCGCGCCGGCCGCGGCCTCAGGACCGGTTTCGAGAGCGGCCTGGCCGGCGAGCCAGGCGGCAACGGCGCCGTCGTAGTCGTGGGTGTGGCGGAAGGCCTTGACCGCCAGCTCGCGGCGCAGCGTCTCGGGGACGACGCCGTCACTGGCCGACAGCGCCGCGAGCACCCGCGAGTAGTCCCTCGGGTCGACCACCACCGCGACGCCGCCGAAGTTCTTGGCCGCCGCCCTCACCATCGCCGGGCCGCCGATGTCGATCTTCTCGATCACCTCGTCGAAGGTGGCCTTGGGGTCGGCGGCGGTCTCGCGGAACGGGTAGAGGTTGACGATCACCAGGTCGATGCGGTCGATCTGGTGCGAGGCGAGCTGCTCGGCGTGCGCCGGCTGCGAGCGGCTGGCCAGGATGCCGGCATGGATGCGCGGATGCAGCGTCTTGACGCGGCCGTCGAGGATCTCGGGGAAGCCGGTGACGTCGGCGACGGCCACCGCCGGGACGCCCAGCTGGCGCAGGTGGGCGAGGGTGCCGCCGGTCGAGACGATCTCGATGCCTAGGCTGCGAAGCCCCTGGGCCAGCTCGGCCAGGCCGCTCTTATCGGAAACGGAAACCAGTGCGCGATGCGCCGGCAGCATGTTGGCGTGCTCCTTGGATCGGGTCGGCGGCGGACCGGAGCGAGGCGAGGGTGCCTCGGCTCCGGGCCCGGCGGCCTGGGTTGATGGTCCGGGCGGCCGGCAGGCTCGGCGTGAGCCTGGCCGGCGACTCCGGGCAACGTTGCGCTGGCCCGAGGGCTGGCGGCACCCGCGGCGTCAAGGGCCGTGGACGCCGGCCGCTGCCAGAGGCGGCAGACCGGCCCGCGGCAGCAACAGCAGCCGTGTGCCGCCGGCCGGCAGGCTGGCGCGATCGTCACCGCCTCCCGCCCGGAGCCAAATGTATCGCAGCACCAGCGCGACGTCGGTCACGGCGTGGCTGAAGGCGACGGACGCGACGCCGAAGGCGGTCGAGCGGTCGTCGAAGCGGCCGATGCCGGAGGCGAAGTCGATCTTGCGGTACTCGAGTCCGATCAACGGGTAGAGGGCGCGGCCGCGGCGCAGGGTGTCGGCGAGCAGCTCGCCCACGTCCGGCGCCCGCTCGAGACCCGGGCGGACGCCATAGAAGATCAGCGGGAAGCGCGGCTCCGCGGTCTCGGCATAGCGGAGGTAATCGACGAAGTAGCGCCCCGCCTCGGGGTCGGCGTTGGAGCTGGCGAGAGGGTTGTTGGCGTCCGCGATGAAGTGCGCCGCCACCCCCATGCGGAAGACGATCTCGTCGAAGGGACGGTGCGTGCGGATGGCTGCCACCGCCTGGGCGACGGCGTCTGCGAGCGCCGCCGCAAGGTTGCCGCTGCCGTCCGGGTCTTGCCGGTGGCGGGCAGGATCGGCGTCGTCGAAGGGCTGGATCACGCCGGCCAGGTAGGCGGCGCGGCGTTTGACCAGCTGGCGGGCCAGGTCGGGGGGCGCCAGGCGCGCCGCCTCCCAGGCAATGGTCTGATGAGTCCTGGGGGTCCAGGCGCGCGCCGGCGTGGACGGGAGGGACGCCAGCGCCGCGGCGCAGAGCGGTGCCGCAAGCCGCGACAGGGATCGATTGCTCGCCATTCGGGCACTATTCTACAGAGGAACCCCCGTTTGCGGGCGCCATCCGGCGCAGCTTTGGCGACACAGCCGGCTACCAGCTACCGAGAGAAGGCCGTGTCCGCTCCCACCAACCGCCGACTCGACGTCACCGGCACTTTCTGCCCGCTGCCGATCCTCCTCGCCGCGCGCGAGATGCTGCGGCTCGCGGCAGGAGACCGGCTCGAGATCGTCGGCGACGACCCCGCCATCCTGGAGGACATGCCCGTCTGGTGCGAGCGCGCCGGGCATAAGCTGATCGAGCTCTCCGAACGGGACGGCAGGATCGTCTCCCTCGTCGAGAAAGGCGGCCGGGCGGCGTCGCGCCGGGGGCGCCGCGGCAAGGGCGCCGGCGGGGGTGCTGCCGGCGGGGGCGCTGCCGGCGGGGGCGCTGTCGGCGGTGGCGCTGCGAGCGGGGTGGGCTCCTAGACCCTGGTCTGTGGCGCCGGCGAGCGGTCCGCGGGCGGCGCCGCGGCGAGCTCGGAGAGAGCCGCGAGCAGGGTAGCGAGCTCCTGCACGGTGTTGTAGTAATGGGGTGA
>DASZHY010000049.1:0-30270 GCA_035949675.1 Thermoanaerobaculia bacterium
CCGCCGTCGAACATCCCGCCGCCGCCGGCACCCGTCCCGCCGCCGCCTTAGGCAAAGAAACGCCTCCCGACCGGTCCCGGGGGGCGACCGGTCCCGAGGATCGCGACGCAAGCGGGCTCGCCGCGGGTACGTGCCAAGATCGACGGTCTTGCCTCGCCCGCTTTGAGTCGCGCTCCTCGGGACCGGTCGCCCAGGGGGCCCTCCGTTCGTGCCGTTTCATGCTTCGACGGTCGCCCACCTGGCCCCCATCCGCCGCGCACCGTCCCGCGCGAGCCTCCGATTCGTAACCATTCTTACGGCCGATTACCGCCTGACCTGACGCCGCCCGTGGCGCCTTCGGTGGACCGCAATCGATCACGAGTGGGATCTAGTGGAAAAAAATGGACAAAAGTGGAGGCAACTGCTACGATTCCTCCTCAGGCAACTGTGTTTTCTGGAAGGGGCCATGTTCCGCGGAAGCGCTCCGGCGAAGGTGGACGACAAGGGGAGGCTCAAGATCCCGACGGACTTCCGCCGTGTGATCGAAGAGCGCTACGGGCCCGACCTGTTCGTGACCTCGATCGAGGGCGACTCGGCCTGGCTCTATCCGCTGCCGGTCTGGGAAGAGATCGAGGCCCGCCTCGGGGGCATGCCGTCCACCGACCGGGTGAAGGCGCGCTTCCTCGAGCGGACCAGCTACTTCGGGCAGCAGTCGCGGCTCGACAACCAGGGTCGCCTGCTGATCCCGCAGATCCTGCGGGAGAGCGCCGGCATGAGCGGCGAGGTGGTGGTCAGCGCCCACCTCGACCACCTGGTGGTGTGGAACCGCGACCGCTTCGCCCGCCGCCTGGAGCAGCAGCCCTTCACCGAAGAGGACTTCCGGACGCTGAGCGAGCGAGGGATCTGATGCACGCCCGGTGGCTGGGAGAACCCGCATGTCCCCTACGCGCTCATGCGGGAAGGTCTGTTGAGCGATGACGGTCCGCCTGCCGCGGCGGGAGGCGACGGCCCGGATCGTCGAGCGGGGCCGATCGCGCACCTCCCGGTGTTGCTCCACGAATCCGTCGCGCTGCTCGCGCCGGAGCGCGGCGGCCTCTTCGTGGACGCCACGGTCGGCCTGGGCGGGCACGCCGAGGCGCTGCTCGCGCGCGGACCGGCGGCGCGGCTGGTCGGCATCGACCGCGACCCCGAGGCGCTGCGGCGCGCCGCCGAGCGGCTGGCGCCGTTCGGCGCCCGGGTGCGCCTGGCGCACGGCAACTTCCATCGGCTCGAGCAGGTGCTGGCGGAGCTGGGCGTGGAGCCCGGCGCCGTCGCCGGCCTGCTGTTCGACCTCGGCGTCTCGTCGTTGCAGCTCGGAACCCCGGACCGCGGCTTCAGCTTCCGCCTCGCCGGCCCGCTCGACATGCGCATGGGCCTGGCGGAGCTGACCGCGGCCGACCTGGTCAACCACTCTGCGGAGGGCGACTTGGAAAGAATCTTCAGGGACTTCGGCGAAGAGCGGCAGGCGCGGCGGATCGCGCGGGCGATCGTGCTGGCGCGGGCGGAGCGGCCGATCACCACGACGGCCGAGCTCAAGCGGATCATCGACGAAGCCAAGGGCGGCGGCACTGGCTCGAGGAACCCGGGGGGCCCTCTGGGCCGAGCCGGCCGGGCGCGAGCGGGCGCCGGGCGCCGGGAGGGCCGCGTCGATCCGGCGACGCGGGTGTTCCAGGCTCTGCGCATCGCGGTCAACCAGGAGCTCGCCGGCCTGGAGACGGCGATCGAGCAGGCGGTGAAGATGATGGCGAGCGAGGGCCGGCTGGTGGTGATCTCGTATCACAGCCTGGAGGACCGCATCGTCAAGAACACCCTGCGCGACCTGGTCCAGGGCGAGATCGATCGGGTGACCGGCCGGCCTCTCGCGGAGAGCCAGCTGATCGCGGCGCTGACCCGCAAGCCGATCCGTCCCACCCCCGAGGAGGTGGAGTGGAACCCGCGCGCGCGCTCGGCGCGGCTGCGCGCCGCGAGAAGGCTGTGAGCCCTTGAGGAACGCGTACGCTTTCCGCCGGCCGGTGCTGAACGCCTACCTGGTGCGCGAGCGCGACCGGCGCCTGGCGCGGGAGCTGGCGGTGGTGCTGCTGGTCGTGGTGCTGCTCGGCGGCGGCCTGCTGGGCTACACCTGGATCCACCTCGAGGCGCTGCGCACCGGCTATCGCATCGACCTGCTCGAGCGGCAGCTGCGGGAGCTGGCGCAGGTCGAGCGGCAGCTGCAGCTGGAGGCCTCCTACCTGGCCAGCCCGCAGCGCATCGAGGAGCGGGCGGTCCGTGAGCTGGGGATGCAGCAGCCCGCTCTCGACCAGGTGGTCTTCTGGGAGGAGATGGAGCGGAGGGCCGGCCCTTGAGGTCTCGCCTGGCCGTCATCTCGCTGGCCGGCCTGTCGTGGGTGGCGCTGATCGGCCTGCGGCTCTACCAGCTGCAGGTGGTCGATCACCTGCGCTACGTGCGCAAGGCGCACCAGCAGCAGCAGCGGGTGGTGCGGCTCGATCCGCCGCGCGGCACCATCTACGACGCGGCCGGGCGGGAGCTGGCGGTCTCGGTCGAGGTCGATTCGGCCTACGCCGTGCCCGGGGAGATCGGCGACCGCGCGGCGGCCGCCCGCGCCATCGCCGCCGCCTGTCCCGGGCTCGCCGCCGGCCGCCTCGAGGCCCTGCTCGGCGAGGACCGGGAGTTCGTGTGGGTGGCGCGCAAGCTCGATCCGCCGGTGGCGGCGGCGCTGCGGCGGCTGCACCTCGCCGGCATCCACTTCGTTCCCGAGAGCAAGCGTTACTATCCGATGCGCGACCTGGCCTCGCAGGTGCTGGGCTACGTCGGCACCGACAACCACGGCCTGGCCGGCCTGGAGCTGATCTACGACGCGGTGATCACCGGCAAACCCGGCTTGCGCACGGTCCTGCGCGACGCGCGCCGCGGCACCGCCGTCTCGCCCGACCTCTTCTTCACCGAGCCGCGGCCGGGCGGCGACCTGCACCTGACGCTGGACGCCGCCGTGCAGCACATGGTGGAGCGCGAGTTGCAGCGCGTCGTCGAGCAGCGGCAGGCGCGCCGCGGCAGCGCCGTGTTCCTCGATCCCGCGACCGGGGCGGTCCTGGCGATGGCATCGTTCCCCGCCTTCGACCCCAACGAGTTCGAGCGCTACCCGGCGGGCAGCTGGCGCAACCGCACCATCATGGACGCTTACGAGCCGGGCTCGACCTTCAAGATCATCACCGCGGCGGCGGCGCTCGAGTCGGGGCTGGTGCACGCCGACGACCCGTTCGACTGCGGCATGGGCAGCATCGTCCTGTACGGCATCACCATCCGCGACCACAAGCGCTACGGCATCATGTCGTTCGCCGACGTGATCGCCAAGTCGAGCAACGTCGGCGCCATCCGGGCCGCGCTGATCATCGGCGGCGAGCGCCTGCATCGCACCATCGTCGGCTTCGGCTTCGGCCGCCCGACCGGCATCGACCTGCCCGGCGAGAGCCCGGGCATCCTCCACCCGCTCGAGCGTTGGGGGCCGCTGACCAAGGCTTACGTGGCTTTCGGTCAGGGCGTGTCGGTGACGCCGCTGCAGCTCGCCGCGGCGGTCGCGGCGGTGGCCAACGGCGGCAGCTTGTTGCAGCCGTACGTGGTCGAGGCGGTGCGGCGCGGCGAGACGGTGGAGCGGCGCCACCCGCAGCCGGCGGTGATGGCGCGGCCGATCTCTCCGGCCACGGCCGAGGAGGTGAAGCGGCTGCTCGAGCGGGTGGTGACCGACGGCACCGGCAAGAGCGCCGCGGTGGCCGGGTACCGGGTGGCCGGCAAGACCGGCACGGCGCAGATCCCGGTGGCCGGCGGCTACGCCAGGCATGCCTACCTGCCCAGCTTCGTCGGGTTCGCTCCGGCCGATCGGCCGAGCCTGGTGGGGATCGTCGAGGTGGACGCGCCGCAGGGCATGGAGTACTACGGTGCGCAGGTGGCGGCGCCGGTGTTTGGCACCCTGGTGCGCCAGGTGCTGATGTACCTCGGAGTGCGGCCGCAGCGGCAGGCGCTCAGCGTCTGGCCGGGCGAGGTGGTGACCGCCGGCGTCACGACCGCGAACGCCGCGGGCGGCGGCGCCGCCGCCTCCGCCGGCGTCGTCCCGGCTGCCGCCAGGGGCGCGGTGACGCCGGCGGCTGCCGGGGTCGTGGCGGCGGCCGACGACGACGCCATGGGCGAAGACGTCCCCGAGCTGTGGCACAACCAGCCGGTCCCGCCGCGAACGGCCCCGGCAGCGCCTGGGGCGCCCGCCGCGCCAGTCGCCCAGCCGGCCGCGGCCCGACCGGCGGCGGCCAGGCCGGCGCGGCCGGCGCCCGCTGTGCCACTGGTCCAGCCGGCGGCGGCCCCCGCCGTCCAGCCGGCTGTCACCCCGTCACCGGAGTCGCCGCTACCCAGGGCGGGAGGAAACCAGCTCGATGAAATTCTCTGAGCTGATCGCCGGCATCGCCGCCGAGCCCAGCGTTGCGCCGGCGGTCGATCCGCTCGAGCGGCAGGTACCGCTCGATCCACAAGACCGGCGGTCGCCGGTCGATCCGCTCGAGCGGCAGGTACCGCTCGATCCGGAAATCTTAGGCGTCACCCACGATTCGCGGCGGGTTCGCCCGGGCGACCTCTACGTGGCCCTGCCCGGCCACCTCTTCGACGGCTGGGACTTCGCCGCGGCGGCTGTAATAGCCGGCGCGGTGGCGGTGGCGGGAGCGCCGCCGCGGGAGCCGGCGCTGGCTGCCGCGCTGGGCGTGCCCTGGGCGCCGCTGGCCGACCCGCGCGCCGGTCTGGCGGCCCTGGCGGCGCGGGCCTACGGCCATCCGGACCGCGAGCTGCTGCTGGCCGGCGTCACCGGCACCAACGGCAAGACGACCGTGGCGCTGCTGATGGCGGCGATGCTCGAGGCGGCCGGGCTGCCTGCCGCCTTCCTGGGCACGCTCGGCTACTGCTTCGCCAAGCACCGCTTCGCCGGCGGCCACACCACGCCGGAAGCCTCGGACCTGTACCGCACGCTGCGCGGCATGCACGCCGCCGGCGCCCGCGCCGCCGCCATGGAGGTGTCCTCGCACGCGCTGGCGATGCAGCGCGTGGCCGGCGCGGCCTTCGACGTCGCGGTGTTCACCAACCTGACCCGCGACCACCTGGACTATCACCAGGACATGGAGACCTATTTCGCCGCCAAGCGCGGGCTCTTCGCGCAGCTCAAGCCGGGAGCGCGGCCGGTGGTCAACGCCGCCGACCCCTACGGCCGGCGGCTCGCGGACGAGCTGCCGGACGCGCTGACCTTCGGCGACGGCGGCGCGGTGCGGGCGAGAAGGGTGCGGCTCTCGGTCGGCGGCATCACGGCCCGCCTCGAGACGCCGCGCGGCGCCCTGGACGTCGAGTCGCCGCTGCTCGGCCGCTACAACCTCGACAACCTGCTGGCGGCGGCCGCGGCCGCCGAGGCCCTCGGCCTGCCGCACGCGGCGATGGCGCGGGGCATCGCCGAGCGCCGCCCCGTTCCGGGGCGGATGGAGCCGGTCGACCGCGGCCAGCCGTTCCCGGTGTTCGTGGACTACGCGCACACCGACGCGGCGCTGGCCGCCGCTCTCGCCGCGGTGCGCGAGGTGGCCGGCCGCCGGGAAGGGGAAGGCAAGGACGTCAAGGTGGCCGTGGTCTTCGGCTGCGGCGGCGAGCGCGACCCGGGCAAGCGGTCGGTGATGGGGCGGACCGCCGGCGAGCTGGCCGACCTGCCGATCATCACCTCCGACAACCCCCGCGGCGAGGACCCGCTGGCGATCATCGCCGCGGTGGCGGAGGGGGTGAAGGCGAGCGGCAACCCCAGCTACCGGTTGGTGCCCGACCGCCGCGAGGCGATCCGCGCCGCCCTGGCCGCCGCCGGGCCCGGCTGGGCGGTGTTGGTGGCGGGCAAGGGCCACGAGCAAGAGCAGATCTTCGGCGACCGGAAGCTGCCGTTCTCCGACGTCGAGGAGATCGGCCGGGCGCTCGAGGAGCGCTTTGGCTAGCCTGCGCGCGAGCGAAGCCGCGGCGGCGGCAGCCGGCCGGGTGGTCGCGGGCGACGCCCAGGCGCTGCTCAGCGGCGCCGCCATCGACTCGCGGGCGGTGCGCGGCGGCGAGCTGTTCTTCGCCTTCGCCGGCGCCCACGCCGACGGCCACCGCTTCGTCGGCGACGCCTTCGGCCGCGGCGCCGCCGGCGCGGTGGTGCAGGACCTCGCGGCGGCCGCCGCCAGCTGGCCGCCCCTGGCCGAGACCCTGCCTGCCGCGCCGCCCGTGACGGCCGGCGCCACGGCCGGCGCCCCTGCGGTGCCGCCGGAGCTCGCGGGCCGCGCGGTGATCCAGGTCGCCGACACCCTGGCGGCGCTGCACGACGTGGCGCGCAGCGTCAGGCGGCGCGTGCCGCGGCGCCTGGTGGGGATCACCGGCTCAGCCGGCAAGACGACGACCAAGGAGCTGCTGGCGGCGATGCTGGCCGCCCGCTACCGGGTGGCGCGCAACCCCGGCAACTTCAACAACCTCTATGGCTTTCCCCTGGCCCTGCTGAACGTCCCCGACGACGCCGAGTGGATGGTCGCCGAGATGGGGATGTCGACGCCGGGCGAGCTGCGGCAGCTGTCGTTGCTGGGGCGGCCCGACGTCGCCCTCTTCACCGTCGTGCGGCCGGCCCACCTGCAGTCGTTCGACAACCTGCGCGGCATCGCCGAGGCCAAGGCCGAGCTGCTCGCCGGCCTGGCGCCGGACGGCATGGTGGTGGCCAACGCCGGCGACCCCGAGGTGGTGCGGATCGCGCGGCGCTACCTGGCGGAAGGCGCGGGCGGCAGCCCGGGCGGCCCCGACACCCCCCGGAAGCGCGTCGTCTGGTACGGCATCGCGCCGGCCGCCGGGCTGCCGGCGACCGCCGCGGGAGCTGCCGGCAGCCCAGGAGCTGGCGCCGCGAACAGCGCGAGCGCTGCCGCCGCGGACACCAGCGGCGCGGACAGTGCGCCGCCGGCACTGCCCCCGCCTCTGGACGTCGTCGCCTACGACCTCGCCGTGGCGCCGGGCGGCATCGGCAGCCGTTTCGTGCTGGCGGCCGGCGGCCAGGCGCAGGAGGTGTTGCTGCCGCTCCACGGCCTGTACAACGTCGAAAACTGCGTGGCCGCCGCCGCCTGCGCCTTCGCCCTGGGCGTGCCGCTGCCGGACATCGCCGCGGCCGCCGCGCAGGCGCGGCCGGCGGCCGGGCGCGGCGTGCTGCACCGGGTCGCCCTACCGGGCGGTCCGGCCCGGCTGACGGTCATCGACGACAGCTACAACTCCAACCCCGACGCCCTGGCGAAGGCGCTGGCGAGCGCGGCGCGCCTGCCGGCGGCGCGGCGGCTGGCCGTGCTCGGCGACATGCTGGAGCTGGGCCCCGCGGGACCGCGCTTCCACCGCGAGGGCGGCGTGGAGGCGGCGCGCCTGGGCTTCGACCCGGTCGCCGGAGTGGGCGAGCTGGCGCGCGAGCTGGTGGCCGGCGTCCGCGAGGGCGGCGCCGCGGCGGCGTGGCACCCGGACGCCGGCGCGGCGGCCGATTGGGTTGCCGCCGCGGTGCGGCCGGGAGACGTGGTCCTGGTCAAGGGCTCCCGCGGCGTCGGCCTCGACGCCGTGGTGCGCCGGCTGCTGGCGATGGGGGAGGCCGGCTGATGCTCTACCACCTCCTCTACCCGCTGCGCAACGTGTTCCCGGTGTTCAACGTCTTTCGCTACATCACCTTCCGTGGCGCCGGGGCGATCGTCACCGCGCTGCTGCTGTCGCTGCTCTTGGGCCCGCGGTTCATCCGCACCCTGCGCCAGCTGTCGGTGGGCCAGAACATCCGCGACGTCGGGCCGCAGGCGCACCAGGTGAAGGCCGGCACCCCGACCATGGGCGGGCTGCTGATCCTGTTCGCGGTGCTGGCGGCGACGCTGCTGTGGGCGAACCTGACCGACGCTTACGTCTGGCTGCTGGTGCTGGTGACCACCGCCTTCGGCGCCATCGGCTTCGCCGACGATCTGCTCAAGGTGCGCCGCCATCACAACCAGGGCCTGTCGGCGGCCGCCAAGTTCTGGCTGCAGGTGGCGGCGGCCGCCGCCATGGGGGTGGCGCTGTTCCTGCTGCCGCCGGAGTACGGGTTCAACACCACGCTGTCGTTCCCGTTCTTCAAGCAGCTGCGGCCGGACCTCGGGTACTTCTACATCCCGTTCCTGGTGCTGGTGCTGGTGGGATCGTCGAACGCCGTCAACCTGACCGACGGCCTGGACGGCCTGGCGATCGGCGCCACCACGGTGGCGGCCGGCACCTACGCCATCTTCACCTACGTCGCCGGCAACCGGGTGATCACCAACTACCTGCAGATCTCCTACGTGCAGGGGGCCGGCGAGGCGACGGTGTTCTGCGGCGCGCTGGTTGGCGCCGGGCTCGGCTTCCTGTGGTTCAACTCCCATCCCGCCGAGGTGTTCATGGGCGACGTTGGCTCGCTGTCGCTCGGCGCGGCCATCGGCAGCGTGGCGGTGATCGCCAAGCAGGAGCTGCTGCTGGTGCTGGTCGGCGGCCTGTTCGTGCTCGAGGCGCTGTCCGTCATCGTGCAGGTGGGTTCGTTCAAGCTGCGGGGGCGGCGGGTGCTGCGCATGGCCCCGCTGCACCACCATTTCGAGCTCTCCGGCTGGGCGGAGCCCAAGGTGATCGTGCGCTTCTGGATCCTGTCGATCCTCTTCGCCCTGCTGTCGCTCTCGACGCTGAAACTGCGATGAAAGTGCCCTGGGGCAGCGGCAGCTTCGAGCGGGTCCTGGTCTACGGCCTGGGGCTCTCGGGCCGCGCGGCCGCCCGGCTGCTGCTGGGGCGCGGGGTGGCGGTGGTGGCGGTGGACGATCGCGCCGACGCCGATCCCGGGGACCTGGCCGGCGAGCCGCGCTTCGAGCTCCTGTCCGGCGCCGCCGCCGCGAAGCTGGCCGGCGCCGCCAGGGAGGCGTCCGATGCGGCGGTTGCGAAGCTCGCCGCCGCCCCCGCCGCGGCGGCCCCCGCCACCGCCGCCGCCTGGCGCGGCATCGACGGCGTCGTGGTGTCGCCGGGAGTGGCGCCCGACCGGCCGCTGCTCGCCGCGGCGCGCCGGCTCCACTTGCCGGTGCTGGCCGAGGTCGAGCTGGCCTTCCCCTTCCTCAACGGCCCGGTGGTGGCGATCACCGGCACCAACGGCAAGAGCACCACGACCGCGCTGACCGGTGCGCTCCTCGCCGCCGCCGGCTACGCCGTCGAGGTCTGCGGCAACATCGGCGAGCCGCTGGCCGGACGGGTGGACGGCCAGCCGGGCCGCATCTTCGTCGTCGAGCTGTCGAGCTTCCAGATCGACGGCCTGGACACCTTCCGGCCGCGCGCCGCGGCGTTCCTCAACCTGACCGAGGACCACCTGGACCGCTACCACGACTTGGCTTCGTATGCCGCCTCGAAGCGCCGCCTGTTCCGCCGCCAGGGCCGCGGCGACCTGGCGGTGCTCAATGCCGACGACCCGATCACGCGCTCCACCCTGGCGACGGCGGACGCGGCGGCCGTCGCCTGGGAGCCCAGGTGCGCCGTCCGCCGCCGCCTCTTCTCGCGGCGCGGCAGGGTCGAAGACGGCTGTTACCTGGCCGCGTCGGGCGCCGTGGTCGAGGTGACACCTGGCGAGCCGCCTCGCGAGCTGTTCGCCGCCGAGGCGGTGCCGCTCGCCGGCGTGCAGAACCTCGAAAACGCCATGGCGGCGGCCCTGCTGGCGCGCGGCATGGGAGCGGATCCGGCGGCGGTGCGGCGCGGCCTGGCCGGCTTCAAGGGGTTGCCGCACCGCATGCAGCGGGTGGCGGCGCAGGGCGGGGTGACCTGGTACGACGACTCCAAGGGCACCAACCCGGCGGCCACCATCAAGTCGCTCGAGGGGTTCGCGGACGGCACGGTGCACTTGATCCTGGGCGGCCGCAACAAGGGCTCCGACTTCGCGCCGCTCGGGCCGCTGGCGCGGGCGAAGGCGAAGCGTCTGTACCTGATCGGCGAGGCCGCGGGCGAGATCGAGCAGGCGCTCGGCGGCGCGGCGCCGATCGAGCGGTCCGGGACCCTCGACGCCGCGGTGCGTGCGGCGGCGGGCCACGCCTCGCCGGGCGAGGCGGTGGTGCTGTCGCCGGCCTGCGCCAGCTTCGATCAGTTCCGCAACTTCGCCCATCGCGGCGAGGTCTTCCAGCAGGAGGTGCAGGCGACGCTCATGCAGCTGACTCGCAGCGGTGGAGGCGCGGATGGCGAAGAAGCTCGCCTTTGACCGGGTGCTCTTCACCACCGTGGCGCTGCTGATCTTCTTCGGCCTGGTGATGGTGTACTCGGCGAGCGCCGCCATCACGCGGGAGCGCTCGCCGCTGGTCAACCCCTTCCTGGTCAAGCAGGCGCTGGCGGCGGTGGTTGGGCTGGCGCTGATGGTGTGCCTGATGCACCTCGACTACCGGCGCCTGCGTTCGCCGGCGGTGATCTACACGCTGCTCGGGGTGTCGCTGCTGCTGCTGGTCGCCGTGCTCTTCTCGCCGCCGCTCAACAACACGCGGCGGTGGTTCTTCGTCGCCGGCCTGTCGCTGCAGCCTTCCGAGCTCGCCAAGCTGGCGCTGGTGCCCTTCCTCGCCTATCAGATCGACAAGAAGCAGGGCGAGGTCAACCGCCTGTCGCTGCTGGTGCCGGTCGGGGCGGCCACCGTCCTGGTGGCGTGCCTGATCCTGTTCGAGCCCGACATGGGCACCGCGGTCCTGCTGGCCGGCACCGCCCTGCTGATGGTGTTCATGGCGGGCCTCTCGTGGTCCTGGGTGGCCGGCGCCCTGGCGCTGGTGCCGCCGGTGCTGTGGCTGCTGGTGATGGCCGCGCCCTACCGGCGCGGGCGCTTCACGACCTTTCTCGATCCCGAGAGCGATCCGCTCGGCGGCGGCTTCCAGGGGTTGCAGTCGCTGATCGCCGTGGGCTCGGGCGGGCTGCTCGGGCTGGGACCGGGCAAGAGCGTGCAGAAGCTGTACTTCCTGCCGCACCCGGAGTCGGACTTCATCTTCTCGATCGTCGCCGAGGAGCTGGGCATGGTGGGGGCGATGGCCGTGGTCGTCACCTTCGCGGTGCTCGCCTGGCGCGGCCTGCGGGCCGGCGCCAAGGCGCCCGACCTGTTCGGCCGCTACCTGGGCTGGGGCTTCACCGGCGTCATCGTCCTGCAGGCGCTGATCAACGTCAGCGTCACGGTGGCGCTGCTGCCCACCAAGGGGATCCCGCTGCCCTTCATCTCGTACGGCGGCTCCTCGCTGGTGGTCACGCTGTGCGCCTGCGGCGTGGTGCTCAACGTCTCGCAGCACGGATGACGGGCGGTCCGATGCGATGGGCGAAACGGATGCGAGGAATGAAAACGAGGCGGCAGGAAGCGCGCGGCAAGCGGACGACGATGCCCGAGGTCTCCGGGGTCGCCGCCGGCGCGGCGCGCGCCTGGAGCGCCATGCGCTGCTTGCTGGCGGCGGCACCGGCGGTCACGTCTTTCCGGCGCTGGCGGTCGCCGAGGAGCTGCTGGCACGGGGGTGGCGGGTGAGCTACGCCGGCTCTCCCTCGGGGCTCGAGGCGCGCCTGGTGCCGGAGCGCGGCATCGCCTTCCACGGGCTGCCGGCGCGGCCGCTGCTGGGGCGCGGCCCGCTGGCGCAGGCGCTGGCGCTCGCCACCCTGGCGCGCTCGGCGGTCGCGGCGGCGGCGCTGATCCGCCGGGTGGGCGCCACGGTGGTGCTGGGCACCGGCGGCTACGTCTCGGCGCCGGCGGTCGTGGGGGGACGGCTGGCCGGCAGGCCGGTGCTGCTGCTCGAGCCCAACGCCCGCGCCGGCACGGCCAACCGCTGGCTGTCGCGCTGCGCCACGGAGGCGGCGGTCGGCTACGCCGAGACCGCGCGCGGCCTGCGCTGCCCGGCGACGGTGACCGGGGTGCCGGTGCGGGCGGCGTTCTTCGCCGTGCCGGAGATGCCGGAGATGCCGGAGATTGACGAGAGCGCAGGGTCCGCCCACTCCGGCGGGTCTGGCGCGTTCGGCGAGCCAGCCGCTGCCGGCGGAGCCGCCGCGCCGAGCGGCGCCGGCGCCGCGCCGCGCCTGCTGGTGCTGGGCGGCAGCCAGGGAGCGCGCCAGCTCAACCGGGCGCTGCCGGCCGCGGCGGCGCTCCTCCTGGCGGCCTTGCCGGAGCTGCGCATCGTCCATCAGGCGGGTGCCCGCCACGTCGACGAGACGCGCGCGGCCTATGCCTCGGCCGGCGCGGCCGGCGCGGCCGGCGCCGCGGCGGAGCAGGTCACGGTGGTGCCGTTCCTCGCCGACGTGGCCGCGGCGATGGCGGCGAGCCACCTGCTGGTGTCGCGCGCCGGCGCCATCACGGTCGCCGAGATCTGCGCCGCCGGGCGCGCCGCGCTGCTGGCGCCGCTGGCCATCGCGGCCGGCCACCAGCAGGACAACGCCCGCCTGCTGGCGGCGGCCGGCGGCGCCTTGGTGCTGACGGTCGCCGACCTCGAGCCGGGGCCGCTCGCGGCGCGCCTCCACGCCCTGCTCACGGACGGCGAGCGGCTGGCGGCGATGGGCCGGGCGGCGCGGGCGCTGGCGCGGCCGGACGCGGCGGCGGCGATCGCCGGCCGCCTCGAGGCGCTGGCGGGAGGCCGGGCGTGATCTTCACCGAGTTCACCGACTTGTCGCGCGTCCACTTCGTGGGCATCGGCGGCGCCGGCATGAGCGGCATCGCCGAGATCCTGCTCGAGTACGAGCTGGAAGTGAGCGGCTGCGACCAGGCGGCGTCCGAGGTCACCGACCGGCTGCGCACCCTTGGCGCCAGGATCCACGAGGGCCATTCTCCCGACCATCTGACGGACGTCGAGCTGGTGGTGATCTCGTCGGCGGTGGCCGACGCCAACCCCGAGGTGCAGGCGGCGCGGCTGCGCGGCATCCCGGTGGTGCGGCGGGCGGAGATGCTGGGCGAGCTGATGCGCCTGAAGTACGGCATCGCCGTCGCCGGCACTCACGGCAAGACCACCACCACCTCGCTGGTCGGCACCGTGCTGACCGAGGCGGCGCTCGACCCGACGGTCATCGTCGGCGGCCGCCTGCGGCTGTCCGGCACCGGCGCGCGGCTGGGCCGCAGCCAGTACCTGGTGGCCGAGGCCGACGAGTTCGACCGCAGCTTCCTACGCCTGACGCCGGTGATCGCGGTGGTGACGACGATCGACCGCGACCATCTGGACACCTATCGCGACCTGGGCGAGATCGCCGACGCCTTCGTCAGCTTCGCCGGCCGGGTGCCGTTCTTCGGCCGCGTCATCGTCTGCCTCGACGACCCGCAGGTGCGCCAGGTGCTGCCGCGCCTGGCCGACCGCCGCATCGTCACCTACGGCTTCTCGCCGCAGGCCGAGCTGTCGGCGGTGGACGTCGAGCCGCTCCCCTGGGGCAGCCGGTTCGCGGTGCGCAGCCTGCGCGGCGGCCTGCTCGGGCAGATCGAGCTGCCGATACCCGGCCGCCACAACGTGCTCAATGCGTTGGCGGCGGTCGGCGTCGGCCTGACGCTGCGCATCGGATGGGACGTGATCGCGGGAGCCCTGGCCGGCTTCAAGGGCGTCCACCGCCGCTTCGAGCCGATGGGGACCTGGCGCGGCGCGGCGGTGGTCGACGACTACGCGCACCATCCCACCGAGGTCACGGCCACCCTCGACGCGGCGCGCCAGACCTTTCCCCGGGGGCGCGTGCACGCGGTCTTCCAGCCGCACTTGTTCTCGCGCACCCGCGACCTGGCCGAGGAGTTCGGCAACGCCCTGCTGGGCGCGGACCGGGCCATCGTGACCGACGTCTACCCGTCGCGCGAGGCGCCGCTGCCCGGGATCACCGGCGAGCTGGTGGTGGAGGCGGCGCGGCGGAGCGGCCACCGCAACGTCGCCTATTGCCATCACTGGCGCGAGGTGCCGCCGGTGCTGGCTGCCGAGATCGCCGAGGGAGACGTGGTGCTGACGCTGGGCGCCGGCGACATCAACCGGCTGGCGAGCCACCTGGTCGCGGAGGGCGAGGGATGAGCGCCATCGCGCTGGGCGGCCGCCTCGCGGCGGGCATCTTCGGCGCTGGCGTCCCGGCGATGGCCGGCGGCGGCCTCCCGGCGATGGCGGGCACGGCGATGGCCGGCGCGATCGGCGGCGGCCTGGCGACTGCCGCCGGACCGTCGAGCGCCGCCGGCCGGGTGCTCGATTTCCGCCGCCGCGGCGCGCCGCCGCGCCGCCGCCGCCGCAGCCCGCTGCTGGCGCTGGGCAAGCCGCTGGGGATCGCGGCGATGACGGTGGCGCTGCCGCTCGCCCTGGGCGCCTGGCTGCTCAGCTCGCGCCAGTTCCAGCTGCACGGCATCGCCGTCGTCCGCCCGGCGGCAGCGCTGGCGGGGTCCGCGCCGGCGGCGGCGCTGGCCGGGTTCGCGCCGCGGGTGCCGGCCGCCTGGGTGCGCCAGGCGCTGGCGCCGCTCCTCGGGCGCAACCTGCTGCGGCTGCCGCTGGCCGAGGTGCGGCTGCGGCTGGCGGCCAATCCCTGGGTCGCCGCGGTCGAGGTGGCCAAGGAGCTGCCGGACCGCTTGCGGGTGAGCGTCGCCGAGCGCCGGCCGTCGCTGCTGCTGCGCCTCGGCGAGGAGCTGCTCTACGCCGATGCCGCCGGCCGGCCGATCGCGCCGGTCGACTCGCCGGCCGCGGCGGCGGCGCTCCGCCGGCAGGGGCTGCTGGTGGTGAGCCTGCCGCCCCTCCTCGCGCGGCCGCAACCGCCGGGGGCGGCGCTGGCGGGCGCCGGCAGCGGCGCCACCATCGCCGGCGTTGTCGGCGGCGCCCTCATCGCCGGCGTTGCCGGCGGCGCCCCCGGCATGGACAGTGCCGCCGGCGCCGGCGTCGCGGGGGCCTTGCGCCTGGCGGCACAGCTGCGCCTGCTGCGGCCGGAGTGGACGCAGTCGCTGTCGCAGATCGACGTCGTCGACGAGGATGACTTCCGGCTGCGCGTCGACGGCTTGCCGTGCCCGCTGCTGGTGCGCGGCAGCCGGCTGGCCGACAACCTCGTCCGTTTCGAGCAGCTGCTGCCCGAGCTCCGGCGCCGTTACCCGGCGCTCGCGGCGGTCGACCTGCGTTATTCGCGCCGCATCGTGGTGCAGCCGGCAGCGGCCGCAACCGCGGCGGCAAAGGCGGCGGCTGCCGCGGCGGCAGCGCCGGCCGCGACGGCAAGCGTAACGGGAGCGGCGGTCAAGCCGGCGCCGCCCGCGGCGGCGGTCAAGCCAGCGCCGGCGGCGGCGGCGCCTGGTCGGGGATCAGAAACCATTTAGCGGGTTGGAGGGGTTCGAGACATGGCCAAACCGGAACCTTACTTCGTGGGCATCGACATCGGATCCTCGAAAGTGGGCGTACTGATCGGGCAGCGCGACGGCAAGGGCAGCATGGAGGTGGTGGGCAAGGGGCTCGCTCCCAACCGCGGTACCCGCAAGGGCAACATCGTCAACGTCGAGGCGACGGTGGAGGCGCTCAAGCAGGCGAGCGAGGAGGCCGAGGTCATGGCCGGGGTCGAGATCTCGCGGGCCTACGTCGGCGTCGCCGGCGCCGACATCCGCAGCGTCAACTCGCGCGGCATGGTGTCGGTGTCGCGCAAGGACCGCGAGATCACGCGCCAGGACATCCAGCGCGTGCTGGAGGCGGCGCAGTCGGCGGCGCTGCCTTCCGACCGCGAGATCCTGCACGCCGTGCCGCAGGAGTTCATCGTCGACGAGCAGGGAGGCATCGACGACCCGCTGGGCATGCTGGGCACCAGGCTCGAGGTGATGGTCCACCTGGTGACCGGCAACATCACGCGTTCGCGGACGCTGCTGACCTGCGTCAACCGCGCCGGCATCGAGGTGGTGGAGATGGTCTTCGAGCCGCTCGCCACCGCCGAGGCGGTGCTGTCGTCCGACGAGCGCGAGCTGGGAGTCCTGCTGGTCGACGTCGGCGCCGGCACCACCGAGTACGCGCTGTTCTGCGAGGGCGAGATCCAGTACAGCGCCGTGGCGCCGATCGGGGCCGGCCACTTCACCAACGACCTGGCGATGGTGCTGCGGACGCCGTTCGGCGAGGCCGAGCGGATCAAGGTCAAGCAGGGCTGCTGCCTGCCCAGCATGGTGACCGAGGAGGACGGCATCTCGGTGCCGACGGTGGCCGGCGGCGGCTCGCGCGTGGTGCCCAAGCGCGAGCTGTGCGAGATCCTGCAGCCGCGCGCCGAGGAGCTGTTCAACATGCTGCGCGACGACCTGAAAAAGCACGCCTCCGACGAGGGCCTGCGCGGCGGGGTGGTGCTGACCGGCGGCGGCGCCCAGCTCGACGGCCTGCTCGAGCTCGCCGAGCAGGTCTTCGACGCCGGGGTGCGGTACGGGCTGCCGCGCGGCCTGGGCGGGCTGGTCGACGTCATCAGCAGCCCGACCTGGTCGACGGCGTCCGGCCTGCTGCTGTACGCGCAGGGCGCCGAGGAGAGTCAGGGCAAGGTCCAGAAGCGATCCGGGTTCAGCGTGCGCGGCGTCGTCGGCAGCCTGCGCGGGATGTTTTCGGATCTGCTGTAAGCAGCGCTTCAACCCAAAAGGGGGTGCATCATGATCCTGTTCGACGACCCAGATGCTCGCGACGAGAACGAGGCACCGCGGAGCGGCGGCGCGGTGGCCGGCGCCGACGTCGTCGTCGGCGCCCGCATCAAGGTGATCGGCGTCGGCGGCGGCGGCGGCAATGCGGTGAACCGCATGATCGACGCCCAGCTGCGCGGCGTCGAGTTCATCGCCGCCAACACCGACCTGCAGGCGCTCCACAAGTGCCGGGCGCAGCTGAAGCTGCAGATCGGCGGCCTGCTGACCAAGGGGCTGGGCGCCGGCGCCGACCCCGAGGTCGGGCGCAAGGCGGCGCTCGAGGACACCGAGCGCATCCTCGAGATGCTCGAGGGGGCGGACATGGTGTTCCTGACCGCCGGCCTGGGCGGCGGCACCGGCACCGGCGCGGCGCCGATCATCGCCTCGCTGGCCGCCGAGATCGGCGCCCTGACGGTGGCGGTGGTGACCAAGCCGTTCGGCTTCGAGGGGCGGCGGCGGATGCAGCTCGCCGAGCGCGGCGTCGACGAGCTGCGCGGCGCGGTGGACACCCTGATCACCATCCCCAACGAGCGCCTGCTCAACTTCGTCGAGCGGGGCACGCCGCTGTCCGAGGCGTTCCGCATCGCCGACGACGTGCTGCGCCAGGCGGTGCAGGGGATCAGCGACCTGATCACCATCCCGGGCGAGATCAACGTCGACTTCGCCGACGTGCGCACCATCATGACCGGCATGGGCATGGCGCTGATGGGCACCGGCCTGGCGAAGGGCGAGCACCGTGCGCTCGAGGCGGCGCAGCGGGCGATCTCCTCGCCGCTGCTCGAGGAGACCTCGATCCAGGGGGCGCGGGGGGTGCTGATCAACATCTCCGGCGGCCACGACCTCACCCTGCACGAGGTGGCCGAGGCGGCGCGCATCATCTCCGACGCCGTCGATCCGGACGCCAACATCATCTCCGGCATGGTGATCGAGCCCGGCCTCGAGGACGCCATGAAGGTCACGGTCATCGCCACCGGCTTCGACCGCGCCATGGCTGGCGCCGAGCGCTCGCGCCCGGTCGCCGCCGGCATGGCGGGCGTCCCCGGTCTCTCGAGCTTCGCTGCCGGCGCCGGCGGCAGCGGTGCCGGCGCCGCCGGGGCCACCGCCGGCGCGGCGCGTGCGGCGGCGGCGAGCGCCGCGCCACCCGCCGCGGCGCAGCACGAGGAGCCCGAGACCTCTGCGGCCGACGTGCCCTTCTACCGCAAGGCGATCGCCCACGCCCGGCCCGAGGACCCCAACGGCTTCGGTCCGAACTGGTCGAACGTCGACGACTACGACATCCCGACCGTGTTGAGGAAGCAGATGGATTGAGTAGCGCCGCCGTCCGGCAGTCCGAGCAGGCCCCGCCTGACCGCTCCAGGCCCCGCCGCCGGTTGTGCCCCCTTCCGGCGGCCCGGGGCGAGTTGCCACGACCAGTGCCGGGTTCTGGCTGGCGCCCGCGGCGACCGCGAGACGCCCCCTCCCGTTTGCTTCGGCCGACATTTTATTCTCATGACGAGCCAAGCCCAGGGCGAAAAATGGCGGAATGGTGGCCGTGGCCCCGCCGTTGTCCGGGCAAGTTCCGGCGCTCCACTGGGGTGCGCTCGGCTTGCGCGGCGCCGGCGGCGGCTCGGGCCTTGCCGCTGTCCGGTGCGACCGGGGTCTTCTGGTTCCTCGCCCCTCAGAGCCTCGAGATCGTCGTCAAGATCGTGGACGGGCGGCAGCTCAACGGCCACTTCTGGGTGTTCGTGGCCGGCCTGTCCAACCTTGCCTACACCGCGACCGTCACCGACACGGCGACCGGCGAGAGCAGGACCTACGTTCACCGTGCCGGCGGCCTCTGGCCAGCCTGGCCGACACCTCGTTCTGACCACTACCCACCGGCCGCCGGCTCCGGGCGAGTGACCGAATGGCCGTAGGATAGTAGGTCCAATGCACACCCAATCCCTCGATACTGCGGCCGAGGTCGAGCAGCAACTGGTAGAAGAGTATCGCCGCATGAGCCCGGGCCAGCGGTTGATGATGGCGATGGAGATGAACCGGGCGGTCCAGCAGATGGCCGCGGCCAGGATCTACGCCCAGTACGGTCCGGACCTCCCTGAGCGCGAGCTCCGGCTGCGGCTCGCGGCCCTGTGGATCGACCGCGACACCATGATCCGGGCCTTCGGCTGGGACCCTTTAGTCGAAGGGTATTGAGATGCCCCTACCGGACGCCCTCTTGGCCACGCTGGCGGTTACCCGGGTGCTCGAAGAGATGGCGATCCCGTACCTGGTCGCGGGATCGCTGGCCAGCTCCTACCACGGTATCCCCCGCTCGACCGCGGACGCCGATCTCGTGGCGGCACTCGGCCAGGAGCATGCCGAGCCGCTGGTTTCACGCCTCACGGCCGCGTTCTACATTGACCTGGACCGAGTGCGCGCCGCCATAATGCGCCGCTCTTCTTTCAATGCGATCCATCTTGCAACCATGGTCAAGGTGGACGTCTTCATCCTCAAAGACACTCCCCTGGGCCGGCAGGAAATGGAGAGACGCCTGCCCATGCACGTTCCCGACCTGCCAGAAACCGTTCTTCACGTCGCGAGTGCGGAGGACACCGTCGCGCAGAAGTTGGCCTGGTACCGATTGGGAGGAGAGGTGTCCGAGCACCAATGGAAGGATGTGCTCGGGATCATCAAGGTGAGGCGGCAGGATCTCGACCTGGCTTACCTGAGGCACGCGGCCGCTGCTTTGGCGATCACCGATCTGCTAGACAGGGCCTTGCTCGACAGCGGCATGACCTCTCATCCTCCTCCGCGAGCGCGCGGCACGTAGCTGTCGGGGCCGATGCGCTCGGTCTCGATGAGGTGCGGATCGTGCGGGCGCCCGAGCTTGAAGAAGCGGGCGGCGAGCCAGGCGATGGTGAGCGCGGGGATCATGTCGCCGATGGGGATGACGGCCTTGATCGTGGCGACGTTGCGCAGCGCCTTGAGGCCGAGGCGGTCGAGCAGCAGCCAGGTGATGGGCGTCGAGAACACGTCGAGGCCGAGGTCCAGCAGGTCGAGGCCGACGACCAGGGCGAGCGGGACCGCGCGCACGGTGGTGAAGAAGTCGGAGTCGCTGGCGATGCGAATGCGGCGCAGCTTGCGATAGGCGAAGTAGAGCGTGACGGCGGCCAGCGTCACGACCAGCAGTGCGGCGAGTGCGACGGCGGCGATGAGGCTGCGCAGGCTCATAGGCTCCGGGGGGTTTTCCTTGCAAGAAGGCAGCCGAGCCAAGGCGCACCCGCCACCCCGAGCACGGAGTTGGCGCCGCCTGTGCCGCGATGGCACCGCCTGGCTGGTGCTGCTGGCGGCGGGCGCCGCCCCTTCCCACCCTGGATCGCCGCCGCCACCCTTGGCCCATGTCGAGGGAGACACGGCAGCCACGGGGCCCCTGTCCCCCCTGAACGACGCCGAGCTGCGGCAGCGCCGCCGGCAGTACCTGGAGCTGGCCTTGCGGCAGATGCACCGGCTCGAGCAGATCGAGCAACGCCTGGACATGCAGCGGTTGGGGGCCGGAGCGCTGACCGCGGCGGCGCTGCGGCCCGAAGGCGGTGGCGCCGGGTCGGCCGGCGACGCGGCACACTGGGTCGAGCAGCTGCTGGCCGACTGCGGCGGGCGCTGGGATCAGGTGCTTTGCGGGCGGGCGGAGCTGGCGCTGCAACGCCTGGTGCTGCAGTTCCCGCGCGCGCTGCCGCCGGCCCTGGCCGAGCGGGCGCGCGCCGCGGCTGCCACCGCCGGGCCGCCGCCGGCGGCGGCGGAAGCGGCTTCGCCCTGGAACTTCCGCGACACCGAGAACCAGCGCGCCGTGCTGATGGCGCGCAGCCTGGTGGCGGCGGTCGTGGCCGGCACCCCTTGCTCCGCCGGCGCCTGGGCCGGCTACGCGGCGGCGTTCCTCGCCGCGCACGACCGCGACGGCTGGTACGAGGCAGAGAGCCCCGGCTACATGGCGGTCTCGATCACCGCCCTGCTCCACCTCGCAGACCTTGCGCCGGAGAGCTGCGGTGCGGCCCGGGTGCGGGAGCTCGCCAGCCGCGAGCTCGACCTGCTGCTGGCGGCCTGGGCGCAGCAGCAGGTGGCCGGCTATCCGGCGGGGCCGCGCAGCCGCACCTACGTGCAATGGGCGCTGGGCGACCGCACGACGCCCTGGCGGACCTGGGCCTGGCTGCTCGCGGGGGTGGGCGATGCCGCGCACCTTGCCTTCGCCGACTGGCCCGAGCTGGCGCTTTCCGGCTACCGCGCGCCTTACCCGGCGGCGCTCCTGCTGCGCGAGCGCCGGGCGCAGCCGTCCTACGAGATCCGGGCGCGGCGCCGCATCGACCGCGCGGGACGCACCATCCTCGACGCCGCGCTGTACAGCTATGCCACGCCCGATTACATCCTCGGCGTGGCCCAGGCGGTCCACGGCCTGCGCCTCGGGGTCTCGGGCGGCGAGGAGATCGTCGCCACCCTGTATCCCGAGGGCGCCGGCTTCGCTCCGCTCTACCTCTGGAGCCGCACCCGCAACACCCCGGAAGGCCGCTGGCAGAGCCGGGCCGAGCAGGACCTGGCGGTCGGCGCGGGCGCGACGGCGGTCGCCTGGCTCGGAACCGGCGCGGCCCCGGAGGCCGGCCACGCCTACCTTGCGGCCCCCTGGTCGCGGCCGGAGGTCGCCGGCGAGGCGCGCGAGACCGTGGTGTCGTGGTGCGGCGACGCCTACGTGGCGCTGACCACCGAGGGCGGCTGGGAGGTGGCGCCGGCGGCGCAGCGGTTCCCCGACTACTACGGCCCCGGCTTCGCCGGCGCCTGGGTGGCGGTGCCGCGCCGCCAGCCGGCGGCCATCGGCCTGCGCGCCGGCCGCCGCGCCGAGGACGGCGACTTCGCCGGCTGGCGCCGCCGGGCCGCCCAGGCCAGGCTGCGGCGCGCCGGCGCCAGCCTCGAGCTCACGCCCGGGGGCGGCGCGCCGGCGATTTCCTACCTGCCCGGCGAGCGAGCCACGATCGGCGGCGCGCCTTTGCGCCCCGGCGGCGAGCCGCCGCTCGCGGCGCCGTTTTTGTCCAGCCCGGAGCCGGGGACCTGGGAGCTCGCGTTCGGTGGCGTGCGCCGGCGCTTCGTGGCGGCCGCCGCCCCGCCAATCTCGCCGTAAAGTGGTCGGCCTCGCCCCCTTTCGATTCAAGATCTTGAAGCCGCAGAGGCCTCTCTCCGCCGCGCTTCCCGCCGCGGATCGATTTCCGCTATCCTCGCGCACAGAAGAGCTGAGGACCTCGAGACGATGCCCGGTGCGTTCGGCGGCCCGTCGGATCCGAGGCTGGCGCTTGCCGCCGGCCGGGCCGCCGTGCGCTCGGTGCCGCCGCTTCCCTGCCGCCTTCTCGGGATCGCCGGCGCGCTCCTCCTCGCCGCCGCGATGGGCTGCGCGCCGCGCCAGGGGGCTGCCGGCGGCGCCGCCGGGCGCCAGCAGGCAGAGGCCCCTCGCGGCAGCGGTGCGAACCTGCTGCTGGTCACCCTCGACACGGTGCGTGCGGACCACCTCGGCTGCTATGGCGACGCCGCCGCCGAGACGCCGGCGCTCGATCGGCTGGCGGCCGAAGGGGTGCGCTTCGCCCATGCGTCCACGGCGGCCCCGCTCACCCTGCCGTCCCACACCACGCTGCTGACGGGCCTGCTGCCGCCGCACCACGGCACCCACAACAATGGCGTGCGCGGCCTCTCCGGCAGCACTCCCACCCTGGCAACTCTCCTCGCCGGCGCCGGCTACCGCACCGCTGCCTTCGTCGCCGCATTCGTCCTCGATCACCGTTTCGGGCTCGAGCGCGGCTTCGAGGTCTACGACGACGAGATCGAGCGCCCGGCCAACGCGAGCTGGCTGCTCGAGGCCGAGCGCCCCGGCGATCAGGTGGTGGATCGGGCGCTCGCCTGGCTCGAGCGCGAGGACCCGCGGCCCTTCTTCCTCTGGGTGCACCTCTACGACGCGCACGCCCCCTACAACCCGCCGTCACCGTACCGCGAGCGCCACCCGGGCCGTCCCTACGACGGCGCGATTGCCTTCGCCGACGCGCAGGTGGGGCGCCTGCTCGCGGCGCTGGAGCGCCGCGGCCTCGCCGCCGGGACCGTCGTGGCGGTCGTCGCCGACCACGGCGAGTCGCTCGGCGAGCACGGAGAGCTGACGCACGGGTTGCTGCTCTACGAGCCGGCGCTTGCCGTGCCGCTGTTGCTGCGCGCGCCGGGGCTCGCGCCGCGCAGCGTGGCGACGCCGGTTTCCACCGTCGATCTCGCGCCCACTCTGGCCGGCCTGCTCAGGCGCCGCTGGACTCGCGATCTCGACGGCCGCGATCTCTCCGCCGCTCTGCTTGCCGGCCAGGAGCCGGCCGCGGGCGAGATCTACGCCGAGACCCGCTACCCCGAGGTCTTCGGCTGGGCGCCGCTCACCTCGCTCCGCCGCCGCGAGCTCAAGTACATCGCGGCTCCTCACCCCGAGCTCTACGACCTGGCGCGCGACCCGGTGGAGGCGCGAAACCTGGTCGAGCCGGCGCCCGCCGACACCGCGCGCGGCTTTGCCGTCCGGCTGGCGGCGATTGCCGCCAGCGCCGCCACCGCCTCCGCGGCGCGTCCGGCGGCGGCGCCCGATGAAGATACGCGCCGGCGCCTGGCGAGCCTCGGGTACGTGGCCGCCGCCGGTCCGGTGCCCGGCGCGCCCGCGGCCGGGGCGCTGGCCGCCGGCGCGACGCGCGACCTTCTCGATCCCAAGCAGAGCGTCGCCCTCTTCCAGCGTTTCCAGCAGGCGCACGCGGCGCTGCAGGCCGGCAGAACGGCGGCGGCGCTCGCCGAGCTCGCCCCGCTGGTCGCCGCCGATCCGGGCAACCCGGTCTTTCGCAGCCGGCTGGCGCAGACCCTCTCCGAGTCCGGGCAGGTCGAGCGCGCGATCGCCCTGTATCGCGACGTCACCAAGCTCACCCCGCGCGACTCGGAGGCCTGGTACAACCTGGCGGGAGCGCTCGAGGAGGCCGGCCACCTGGCGGCGGCGCGCTCGGCGATCGCCAAGGCGATCGAGCTCGACCCGGGACGCCCGGAGGCGCACAACACCCTGGGCCTCGTCTGCCTGGCCGAAGGCAAGCCCGAGCAGGCGCGGCAGGAGTTCGCGAGCGCCGCCGCGGCCGACCCGCGCAACGCCCATGCGTTGAACAACCTGGGCAACGTCCTGCGCGCCCTCGGCCGTCCCGGCGAGGCCGAGCAGTCCTATCGCCGCGCGGTCGCGGTGGCGCCCCATTACGCCGATCCATGGAACGGCCTCGGCACCCTCGAGGTCGACCGTGACCATCCAGCCGCCGCGCTACCCTACTTCGAGCGCGCCATTGCCCTGGCGCCGCGCAACCCCGAGGCGCGGCTCAATCGCGCCATCGCTTTCCAGCTCGCCGGCCGGCGGGAGGCGGCGATCGCCGCCTACCGCGACTTCCTTGCCGGGACCGGCGAGCAGCCTCAGCTCGCCACGCAGCGCCGCGCGGCGCGGCAGCTTCTCGCGCAGCTCACCGCCCCGGCCCGCGCCCGGGCGGTGAGCGAGCACCCGGAAGGGAGGAGGTGATCGCCGCGCCATAGCCGGTCCGCTCGCCGCCTCGCTCTCGTGCTGTCCATCTGATCGAAGGGCCAAAGGAGATCACCATGCATCGCAGCAAACTCTCGCTTTTCAGCCGGCTCGCCGCCGCCGCCGCGGTGGCGGCGGCCCTGCTGGTCGCCACCGCGCCACCGGCCGCCTCTCAGGCCGCGGGGGGTGACATCGCCGGCCGCGTCGCCGACAAGACCGGCGCTGCCCTGCCCGGCGTCACCATCACCGCCACTCAGCAGCAGACCAGCTTCGAACGCACGACGGTGACCGGCGCCGACGGCACGTTCCTGCTGGTGGCGCTGCCGGTCGGCGGCTACACGGTCAAGGCCGAGCTCTCCGGCTTCGGCACCGTGACGGTCGAGAACGTGCAGGTCAACGTCGCCAGCAAGCGCAGCCTCGAGGTCTCGCTGAGCCAGGCCGCGGTGCAGGAGTCCATCACCGTGGTCGACGAGGCGCCGCTCATCCAGAACGAGCCGGCGGTGGGCACCGTGGTGAGCCAGAAAGAGCTCGAGAACCTGCCGCTCAACGGCCGGCAGTTCGCCAACCTGGGAGTGCTCGCCCCGGGCACCACGCTCGGCCACAACACCGACCCGACCAAGCCGGGCCAGCTCGTCGTCGAGCTCAACGGCGGCATCGGCCGCAACGTCAACTACACGATCGACGGCGGCGACAACACCGACGACACGATCGGCGGCGCGTTGCAGAACTTCAATCTCGAAGGAGTGCAGGAGTTCAAGATCCAGACCATGCAGTACAAGGCCGAGTACGGCCGCTCGACGGGAGGGGTGCTGTCGGTGGTGACCAAGTCGGGCACCAACCAGTTCAAAGGCAGCGGCTTCGGCTACTTCCGCGACACCAGCCTCGACGGCAAGTCGGAAAGCGAGAAGCTGGCCGGCATCGACAAGCAGAAGCTCAGCCGCAAGCAGTACGGCGGCTCGCTCGGCGGTCCGGTCGTCCCCGACAAGGTGCACTTCTTTGCCACCTACGAGAAGACCCTGCGGGACACCAACTACCCCGTGGACAGCGGCGGCATCTTTCCCAGCCTCGACAAGACGGTGGTCCCCGTGCCCTTCACCGATGAGCTGGGTACCGCCAAGCTCTCGTGGGACATCTCGGCCAAGCAGTACCTGCAGGTGCGCTACGGCTTCCAGAAGAACAGCGACAAATACGGCGCCAGCCCGGCGGCGGCGCCGAGCGCGCTCGGCACCATCTCCAACGACTACAAGTCGCTGCTCGCCGGCCACACCTTCCAGATCGGGGCGGACCAGGTCAACGAGCTGCTCTTCCAGTACAGCAAGTTCACCAACGGCATCACCGCCGACTCCAACCAGCCGTTCATCTACTTCCCGAACGGCTTCACCATGGGCCAGAACATCAACACGCCGCAGCACACCTTCCAGACCAAGTACCAGTACAAGGACGACTACTCCTTCGGCGCCAACCTCGGCGGCCATCGGCACGACTTCAAGACCGGCATCAACGTCATCCACGAACCGGTCCTCTCGGGCGACTTCACGACCGGCACGACCGGCCAGTTCAACGCGCTCACCAACTCGGCGACCTCGCCCATCTCCTCGATCCAGATCTTCGGCGGCTTCAGCGGCCAGAGGACCCCGGTCGACGAATACAGCGGCTACATCCAGGACGACTGGACGGCGTCGAGCCGCCTGACGGTGAACCTCGGTTTGCGCTACGACCGCTGGACGGGTTTCAACCTGGACCAGCGAAGTAACCCGATCTGGCAGACCCTGGCGACGCAGACCCGGTTCAACACCCCCGCCCTGCGGCCCTTCCAGGGCGGCAATGGGGGCGTGCTCAAGGAGGACACGACCGATTTCGCTCCGCGCATCGGGTTCACCTGGGACACCAAGGGCGACGGCAAGCAGCTGCTGCGCGGCGGCTATGGCATCTACTACGACTTCCCCTACACCAATGCCACCATCCTCTTCCCGGCCGGCGCCGTGCAGTCGAGCTACGGCCTCGTGTACTCCAACTTCGATCCGCACGGGATCAAGAACCCGGACGGCAGCTTCTTCCATCCCGGCCAGCCCCTGCCGCCCAACCAGCTCCCCGGCGCCTCGATCCCACCGCCCAACGAGGTGGCGGCGCCCAACCTGGTGTCGAAGACGCCGCGCTCGTACCAGGGGTCGCTTGGCTATTCCTGGCAGGTGAGCGAGGCGCTGGGCATCAACATCGAGGCGGTCGACGTCGAGTACAAAGACATCCCCTTCCGCTTCCGCGCCAACGTCGATCCCGCGACCGGGAATCCGCTCTTCCCGCAGTACGGCAACTTCCGCATCTGGACCAACGGCGGCACCAACACCTACCGCGGCGCCAACCTGGGCTTCCATCTGCGCCTGCCCGGCAACAAGGTGACGGTGCAGGGCTTCTACACCTACTCGAAGGCTACCGGTATCACCCTCGCCGGGGCGGACGAGTTCCGCATCACCGACCGCGGCTATCAGTCCGCCCTCGCCCGCGACACCTCGATCGACCCTTCCGATCCGCTCTGCGGACGCTGCACCGGACCGCTCGACACGGATGCGCGGCACCGCGTCACCCTGGGCGCCGTCTACAGCGGACCGTGGGGCATCGGCGTCTCGGGAATGTTCCGCTATCACTCGGGAACGCCGATCATGCTGGGCATCGGCGGCACCAACCGGATCCTCGTCCTGCCGCCGGGACAGGGGCTCAACTCCGGCCGCACCGGGTCCTTCGAGCAGTTCGACCTGCGAGTGAGCAAGGACACCCCCCTGTACAAAGACGTCGGCATCGAGCTCATCGCCGAGGCCTTCAACCTGTTCAACGCCAAGAACCCGGCCAACTACGGCAGCAACGGCGTCCCACACGCCTACGCCGGCGATCCCAACCAGGGCGAGCAGCGCCTGCTGCAGCTCGGCGTGCGCCTGCATTTCTAGTCTCTGCGGCTCCTGACAGGGGCCCGGCAACGGTCGCCGGGCCCCCCCCGCCGCCGCCTCCCCGCCGCCGCCTCCCCGCCCGCCTCGCCGCCCGCCGCCGCCCGCCGCCATCCGCCGACATGCCGGGCCGGCGTGCGGCTCTGCTACGATTGCGGGTCGCAGGCAATTCCAGGAGGCAGGTATGACCGACGGCTACGAGCAAGCCCAGGGGCAGCGGAATCTACTCGAAAGGCTGGGGGCGAAGATCCCCGGCTATCGGGGCTTCCAGGATCGGGAGCTGCGGCGCGACGTCGACAAGCTGCAGCGCGAGCACCTGGCCGCGGAGCTGGGACGGCTGAAGGCCATGCTCGCCAACCGCGCGCGGGACTACACCGACGCCGGGCAGTTGGCGGCGCTCGCCGCCTTCGGCCGCCTCGACCGGCAGCTCGACGGCTTGCAGCAGACCATCCGCTTCAGCGACTACGGCGCCTCGGGGCTGTTCGATCCGGTGAAGATCAACGAGCCGGAGCTCGAGCGGCTCTACGCATTCGATCTCGCGATCGTGGACGACGTCGCCGCCGTCGAAGGGGCGATCGCCGCGGTGCCTGCGCCGACCTCCGGGGCTGCCGGGGCCGCCGCGGGCGCGGCCCTCGACAGCGTGCGCGACCTGGTCCGCGCCCTGGACGACAAATGGCGCCAGCGCCGCCAGGTCATCGCCGAGGCGGTGCAGTCGGTGCAACCCGTCTGATCGCGGGCGCCCGGCCGAACCGGCGTCGCCACAGGAGAAGAAACGATGGACGTCATCCAGTACCACGACCCGCAGGGGCAGACCATGGTGGCGCGCGTGCCGCCGGACGGCACCTACGACATCCGGCTGGGCAGCCAGCTGATCGTCGAAGAGAGCCAGCAGGCGGTGTTCTTCCGCGACGGCAAGGCGCTCGACACCTTCGGCCCCGGCCGCCACACCCTGGCCACCCAGAACGTGCCGATCCTGACGCGGTTGTTGAGCATCCCGTTCGGCGGCACCTCGCCGTTCCAGGCGGCGGTCGTCTTCGTCTCGATGAAGACCTACCTGGACCTGAAATGGGGCACCAAGGAGCCGGTGGTGTTCCGCGACAAGGAGCTGGCGATGGTGCGGCTGCGCGCCTTCGGCAAGTTCGCGGTGCGCATCGCCAACGCCCAGGTCTTCGTCAACACCATCGTCGGCACGCGCGGCGCCTACTCGACCGAGGGCGTCGAGAGCTACTTCCGCGACGTCATCGTGGCGCGGCTGACCGACGTGCTGGGCGAGAACCTGACCTCCATCTTCGACCTGCCCAAGCTGTACGACGAGCTGGGGATGGGCCTCAAGTCGCGGGTGGCCGACGACTTCGGCAAGTACGGCATCGAGCTGGTGGACCTCTACCTCGGCGCCATCACGCCGCCCGAAGAAGTGCAGAAGATGATCGACGAGCGCAGCGGCATGGGCGCGCTCGGCGACATGAACACCTATCTCAAGTTCAAGACCGCGCGGGCGATCGGCGACGCGGCCCAGCAGCCGGGCGGCGCCGGCGGCGTGATCGGCGCCGGTCTCGGGCTCGGCATGGGCGCCGGCGTCGGGGCCATGCTCCCCGGCATGATCCGCGACGCGGTGCAGGGCGGCGGCGGCCCGGCGCCGCAGGCCGCCCCGCCCATGCCGCCGACACCACCGGCGCCGCCCGCGGCGGCCCAGCCGGGCCTAGCCCCGCAGTCGCCGCCGGCGCCGCCCGCGGCCACGGCCGGCGCCTCGCCCGGCCCGGCCGGTTCGCCTTCTCCGGCAGCTGCCGCGAGCACCGGGACCCCGGCGGCAGGCGCCGCCTTCTGCTTCAACTGCGGCCAGAAGCTTCCTTCGGGCGCGGTCTTCTGCCCGTCGTGCGGTACCAGGGTCGCCGCGGCGTAGGGTCCGGGCACGGGCAGGTCCCACCCCAGGGAGGCGCCGCCCGATGGGCGGCCGCCGGCGGCCCGCTGCCGGCCGCTGTCGTGCGGCCGCCGGCTCGTCACGCCGCCGCTGCACCTTTCGCGGCGCAATGGGAGTTAAAATAGGCAGCTCTCTATGGGTCGTCCATCCACTCGAGCAGGGGATCCGCCTTGAGCGTGCGTGAGCCGGGCACCGTCCTCGACGGCAAGTACGAGATCGTCCAGCGCCTGGCCAGCGGCGGGATGGGAGAGGTCTACCTGGTGCGCCACGTCCACCTGCAGGAGCTGCGGGTGGTCAAGATCCTGCGCCAGGACCTCGCCGCCGATCCGGTGGCGCAGAAGCGCTTCGTCCGCGAGGCGCGCCTGGCGACCCAGATCAAGCACCCCAACGTCGCCATCCTCTACGACTTCGCGCGCCTGCCGGAAGGCAGCTTCTACATGGTCTGGGAGCACATCCAGGGCCAGGACGTCGGCGACTTCCTGCGCGAGCGCGGCCCGTTCCCGGTGGGCACCGCGATCCGGCTGGGCATCCAGGCGCTGCGCGGGCTCGGGGCGGTCCACTCCGCCGGCATCATTCACCGCGACGTCTCGCCCGACAACCTGATGATCATGGAGAACAGCCGGCAGCAGGCCTGGCTGAAGATCATCGATCTCGGATTGGCCAAGAACCTGGCCCCCGAGGACAGCACCAGCAGCGGCAGCTTCGAGATCACCCAGGTCGGGATGTTCATGGGCAAGCTCCAGTACTGCTCTCCCGAACAGGCGGGGGCGGCGACCGGCGAGGTCCTGGACAGCCGCAGCGATCTCTATTCCTTCGCCCTGGTGCTCTACGAGATGGTCACCGGCATGCCGCCGTTCGAGTCGGAGAGCCCGCACGGCTTCATCTTCAAGCGGCTCTCCGAGGAGCCGCTGCCGATGGCCGGCCGCAATCCCAAGGTCGAGGTGCCGGCGGAGCTGGACCGCGTCGTGCGGCAAGCCCTCGAGCGCGATCGGGAGCGGCGCTTCCCCGACGCGGTGAGCTTCATCGTCGCCCTCGAGAAGGTCGAGAAGGCGCTGAGCAAGGTCGAGACCAAAGAGGTCACGATGCCTCCCGGCACCCTGAGCGCCAGGCCGATGTCGCCGCCGCGCCAGCGCAGCTCGAGCGAGCTGTCGCGCGAGGAGCGCCTGGACCTGCTGGCGCAGATCGAGCGCGCCGCCAAGCGGGTCAGCGAGAGCTCGCTGGACCTGGCGCG
>DASZHY010000050.1:0-19905 GCA_035949675.1 Thermoanaerobaculia bacterium
CGTCTCGAAGGTGGTGCGCAACGCGGGATGCCGCGCGACCAGCGCCTGCAGCGCCCGCCGCAGCCGCGCCGCGTCGAGCTCGCCGCGCACCCGCGCCGCCCCGGCGAGGACGCAGGCCGGATTGCCGCCCGCCACCATGCGGTCGAGCAACCAGAGTGCCCGCTGTCCGTGCGACAGCGGGCGCCGCGCGGCAACGTCTGCGTCCTCGACCGGTGTTGCCGCCTCGCGACCGCCGGCCGCCGCCGCCGCCTCGCCCGCCAGCCGCTCCGCGATCAGCTCGCCCAGCTCCGCCAGGCTCGCACCTTCCAGCAGGCTGGCGAAAGAAACCGGCATTCCGAGCCCGGCCTCGATCGCCGCCGCCAGATCGGCCGCCCCCAGCGAGTCGAGCCCCTGGGCAATCAAGGAGCTGCCGTCGCGCAGCCGCGCGGGGTCCACGTCGAGAACCCGCGCCGCTTCCCGGCGCAGGAACGCCGCCACCGGCGCCAGCGTCCCTGCCGCAGGCGGTTCGCCGGCAACGTCCTCGCGGACCGGCTCGGCACCGGCGCCATCTGCCTCGGCACCGGCACCAACCGGCTCGGCACCGGCGCCAACCGCCTCGGCACCGGTACCAACCGCCTCGGCACCGGCGCCATCCGGCTCCGAGCGGCGCCCGCGCGCCGGGGTTCGATTCCGAGTCACGTGTCCAGAGCTCCTGGCGACCGCGGATGGCTATTCGACGGGAAACCGGCGGGGCACCGAACTCTTCGCAGCGCCTCACAGCCCAGGCGCGATCCTCGGCAGGCTCAGCGCGAGGCGGTCAGTGACCCAATATACCCAATGGGGTGGAGAAGCGATGCGACAGGAGTTGGCAAGCAGGCGTCAGCTGCTCTGGCGGATGCGGCGGAGGCCGGCGGACCCGCCGCCCCCGCTCCCCCGCCCGCCAGTGCTCGCGGGCGGGGGCTCGATCGGTCCTCAGGGCTTGATCTGGTTGGGGTTGGTGCAGGGGTTGGGTTTGCCGTTGACGTAGTAGTCCCCGTACTGGATCGCCGCCACCTGCAGCTGGAGCGAGGTGTCGAGCGACATGGCATACGGGTAGTTGCCGCCGCTGGCGGCCATTGGAAACTGCGTGGTCTGGAAATAGTTGACGTTGGCCTGCGAGTAGTTCGTGCACAGGCCGGTGAAGCCGAAGATCGGCGGCAGGTTGGAGCCGTAGGAGCCGATCTGGCCGGTGGGCTGAGCATAGCCGCCGCCATGGCAGGAGAGGCACGAGGAGAGCTTGTTGTCGACCGGTCCGGCCAGGCGGTGCTCGCAGCCGAAATGCTGCCGCTTGTCGGATGGGTCGCGGAGGACGCTCTGGTGGGCCGCGATGCTGTCGACCTTGGGCACCGCCGGGTAGGTCCACTCGTCCATGCCCCATTGCAGGCCGACGGGAGCCAGGTGGTCCCAGGCGTTGCCGCCGGAGCCGTAGTCCGCGTAGTACGCGAAGGTGCCGTACACCCAGCGGGTCGGCGAGCGGGGATCGACGACCGCCACGTCCATCTGCACCAGATGGACCGGACGGGGGGAACGCTTGCACTCGTAGGCGCCGTCGGAGTTCTGCTCGTGGCGGTCCACGGTCCAGGCCGGCGAGCCCTTGAGGTACGGCACCTCCTCCGGCGAGGCGGTGGTGAAGAGGAGCTTGGCCACGACGGTCCCTTCCGGGAAAGGCATGCCGGCCGGGATGGTCTGGCCCCCCTTCGCGACGAAAGCCGGCCGGCCGTCAGGCGGCCACGCCTGGCCGACGCTCCACCCACCCCAGGCGTTGTACATGCCGAACGCCCAGGTCTCGAAGCCGTACTTCCCGCCCTCGAGGTTGCCGCGGACGAGATGGCTGCGCCCCGCCGCTCCGAGCTGCTCGACGTCCTTGGGAGCGAGCTGTAGCAGGTGGGCCGCGAACCCCTCGGCGCCGCCATGGAAGTCGGCAAGACGCGCCGTGCGCTCGTTGGTCATGCCGTGCACGTACTCGCGGCCCTGGGTCGGATCGTAGGCCATCCAGGGAACGTGGAACCAGCGCGTCTCCTTGCCCACCTTGACGCGCCAGCCGATCTCGTTGCGCAGCTCCGGATCCTGTCCTTCCTTGACGTAGTCGAGGATCGCGGCCAGATATTTCTCCCACATCGGGTCCCAGGTCGGCGGCGGACCGTTGAGATCGGTCGAGAAATCGACGTCGACGTCGAGCCACTTGCAGACTTCCTTGGGGCAAGGGGCCGGCTCGTGCAGTGGATAGGCGTGGCTCAGGTGGAAGACCGGGCCGGTCCATCCCGGCGGCGCCGGCACGACTGCATTGCGAAAGGCCAGCTGGTGCGCGGTTGCGGTCTTGGCCGGTGTCAGGGCTTTGGGCCGGGGAGAATGCTCGGCCATGATCGCGGCGGTTCCCGGCTTCTCGGGTGTCGACTCGGCGCCCGGGCCGGAGGACGCCGCGGCGGCGGGCAAGGCGATGATGGTCACTGCGAGGATGGTCACTGCGCAAATCGACCAGGCAACGGCGCTGCGCCAGCAGATGCTGTTCCTCATCGCTCCTCCTTGGTGTCGCGTTGGTGTCGCGTCATCGGCGTCGCGCGGGTGCCGCGGGCACAGCCTGCTCCACGAACCTGCCCGGCTGCGGCAGGCGGATGCGGCGGCATGTGCGCGGCGCACCACGCGAAACGATTCGCTACTGATTTAAGCAAGGATCTTACGCGGGAGGCCGGGCACTCCGCAAGACCGGCACGCCGTGCGCGCCGCGGTTCGCGCCATGCGCGCCGCCCGGGGAGCCCTTGCGTATTCCTTCCAGCGCCAGGCCGAGCTCCTGGACGCCGCGCCGGATCTCCCGGGCATCTACCGCGGCGAATCCCAGCTGCAATCCTTCTCGCGCCAGCGGCGCCCGGCTGTAGCGATGGAGCGGGGCCACCTCGACGCCGCGCTCGGCCGCCGCGCTCGCCGCCGCTGCCGCGTCGATCCCGCCGCACAACCATCCGGCGGTCTGCAACCCGGCCTCGACGCCCGAGATCTCCAGCAGCCCCGCCAGCCGCTGCCGCGCGCATTGCAGCAGGACGGACAGCCGCTCCGCGTACACCTCCCGCATCCGCCGGACGTGGCGCCCGAAGTGCCCCTCGGCGATGAAGTCGCGCAGCACCGCCTGCTGCTGCAGCGGCGCATGCCGGTTGGTGATGGATATCGCCGCCGCGACACGGTCCACCAGATCCACCGGCGTCACCAGATATCCCAGCCGGAGCGATGGAAACAGCACCTTGCTGAAGCTGCCGGCAAACAGCACCACGCCGTGGCGATCGAGGCCCTGCAGCGCCGGCGTTGGACGTCCGGAGTAGCGGTACTCGCTGTCGTAGTCGTCTTCGAAGATCGCCGCCCCCGAGCTCCGCGCCCACTCGAGCAATTGCAGGCGCCGCGGCAGGCTCATGCTCGTGCCCAGCGGATACTGGTGCGCCGGAGTGACGTAGACCAGCCGCACGCCCCGCAGGCGGCGGCCCGGCAGCTGCATCCCCTCGCCGTCCACCGGCGCCGACACGATCCTGGCGCCGCAAGCCGCGAAGACGCGGGCCGCGCCGACGTAGCCGGGATCTTCCATGCACACGCGATCCCCGGGGTCGAGCAGGAGCCGCGCCGCCAGGTCCAGCGCCTCCTGTGCTCCGGAGACGATCGCCACTTGCTCGGGGACGCACGCCACGCCGCGTGACACCGTCAGGTATTCGGCAACCGCGTCCTGCAACGGCCGGTATCCCAGCGGACCGCAACCCAGCAGGAGGCTGGTCGAGGCACGCCGCAAACGCCGCGCCGCGATCTGCGCCCAAAGCGTCGTCGGGAACAGGTCCAGGGCCGGTTGGTCGGTGCGGAAGGCGCGGGCCGGCGGCGCGCCATGGGCCGGCAGCGCACTGACCCGCCTGGCGAAGCCCGAGAGCCGGCGCGGCTTCTCGGGCAGAACTGGCGGCGGCCCGCCTAGCCTGTGCCGGACGTGGAGCAACTCGTCGGGCAGCACCTTGTTCACATAGGTCCCCGACCCGACGCTGCCTTCCAGGTAGCCTTCGGCCTGCAGCTGCTCGAAGGCGCTCACGATGGTGCCGCGGGACAGCCCAACCTGCGCCGCGAGATCGCGTGTCGCGGGCAGGCGCGCCCCCGGACGCAGCCGGCCTTCGAGGATCTCCGCGCGCAAGGCCGTGCACAGCCACCGGTAAGCGGGCGTGGCCGCGTCCCGCGGCGGCAGGATCAGCGCGAAGGTGGCGGTTCGCTTGGCCATGGGAGCCTCGTACGACGATGGCAGTGGGCGGCGGGGCGGCGGGGCGGCCAGCAGCGCGCGGCCGGCGGCCGGCGGCCGTCCTGTAAGTGGTCCAGTCAAAATACCATAAATGGATCTCGTGAGCAGATCAACTGCCGGGTATCGTTCCATCTCGGAAACGGGTAAGCCGGGCGCTGGCGCCGGCTCCCGCTGACCGACTCAAGACCTGCGTCGATACCAGCGTCGACAAAGCATCGACACCAACGGCTCTCAGGAGGGCTCATGAAACCACGCCTCAGCTACGCCAAAGCCGCCCCCGGCGTTTACGAAGCCATGGACGCGTTGGAGCGCTACCTCAAGGATTGTGGGCTCGACCAGCGTCTGCTCCTGCTGGTCCAGTTGCGGGCCTCGCAGATCAACGGCTGCGCTTACTGCCTCGACATGCACTGGAAGGACCTGATGGCGGTCGGCGAGAAGGAGCAGCGGTTGTACTCACTGGCTGCCTGGCGCGAATGCCCGTACTACACAGATCGCGAACGCGCCGCGCTGGAGTGGACCGAAGCAGTGACGCTGGTCGCCCGCGACCACGTTCCCGATCCGGTGTACGAAGCGGCGCGCCGGCAGCTCGGCGAAAAAGAGCTGTGCGACTTGACGCTCGCCGTCGCCGCGATCAACGCCTGGAATCGCCTCTCCATCGCCGCCCGCACCGTCCCCGGTGCCTACCAGCCGGCCCTGCCGGCCCTGCCGGCCAACACCGCCGCCGCCGCCGCGACCTGATCGAGCGGGGCCGCTCGGCTCGCCGGCAGGGCGCCGGCGAGCCGAGGTTCGGCCGAGGATCAGGTCATGGACAGGTGGCGAAGGCCGCGGTGTCCTGGATGGGCTGGAACTGTACGCCCTGCGGGTTGTTGTAGCGCTTGATGGTGCCGTTCTTGGTGTCGGTGACCGTGATGTCGACCTTGACGTTGGTCAAACCGCCTGCGAACACCCAAAACTTGGAATTCAGGGCGCAGGCGTTGAGCACCTTGATCACCATCTCGACGTTGTTGCTGTTGAAGAACCAGAAGTAGCCGGTGTCGGTGGTCAGCGGCACTCCCGTGCCGCTCCCCGTCTGCCCTTGCGCGGTCGTCCAGGTGGCGTTGACCACGAAGCGGCCGGCCTCGAGCGACAAGCTGGGGTCCGCGGATGGGGTGGCTGCCGCGGCAGGGGCGGGCGGCGCGGCCGCCCGATGGGTGCCGGAGCAGGAGAAGGCGTTGGTGTCCTGGATTGGCTTGAACGGAGTGTTCTGCGGGTTGTGGTAGGTCTTGACCGCACCGTTCATGGTGTCGGTCACCGTGATGTCGACCTTGACGTTGGTCAGGCCTCCCGCGAACACCCAGAACTTGGAGTTCAGGCCGCAGCCGTTGAGCACCTTGATCACCATCTCGACGTTGGCGCTGTTGAAGAACCAGAAGTAACCGGTGTCGTCGGTCAGCGGCACCGCGTTGCCGGCGCCGGTGCCGCCCCCTTGCGCGGCGGTCCAGGTGACATCCACCGCGTACCGGTTCGAGTCCAGGCACAGGCGCGTCGCCGAGGCGACGCAAGGCAGCGGGTTGGCGGAGGCCTCGATGATCTTCGTCTTGTTAGCCGTTTTCTGGCCATTGCTCACTGCCAGCTGCATGGTGTACATCCCCGCCTGGCTCCAAGTGTGACTCGCCGTCCGGCCTGTCGCCATGCCGCCGTCGCCGAAATCCCAGCTGTAGGTGAAGGGCAGGGTGGAGACCGCGGTGAACGACGCCGCATGGCCGATCTGGACCTGACACACGTCGAAACCGAACTCGTTGACGCAAGGCGCGTCGGTCGTGAAGGTCGCGTCGGGGTCGGGGAGCTGGCCGACCGGGACGATCCCGGTTGCCCGGGAAGTGCAGGTGCCGCCTGGACACGAGGGATCCACGCCGGGGGCACTGACGATGAGCGTGATGTCGTAGACGCCGGCGGCGCTATAGGTGTGGGAGATGACGGCGCCCGATCCCCCGGTGCCGTCGCCGAAGCTCCAACTGTATTCCGTCGGGTTGCCGGTCGACGCGGTGGCATCGAAGGTGACGGGCTGGCCGGGCTGGGGTGAGCCAGGGCTGTAACCGAAGTGTGCCATCAGGCCGGGGCCGCCGCCACCCGAGATGAGCACCGACCGCAGGCCGGTCGCCGCGCCGCAGGAGGAGTTCGTCGCGGTCACGCTCTTCTGGCCGACGCTCGCCCACGAGACCAGTATGCTGCTGCCGGTGGTACCGCCGGAGATGCTCCCGCCCGAGGTGTTCCAGCTCCAACCCGACGGGTTGGGACTGCAGATCTGGGCGTCGGCGGTGAAGGTGAGCATGTCGCCCGGCGCGCCATTGTTCGGGCCGCCTATGAAGATGGTCGGCGAAGGATTGCCGTTCGAGTTCCACTGGTGGATGTCGAGCAGCGAGAGCGCGGCGCGATAGAAGAAGTTGCCCACGAACTTGCCTGAGCGCGGCATGATCTGATTGAACCCGGTCGGGTTGCCGCGGTAGTACCAGCCCCAGTAGTTGGCAGGGCTCACGTCGCGGGGGCTCGACGGGTTGGTGACGTCGAACAGCCATTCCCGCTGACTGCTGCCCTGGCAGATGTCGTCCGAGCCAAAGTAGACGAACGGCGTCGTGCCGCTGCGCGAGAAAGTCACGAAGAAGCTTGCAGTGCCGGTGTCCAGCTGGCGGGTGGCCAGCGGGTTGCCTAGCCCGGCGCAGCCGCTGACGATGCAGCTCACGTCGTAGAAGCGGGCATCGGAGTCGGTGCGCAGCGCCAGGTAATAGGTGCCGCCCTGCTTCCACATCGCGACGCCGTACACCGGCGTCCCGGCCAGCGCCGAGAGGCTGAGGGCGGCGCTCGTCGGCTGGGCGACGTTCCAGATCTCGAAGCCGCCGCCCGCCCCCGACGACAGGACAAGGAAGTTGTCCAACCCCGACACGTAGGAAGCGGAGATCCGGCTGCCGAGGAGGCCCTTGTACACTCCCGGGCACTTCACGGTCTCGCCGGTGGCCGGCACGGCTTCGGCACAGTGGTCGTACTGCAGCCCCGCCGTCATGTCGTAGATGAAGACTCCGCCGCTCGGCGCTCCCGAGGGCGACGCCAGGAACGCATACTGGCGGCCGCTCAAGGTGGCGGCATAGACCTGCGTGCCTTCCTTCCGGTAGCTCTGATAAGCGAGCTTCGGCAACGTCTTGTCGGAGAGGTTGACGATCGCGAGGCCCAGGCCGGAGAGGCCGGCCATGGCGGCCGCGCTGTCGACTCCGGCGGCGGTCGCGACGTGCTGCAGCGGCAGCTTGATCTCCGGGTTGGCCGGCGAGACCGGGAAGTCGGAGAGCAGGAGCTGGCCCAGGGGGGACGGATTCGCCGGGGTCGTACGGGCGTCCCAGACCTCGAGGCCGTAGGCGAGCGCCGTCATGACGAAGCCGTTCTCGGTGTCGACCGACATGAACCAGGGGAAACTGGAATAAGCCTGGGCGAACTCGTTGAACGAGGTCGAGTCGCGGCAGAAGGCATTGTTCTGCACGTTGCAGGGGCTGAACGAGGCTTCCGCCGGCTGGATCTCGGCCCAGAAGTTGCTCGGCACCGGCACGGCGGGGGTCGCGCAGCTGGCGAACCCGCAGCCGGAGCGATCGCACGGCTGTGCCTGCGCCGGCAGGGCGAGGAAGGCGCCGGCGATCGCCCAGCCGGCGAGCAGCAGCAGGCACCGGCAGGTGGAAGGTCTCAGGGATGCGGCGAACGCGCGAATCTGTCTCATCGGACAACGCTCCTCGGGAGAAGGTTCAGAGTCTATGCCATAATAGCATCCCCCAGCCACCCGCTGCAAGCGGGGGCCGCGGTGCCTTACCGGACTGCCCAAGCGGGACCTAGAGCTCGTAGCGCGCCACCAGACGGGCCGCTCGCGACTCCATGGGGTGGAAATGGACGTCGCCGACCCCGCCCGCGGGCTCTCCCGGCAGACGCGAGGCGTAGTAGTAGTCGACGTCGCTCGCCTTGGCGTTGAGCAGGTTGAAGACCTCGAGGCCGAGATGGAGACCGTGAGCAAAGCGGTACCCCACCTCCATGTTGACCAGCGAGGTCGCGTGCGAGCGCACGCTGTTGTCCTCGATCAAGGGACGCGGCCCGAAGTACCGCCACCGCACGCTGCCGTCGAGGCGCTCGAAGGCGTAGAGAGTCGCCCCCACCGCCACCGCGCTCTCGATGGCTCCCGGGATGTGCTCGCCGACCGGGTCGAGGTTGGTGAAGCGCGCACGCGAGGCCGAGTAGTCGGCGTCGAACGCCAGCCAAGGCAGCGGCTGGTAGAAGTTCTGCACCTCGAAGCCCTGACGGCGGCTGGGCCGCCCCGCCTGCGTGGTGCCGGCGTCGCCCGAGAACACCAGCTCCGAGGCGAGATCGAGCACGAACCAGGTCACCGCGGTCCGCAGGTGCGGGATCAGCGAGGTGCGCGCCCCGAGGTCGGCGCTCTTCGCCCGCACCAGCGGCGAGACCGGCTGCACCAGCTCGGCGGTCCGGGGATCGACGTGGATGGTGGCGCCGCGCGCATCATTGCTATGGAACCCCTCCCCCAGGTTGACGTAGAGCTCGGTCTCCTGCCATGGCCCGAGCACCAACGACAGCTTGGGCGAGGCGATGGCGTTGTTCTTCAGGCCGGAGTTGACCGGCAGGTTGCTGTCCACCTTGAACCGGAAGTAGTCGGCGCGCAATCCCGCCAGCATGCGCAGCCAGCTCGCCCAGCGCACCCGGGCCTGGGCGTAGGGACCTGCCGTCAGCTGCTGGATGGCGTCCTCGCGGGTGAGCGACAGGACCTGCCGCGCCGCGGTATGGAAGATGCCGTTGCGGATCTGGTCGTCCCGCACCTGCACGCCGAGCGCGGTCTCGACCTCGCGGCCGAGCAGCCGCGCGGCCCATTGCCGCTCGGCCTTGCCGCCGGAAACCGTGCGGCGGTCGAACTGCTCGAACTGATCGCCGTGCACCGGATCGTCGAGGAAGTAGGTGAAGTTCGAGAACAGCCGCAGGCTGTAGCGCATGGCGTAGGCGCCGACGGTGGTCAGCGAGCCGGCGTCGCCGCGCCGCAGCTCGGCGTTCAGGCTGTAACGCGAGGAGCTGCCGCCGTCGCTGGGGTCGACGGCGCCGAAGCGTGAGATCAGTCCCTGCTGCACGGCCCGGAGCGGGATCTGGTCGGTCGAGCTCCAGGTGCCGTCGTAGCCCTGGGCGGCAATGGTGAAGCCGTCGGCGGCGTCGCCGGTGTGATACCGCAGGATGCCGTTCTTTTTCTTGTAGCCGTCAGGATGCTGGAACGGGCCGTCGTTGTGCAGGTACTCGAAGGCCCCGAGCAGGTCCCCCTCCCCCACTTTCCGCGAGCCCGCCAGCAGCCCGCGCTGGTAGCCGTCCTGACCCGGCGACACTTGCGCCAGCGCGTGATCGAGAGCGTTGCGGTACTCGATGTGGGCGGCGCCGGCGGCCGAGAAGTCGCCCTCGTCGGCGTAGTAGAGGCCCTTCTTGTACCGTATCGAGTCGATGAGCTCGGGGATCAAGAAGTTGAGGTCGCTGTAGCCCTGGCCGTGGCCGTGCGACGGCATGTTGACCGGGACGTCGTCGACGCTGATGCGGAAATCGGTGCCGTGATCGAGGTTGAAGCCGCGAAGGTAGTACTGGTTCGCCTTGCCGCTGCCGCTGTGCTGGGAAACGATGAGGCCCGGCACCGTCTCGAGCGCCTCTCCGGGCCGCAGGATCGGGCGCTCCGCAAGCTCGGTATGGCCGGCCACCCCCTCCGTCGCCGAGTCGGCGACTTCCAGCATGTCGCCGGCGCGGCTGGTGACCTCGATCTCGTCGTAGACCGTGAGCTGCCCGGAGCCCTCGCCGCCGGGCGCCTGCGAGCTCGCTGCCTGGTCAGGCTCGGAAGCGAGCGCGGGTGCGCTCGCGCCAGCCATCGGCGCGGAGGCGCTCGAGCCAGCCGTCGAGGTGGACGCGCTCGCGCCGGTTGCCGGCACGGATGTGCTGGCGCCGGCGGGCGTGCCGGCCAGGCACAGCGCCAGCAGCACCGCCTCGAGGCCCAGTCTCCCTCTCATCTACGCTTCTCCCGACAAGTCTCTGGCGGCTCCTGGCGGCTCCTGGCGGCTCCTGAACGGCTCCTGAACGGCTCCTGAACGGCCGACGCCGACTTGCGCGTTCGCCAGCCAAGGGATACCTGACCTTCGCGGCGGCGTCCATGGGACATACGCCGGCGTCATGCCGGCGGATGAGCGGCAATCACCCCGCCAGTTTCCATAGGCCGGCAGTCTTGGCCCCTGCACGCTTTGGCGTTTTGAGCCCTTGCACTGGCGTTAGTGGTGGTATAATGGTCGGTTAGCTTGTCGTCTAAAGGAATTTGCAGCTGGTAAACGGCTTTCGCCGCGAATGGGAGGGCTGGGCGTGCTGAAGGGTTACCTGGCGGAGCGGGCGCTGCGGCAGGCGGACGCTTACCTGGCCGCGGGCAAGCAGGACAAGGCGGCGCGTCTGTACCAGCAGGCGGGGGCCTTCCACCAGGCGGCCCGAGCGGCCATCGAGATCGGCGACGAGCGGCGAGCCGTCGAGTGCTCGCTCCGCGCCGGCCTGGGCCGCGTCCCCGACGACTTCGGCCGCGCCGGCGCCCTGCAAGCCGCGGAACTGCTTTCCGGAAACGGCCATCACAGCCTGGCGCTCGGCCTGTTCGAGCTCGCCGGGGCCGACCGCCAAGCCGCGGAAGCCGCCAAGCAGCTGCACCGCTGGTCGCGCGCCGCTCATCTCTACGAGCGGGCCAAGCTCTACGCCCACGCGGCGGCCTGCTACGACCAGGCCGGCCAGCTCGACGCCGCCCTGCGGATGCTCGAGATCGAGTCGCAGCGGCTGCGCCGCAACAGCCGCAGCCGCCCCGGCGAGGAGATCACCGGGCGTCTGGGAGCGGTGGAGGTGAGCCGCGCCGAGCTCTTGCGCCGGCTCGACCGGACCGCCGAGGCAGCCGAGGTGCTGCAGGGCGTGAAGCCAACGCCAGCGTCGGTGGACCTGCTCGAGGAAGCGGGGAAGATCGCCGAAGCCATCGAGGCCTGCCTCAAGATCGGCGACGGCGAGCGCGCCGCGCGGCTGCTGCGCAAGGATCGCGACCTCGACCGCCGCCTGGTGGCTCGCGTCTACCTCGGCTTCGGCCGCCCGCTCGAGGCGGCCAACGTCTTCGCCGCCGCCGGCCTGGCGCGCGAGGCCGCGGAGGCCTACGAGGCGGGTGGCGATTGGCCGAAGGCAGGCTCGCGCTGGGAGGCCGCCCAGGAGCAAGCACGGGCGGCTCACGCCTACCAAGAGGCAGGACGCAATCGCGATGCCGCTCGCTGCTTCGCCGCCGCGGGCGAGCCGCTGCGGGGGGCGGAGTGCTGCGCGAAGGCCGGCGACCACGCCGGCGCCGCCGAGCTCTTCCTCAAAGGCGGCCAGCCGATGAACGCGGCCACCAGCCTGCTGACCGCCGGCGACCGCCCCGGGGCCGCCCGCGCGTTGATGCAGGTGCAACCTGGCGATGCCGACTTCCTGAAGGCGACGCTGGCGTTGATCCCCTTGCTGCTCGACGAGGGTTTGACCGCGCAGGCGTTGAGCCGCACGCGCCAGCTCCCGCCGCGCGAGCGCGACACGGCGCGGCAGCTCCTGTATCGGGCGGCAGAGAGCTGCGAGAAGCGGGGTCAGACGGCGCACGCCGAGGAGCTGTATCGCGGCCTGCTCGACCTTTCGCCTGGAGATGCCGGCCCGCAGCGCCGGCTCCGCGAGCTGGTGGCGCGCCGCGACTCGGGCGCCGGGCTGCAAGCGGCCGCTGCGGCGGGGGCCGCGGCGGCGCGGCCGGCCCCGCCTGAACGGCTGTCGCGGACCGCACCCCCCGCTCCCGCTCCCGTCGTGGACACCGGTGCGGCCCTGGACCGCGCCCCAACGGTGGTGGCGGCGGCGGGGCGGAGCCCGGCCGCGATGATCGCAGCCAGCGCAGCCAGCGCAGCGGCGCCAGTTGCTGCCTTTCCGGGCCTCGCGGCCGGCCAGCTCCTCGCCGGGCGCTATGAGCTGCTCGGCGAGCTGGGGCGAGGCGGCATGGCGCGGGTCTACAAGGCGCACGACCGGGAGCTCGACGAGCTGGTGGCGATCAAGACGCTTCTCGGCCTGGACGCCGACGACGCCGATACCGAGCGGCTGCTGCGCGAGGCGCAGATCTGCCGCAAGATCACGCATCCCAACGTCGTCCGGGTCTTCGACCTCGGACGTTACGAAGGCGGCATCTTCATCACCATGGAGCTGCTCGAAGGCGAGCGCCTGGACGCCCTCATCTCCCCCGAGCGCCGGCTGCCGCTCGCGCGCATCAAAGGCATCCTCGAAGAGATCGGCGCTGGTCTCGCGGAGGCGCACGCCCTGGGGATCGTGCATCGCGACCTCAAGCCGGGAAACATCATCCTCACCCCGTCGCGGCTCAAGATCCTCGACTTCGGCATCGCCCGCGACATGGGTGTCGAGAAGCGTCTCACCAAGACCGGTTTCGCGCTGGGGTCGGTCCTCTACATCTCCCCGGAGCAGCTGCAGAGCGCGACGCCCGACTGCCGCGCCGATCTCTATGCGCTGGGCGTCGTGGCCTACGCCCTGCTCGCCGGCCGGGAACCGTTCGACGGCACCACCCCGGGAGCGATCGTCCTGCAGCACCTGCGGCAGCCGCCGCCGGACCTTGGCCTGGCGCGTCCCGGGCTGCCGGCGGGCTGGGCCGAGCTGGTCTACAAGCTCCTCGCCAAACAGCCGGCCGACAGGTACCAATCGATCGGCGAGATGCTCGCGGCGCTGGCACCCCTGCCGGTCGAACCGGTGAGCTCAGACGATCGGCGTTAGCATCCCCGGCTACTTCCCTGCCGCGGCCAGGTCCGGCGACCGCGGCTGGGTGCGCGAGGATCTCTACGAGCTATGATTCGCTCGCCATGGCCGAGTGCCGCGAGCAAGGTCTTTGGATCGCCGGCGAGCGCGTTCCTGCCCGGTCGGGCCGGTACGCTGCCGTCGTCAACCCCGCGACGGGCGAGGTCCTCGCGCGGGTGGCCGAGGGGGGAGTCGAGGACGTGGACGCGGCAGTGGCAGCCGCGCGGCAGTCGTTCGAGCATGGAGCTTGGCGGCGGGCCACCGCGGCGGAACGCGCCCGGGTGTTGCTGCAGCTGGCGGAACGGCTGCGCGCCGCGGCCGAGGAGCTCGCGGCACTCGAATCGCGCAGCGTCGGCAAGCCGATCCAGGAGGCCCGGGCCGAGATCGAGATGGGGGCGGCCTGCTGCCAGTACTACGCGGGGCTGATTCCTGCCTTCGGCGGTCACACCGTGCCGCTGGGGGCGCCCGGAACGGGCCTCACTTTCCGCGAGCCGGTCGGCGTCTGCGGTCTGATCGTGCCCTGGAACTTCCCGTTCGCCATCACCACCTGGAAGGTGGCGCCCGCCTTGGCGCTCGGCAACTCGGTGGTGGTCAAGCCGGCATCGGCGACGCCAATGACGGCCCTGCGGCTGGCCGAGCTCGCGGCCGACGCCGGAGTGCCCCCCGGAGTGCTCAACGTGGTGCCGGGGCCCGGAAGCGAGGCCGGCTCGGCGCTCGCGCAGCACCCTGACGTGCGGAAGATCGCCTTCACCGGCTCGACGCAGGTCGGCAGCGAGGTCATGCGCCTCGCGGCCGGCGACGTCAAGCGCGTTTCCCTCGAGCTGGGCGGCAAGTCGGCCAGCTTGATCTTCGCCGACGCCGACCTCGAGAAAGCCGGATCGTCCGTCTCCGGCTCCTTTGGCAACGCCGGCCAGGACTGCTGCGCCAGAAGCCGTATCCTGGTCGAGCGGCCGGTCTACGAGGAGGTCGTCGAGCGCTTCGTGGCGCGCACGCGGGCGCTCTGCGTCGGCGACCCGCTGCAAGACTCGACCGAGATGGGCTCGCTGATTTCCCGCGAGCACCGCGAGCGTGTGCACGGCTATGTCCGGCAAGGCGTGGAAGAGGGGGCGACGCTCTGTACCGGCGGCGAGGCACTGCGGGGCGAGCCTTTCGATCGCGGCGGCTTTTACGCTCCCGCGGTCTTCCGCGACGTGACCCCCGACATGACGATCGCGCAAGAGGAGATCTTCGGGCCGGTCGTTTCCATCCTGCCTTTCGACGGCGAGGAGGAGGCGATCCGGATGGCCAACGCCACGCTCTACGGTCTCTCCGGCTCGCTCTGGACGCGGGACCTGGCGCGGGCCTTGCGAGTGGTGCGTGCCGTCGAGACGGGGGTGCTCTCGGTCAACTCGGGTTGGAGCGTCCACCTGGAGATGCCATTCGGCGGCGTCAAGCGCAGCGGCTTCGGACGCGAGCTGGGCCTCCCCGCTCTCGATCACTACAGCGAGTGGAAGAGCGTGTACATCGCGGCGGGCTAGCGATGAGCCAGCGAGGTGACCAGGAGCTGGACGGCAAGCCGGCGCGCGGCATGCTGACCCTCGCCGAGCTGGGCGACCTCGTCGACCGCGGCGAGATCGAAACCGTGCTGGCGGCGTTCCCGGACATGTATGGCCGCTTGATGGGAAAGCGCTTCACCGGCCATTACTTTCTCGACGAGGTGGCGCAGGGCGGCATGCATGCATGCGACTACCTGCTCGCCTGCGACATGGAGATGGAGGCCATCCCGGGCTACGCCTACACCGGCTGGAAGACCGGCTACGGCGACTTCCACTGTGTGCCGGACATCGACACCTTACGCCATGCCGCCTGGCTGCGGCGAACCGCTCTCGTGCTGTGCGATCTGTTCGATCATCACGGGCAGCCGGTCGAGGTCTCGCCGCGCCGCATGCTGCAGCGTCAGCTGGCGCAGGCGGGCGCGGCCGGCTTCACCGTCATGAGCGGCACGGAGATCGAGCTCTACGTATTCGACGACAGCTTCGGCGAGGCGCGAGCGAAGAGCTACCACGATCTCCGCCCGATGGGCTTTTACAACGAGGATTACCACATCCTTCAAGGGACGAAGGAGGAGGGCCTGATCGGCGCGATCAGGCGGCATCTCGGCGACAGCGGCGTTCCCGTGGAGTGCAGCAAGGGAGAGGCGGGCCTCGGCCAGCAGGAGATCAACCTGCGCTTTGGCGAGGCCCTGATCCAGGCCGACCGCAACCTGCTCTACAAGCATGCCGCCAAGGAGATCGCCTGGGCGCAGGGCAAGTCGGTGACGTTCATGGCAAAGTGGGACGAGAGGCAAACGGGATCGAGCGCCCACCTGCACGTCAGCCTCCGCGACAAGGAAGGCCGGCAGAGTCTCTTCGCGGGCGACCGCCCCACTGGCCCGGTCAAGGCCAGCGACACGTTCCGCTGGTTCCTGGGCGGATGGATGAAGCACACGCGGGCGCTGTGCGCCTGCTACGCCCCGTATCCCACTTCCTACAAGCGCTTCCAGGCGCGATCGTGGGCTCCCGTGGCGATCGCCTGGAGCTATGACAACCGGACGACCGGCTTCCGGGTGGTGGGCAGCGGGCCGTCGCTCCGCATCGAGTGCCGCATTCCGGGAGCGGACGTGAACCCTTACATCGCTTACGCCGCGGCCATCGCCGCCGGCCTGGACGGCATCCGCAACCACATCGAGCCGCCGGAAGCCTTGCGCGGAGACGGCTACGATCCCGCTGGCCTGCCGCGCCTCCCATCCACCCTGCGCGAGGCGATCGCGGAGCTCGAGCGCAGCGACCTGGCGCGCGACGCATTCGGTGAGGCCGTGGCGTCGCACTATCTCCACTTCCTCCGCACCGAGCAGCGGAAGTTCGACGAGGTGGTGACGTGCTGGGAGCGGGCGAGGTATTTCGAGCGGGCGTGACGAAAATGGGGAATCGCCTGGAAGGAAAAGTCGCCCTCATCACCGGCGGCGGCGCCGGGATCGGCTTGGAGTCCGCGCGCCTGTTCGCCGGCGAGGGGGCGCGGGTGGCGGTGGTGGACGTGAACGACGTCGCCGGCCAGGCGGCGGTGGCGGAGTTGAAGGCCAGGGGGCGCGAGGCGCTTTTCGTGCACGCAGACGTGTCAAGGGCCGAGGACGTTCGAGCCATGGTCAAGGCCGCCGAGGATGTCTTCGGCCGGCTGGACGTCCTGTTCAACAATGCCGGAATCTCCCACGCCGAGGACGGCGACGCCACGTCGACCGAGGAAGACGTCTGGGACCTGACCATGAGGGTCAACCTCAAAGGGGTCTTTCTCGGCTGCAAGTACGGGATTCCGGCCCTGCGCCGGGCAGGCGGCGGCTCCATCATCAACACCGCCTCGTTCGTGGCAATCCTCGGCGCCGCCACGCCGCAGCTCGCGTATACCGCCAGCAAGGGCGGCGTCCTCGCCATGACCCGCGAGCTGGCCACGATTCACGCCCGCGAGAAGATCCGCGTCAATGCCCTCTGCCCCGGCCCTCTGCAAACCGAGCTGCTGATGAAATATCTGGATACCGAGGAGAAGCGGCAGCGCCGCCTCGTCCACATCCCGATGGGCCGCTTCGGCCAGGCCCGTGAGATCGCCCAGGCCGCCCTTTTCCTTGCCTCGGACGAGTCGTCCTTCATGACCGGAGCGACCTTTCTCGTCGACGGGGGGATCACGGCCGCCTACGTGACGCCGGCGCCGCCGCAGGAGGAACAGTGATGTCCGTGCAGCCCACCGCGGCCTGGCCCGCGCTGTCGTATGAGTCATGGTCCGACACTCGCCAGACGCTCCACCGCTGGACCCAGATCGTCGGCAAGACGCGGATGGCGCTCGAGCCCATGTTGAATCATTGGTGGCAGGTCGTGCTCTACGTCAGCGCCCGCGGCCTCACCACCTCGGCCATGCCGTGCAATGGCGGGCGGCTGGTCGAGATCGAGCTCGACCTCCTGGCCCACGAGCTCGCCATCCGGGTGAGCGATGGCGGGCGGGGGTCGCTGCCGCTCGTTGCGCGCAGCGTCGCCGACTTCTACGCGGACTTCCAGCGCGCCCTCGCGGCGCTGCAGGTCGAGGTTCACATCTGGCCCGTGCCGGTCGAGATCCCGGACGACATGCTGCCCTTCGCGGAGGACCGCGTCCACGCCTCCTACGATCCCGAGGCGGCACAGCGTTTCTGGCGGGCGCTGGTCCAGGTCGACCGCGTCTTCAAGGTCTTTCGCGGGCGTTTCGAGGGCAAGGCGAGCCCGGTGCACTTCTTCTGGGGCGGCTTCGACCTGGCGGCGAGCCGGTTCTCAGGCCGGCCGGCGCCCCCGCATCCGGGAGGCATCCCGCACGTTGCCGATCGCGTGATGCGCGAGGGCTATTCGCACGAGGTTGCAAGCGCCGGGTTCTGGCCCGGCAACCAGCAGTCGCCCGAGACGGCCTTCTACGCCTACATCTACCCCACGCCGCCGGGATACGCCGAAGCGAAGGTAAAACCTGCCGCCGCCTACTTCGATCAGCAGCTGGGGGAGTTCATGCTGCCCTACGAAGCGGTGCGCACCGCGCCCGACCCCGAGGCAACCCTGCTCGACTTCCTGCAGACCACCTACGAAGCGGGCGCCAACCTGGCCCGCTGGGACCGCGCGGCGCTCGAGCGGGCTGACGCGGGAGGGTAGCGGATCGCGGCAGCTTATAGCCGCACAGCCGCTCGCCTATCGTCACTGCAAAGGCCTCATCCAGACCTGCTCAGGGAGCCCGCTCCCGGAGGAGCTCCGCGAACTCAGCGCGTGTGTCTAGCAAGCCGTAGCGCCTTTGCCCGGCCAATCGTCGGAACCTCGCTCCACGCCCGCGTCTTCCTCGCAATGGTGACTGCCACGCGGAATCACCAAGCGGGCGAGGATGTGGTATTGTCCTATTGTAGTGCATAAAATGGTCTATTTCAATATGTCGATATTGGCATCGTCAGAAACTCAAGATCGAGTCCTAGACTGTTAGCTGCCTGCCGTTCTTGCCGAGAGACTCATCGCCCGTACCACCAGTCTTGATAGCCATGGAAGATCCTGTTTCGCGCCTCGCCGTGTTTGTCCGCTCGATCGCGGAAACCACAGAGGTGCGCGAAGACGATCTGGCCCGCCTCGGGGCTCATCTCTTCGCTGCAGCGTCTCTTCTTCACGATCGTTACTGGGAGGCGTCCTGGGAGGAGATGCGGTGGACCGCCCACAATAATCTCGACGCCGCATTGCTGGCTCTGCGCAGCAGCGGAGCGTCAGGCGACCCAAGCATCCTTTATGGACGCTATATGGACGCTCTGCTCCGCATTGAAGACTGGCTCACGGGCGACAGCGAGATCTTGCGGTCCCAACTCAGGTCGGAGGTGCGATCGATCGTCTTGGAAGGCTCGCCAGGGATGGACTTCGAGCTTATCGGAACGGTGTCAGTATGGCTACATGCCCCTTCCTTGGCGCGCCAGGTCGAGCGCAAAGCGGAGCAGGGAGTCGCCGACGACGCCCGGCATCCTCCTAAGCGCCCCTCTCCACCAGGAGCCCTCCTCAACTCTCTCGGGCTCTACTGGCGAGTCGCAGACCTTCCCCGGTTGATTCCCATTCCTTGTACAGAGGTCATGCGGGTTTTCGACGACCCTTGGGAGGACTCTGGTTTCCCGCTCAAGGTGGCTCTCTGTCCGCTGATCGCGGATTCCGGTCCCCGGTTCGACATCGATCCAGAAGGTCGCGAGTTCGCGGCCTGCCGCCCAGAAGGCATGCGTGAGAGCGGTCAGCTAGAGGATCATCTTCGCCGCGTTTTCTTCCACGCGATAGGTGCGGGGGTCCACCTTCTAGTCTTCCCGGAGCTATGCATCGACACTCACGCCCGGCAGGTAATTCTCGAACAGCTCGCGGAGCTGAGGAATGATTTTCTGGGCGTGATGGCAGGCAGCTTCCATGTCTGGGACGACAAGGCCGAAACGCGGCCGGCGAACGAGTCAGTATTCCTGGACGCTAGCGGCGCGGTGGCCCTGAAGCACGAGAAAAGCGGCCATTTTTTCGTGACTCCGAACCAGGTGAAGCAATATGGTCACTTCTTCCGAGAAGTGCCCGCCGACCTTCCTTTTCCCCAGATCACCGAAGGGATCCGCCGAGGCCAGGCGCTCCACGTCCTCGACATGCGCTGGGGTCGGATCTGTGTGCTGATCTGCGCTGACGCTAGCGATCCAGGCTGCAAGTACCGGGAGGTACTCTGGCGTATCCGGCCCGACTTCCTGTTTGTAGTCTCGCTTTCGCTCGAAACCGAGCGTTTCGAGGCGTTCTCTCGCGAGCTGAAGGATCTTGCGGTGAGCACCCTGTTCGTCAATGCCTCCTGCGCATGTGCCGAAGGAGACGAACTCGCGTTCGTCGACCTAGCCTTCTGGTACGCTCGCGGCGGCCCCGCCACGCAGGTGCGCTGGTTGAAGAGTAGATCGTTGCTCTGGCGCTCCTTCGAAGAGAAGGGGAGTCCCTGGAAGCCGGTTCAGGATGGTGAGCTGGGAGTTGCCCTTCTCGGCGAGGAGACCGGCATGGTCATCGATCTGGGCGCCTTTTACCGATACTGGCTATCCGTAAAAGGATAGCCCCATCCCAATTTGAACATTCCTTGTAGCGCCTATTGACTTCTCGCCTCGCACTTGGGATAGTTTACAGAAAGTTTTGCCTGGCGGATCCTGGCAAACTTTCTGGTTGCTTGGCGTTACGCCAGAGATGAAACCATGGTTATCCATAACCCCCTCCAACCACTAAAACAGGCGGATTACCTGCATG